>JANYEC010000103.1 GCA_025363295.1 Akkermansiaceae bacterium
CTACGCTCCATCAGCCCAAATTCGAGTCCCTCGCCACTTCACCCTTGAATCAACATCCATGATTTCCTATCAATCCGCTGCATCTCTCCACCATAGCTTAGTTTAGCCATTGAGTGGTCGGATTTTCGGGGCCGCCTCACAGTTGAAAATCGCTTTTGAGAAGAAGAGTTCGGTTTTTAGAAGCAGTAGCAATCGAAAGATGAAAATTCCCATCGAGCTCAACCAAAGGTTGAATCAAACGATAAAAAAGGAGAAGCGCAAATCTGCCCTTTTGTATTCTCGGATGGATAGAGTAAATTCCTGTAATGCTTGCGAGAAAGATATTATACGACGATGAGGTGCGGTACAACGGCGAATAGGCCTGCCAACGCTGACGCCAACAATCAAGAGGACGACTCGAACTTGTTTTACCCGGGGGGCAAAAACAGAAAGCCCGGACGGAATGGACCGTCTGGGCTTTGGTTAGGAATGGGGGGAATGGGAGGGAGCTTTTATTGAATGGACCGCCTGCGACGGAGCAGCAGCAGCGAGCCAAGCAGTCCAAGTGGAGCACTGGAAGGTTCTGGGACGACAGTGAAGTTGGCTCTGTAGTTGGAGCCGCCGTTTACATTTCCGATCGGATTGGCTGCATTCACTGAGTTTGTCGCAATTTGCGAGTAAGCTTCTAACGTATAGGCTCCGGCAGAAAGGGGGATTACATTTGTGGACAAAGCGAGCGTGCCATTATTCCCTTGCACATCGCCGCCCCATTGTTGGTCAGCCTGCATTATTTAGGCCAGAAGGAGCATTGAAATCTCCTTTGTTCCATTGGAATGGCATGTTCACTGAGGCAAACGAACCGGATGCCCCGGCACTTGTTAACCAAACACGCCAAAAAAGGGAATGAGAGGTGACGTCCGTCCCATTGTCCTTGGAGGATTTTTCCTGACCCCCGAGTCTCAAATTATCGGTGAGTTGGAATATGCCCAGATTGCTGTTTTGGAAGTCCGGGTTGACCGTTACTGCTCCAATATCATAGAAATTAAGTGGGGCGCTGCCGGTTGTTGTCGTGAATAAAAAAGAGTCATAGATCCCAGCTGCTCCAAATGAATGACTTGTGGCCAATAAGGTGGTCGTGACGAAGTAATTCAATTTCATGAATTTGATCTACGGTTTAAAGTCAAAAAATAAGCTCGTGGTGACGTTGCTTGCGATTACTTAGCACTTTGAAATGTCGTAAGCTTGACGATGGTTTAAGAGATTCTTGAATTCGCTCAATTATTCAAAACAAGCAGACTCGCGACACCGAAAGCGGGAGAAGGGAATTCAATTATTTCCTGCGGCGGAGGATCAGCAGCAGGCCGAGGAGTCCGAGGGCAACACTCGTCGCCTCGGGAACTGCAGTGGGTTGGCTTCTGAAATGGTTTTCGCTGGGGGGCGAGCTGACGATGGTGTGAGACTGGAAGAATTCCGAACTTTCGGTCACCCCTGCTTGAAGGTCGGTATGGACCTCATCCTTTTCGTGAGTGATGTTAGGTTCATTTGCCAATGCTGCTGCCGGATGAAATGCGATTCCGAGTGCGAAGATGGCGATGTAATACTTCAAATTCAACTTAATGGTCTTTTTGAAACTACAGGGGGAAGTAGCGGCGAATTTGAAAACAACCTTTCAGGTCCGATCGTTAAAGTTTCAAATCTCCCCAATTTGTCAATTTAATTTTAAATATTTCACGGAGTTTCCGAACCGGGTGGATCGGGTTTAGGCGTCTTCGATGTCCAGCTCAATGGGCAGAGTATCCAGCGCCTTACGGTAAGCATTTTCATCAAAGCTCCGTGACTTCTTGAGAATCTCCTCCATTTCCTCACAGAGGCAGAAAACGATTTGAAGTTTTGCCGTGGACTCGTCCAAGCCGGCTTTCAGTAAACGATGATAGGTCTCTCCAACGTAAGGTGTTTCAGGCGAGAGGATTTGCTGGTCCACGGCGGCGACGAGATCGTTGCGAAGGTCTTTGTTCATGACGTGATAGGAGGTAAGGGCGAGAGTTCGGTCCAGGGTTTGAACTCATGGGGAATGGTGGCCTCAAACCGATGGCGCTTACCCGTGACCGGGTGGATGAAGGAAAGTCGCCAAGCGTGTAGCATGAGGCGTCCCGTTTCCTCGGAGGTTTTACTAGGTTTGCCGTAGATGGGATCGCCGACGAGTGGAGCACCTTTGTGATGGAGGTGGACGCGGATCTGATGGGTGCGACCGGTGTGGAGGTGGCAAACAATGAGCGCCGTGAGATTCGCTGCATCGGTGGAGAGAATTTCGTAGTCGGTAATGGCAGTTTTCCCGCCAGGCGGATTAACGACGGCCATTTTTTGGCGGTTTACCGGGTGCCGCCCGATGTGGGTGAAGATGGTGTCTTTAGCGGGTTTCGGTATGCCCTGGGTGACTGCTAGATAGATTTTCTCCATCGTACTGCGTTCGGCAAATTGGGTGACAAGTGATTGGTGGGCGATGTCGGATTTTGCGACGACGAGGCAGCCGGAAGTGTCCTTGTCTAAGCGGTGGACAATTCCCGGCCGCTCCACTCCACCAATGCCTGAAAGCTTTCCTTTGCAATGATGGAGCAGCGCGTTGACCAGCGTGCCATCGGGATTTCCCGGCGCGGGGTGCACGACCATGCCGCTGGCTTTATTTAAAACGAGCAGGTCGTCATCTTCGAACAGGATCTCGAGAGCGATGTCCTGAGCCACGTTGTCGAGCGGCACTGCTTCGGGAAGGACGATGGTGATTTTATCGCCAAGTTTCACCGCATCGCGAGGCTTGGCGGGGTGGCCGTTGATTTGGATGAACTGCTGGCGGATCAACGTTTGGATGCGGGATCGGGAAAGCTCTGCCAAGCGGGCGGCAAGAAAGGCGTCGATGCGCTCGCCGGGACTATTTTCGACATGAATTTCCACAAGTGGATTCTCTCCGGGAGAAAATGCGCTGCAAGTTTCAAGTTTGCACGTCGTAGTGGTCTGGATACGATATGCCCATGCCGGAACGCAAAGAGAATATCGCCTATTGCCACGCATGTGGGAGCCCAATGGACGTCGCTCTAGTCGCTCCTTTTTCTAACGTTACCTGCCCAAGCTGCGGCGAACACACCCGGGTGAAACGGGAATTCGGCCCCTACACGTTGACCCGCCGCCATGCGGTAGGTGGCATGAGCATGGTTTTCGTGGCGCAGGATCATACGCTTGACCGCGAAGTTGCACTTAAAATTCTCAGTGAGGAATATTCGGCAGATGAGCGGCGAATCACCGCTTTCGAAGAAGAAGCGCGGATCACCGCTTCCTTCAGTCATCCGCATGTGGTGCGAGTGCTGCGGACGGGCCAGGCATTCGGCAGACTTTACATCGCTATGGAGCTCGTGCCGGGCGGGCATTTCGAGCATCAGATCCGTGAGCGTGGGAAAATTCCCGAAGCGGAAATGCTGCCACTCGCCATCCAAGTCGCCCAAGGCCTCAAAGCCGCCCATGCCGCGGGTTTGATTCACCGCGACGTGAAACCTGGAAATATCTTGTTAGATTCGGAGGGCAATGCGAAGCTTGTGGACTTCGGGCTGGCTCTCGTCACCCAAGGCGGCAAAGCGCAAGCCACCGAGCTATGGGCCACGCCGTATTACGTCCCGCCGGAAACGATCGAAGGCGACACGGAGGATTTCCGCTCCGATATCTATGCCTTCGGCGCGACCGTCTATCATGCTCTATCAGGTCATCCCTCCTGTGACGAAGAAACGATGGCCACCGATGTTCTCCGCGAGGCAAAAAGGAAGGTGATCCCTCTCAGTGTAGCAGAACCCACGATTTCGTCGGAAACGTGTATGATCATTGAGCGCGCGATGGCTTATAATCCCAAAGATCGATTCGGCTCCTACGAGGAAATGATCAACCAGTTAGAATCGGCGGCGAAACGGCTCAAAACCGGTGCCCCCACCGCCGCCGAAGTCTCTCAGAAAGCATCATTTCGCAGGGCGCAAAAAAAGCGGACCGAGCGGGTTGTTTTTTCTTCAGTCGGATTGATTTTGTTAGGTTGCATAGGCGGTGGAGCTTGGTGGGTCACCCGCAAGCAGCCTCCGAAAGTCGTGAAAATGCCGGAGTTTGTGGAACCAATCGCAGTCGTTCCTGAGCAACCATCGTCGATCGATATCCTGAAAACCTACCGCGAAGCACATGAGGCAATCGCTTCGCACGAATTTGAAAAAGCGAGCCAGCAATTTCTCCAACTTCTCGAAAATCCCGCCGTACAGGAGCCCACCCGCAGCTGGGCCGGTATCGAGGGAGTGGTCGGGGCCTATCTTAACGGAAACTCCGAGGACGCGCTTCGACACGCACAGGCCTGCACGGACCATATCAATTCGCTTCCTGAGGGAGCCTCCCATGTGGGCAAATACCTAGTCCGGATACTCGGTGAGCTTGGCAGGCTCCCCCCTCTGCCCAGTAAATCGATCGATTCCTCCAGCCCAGATGCTACGCATGTTATGGGATGGATGCTCGCGGGCCTGAAAGATTGGGAGCAGGGAATGTTAGACGAGGCGGTAGTTTATTTCTCCGCAGTCGCCGGTGCTAGCCTTTCCGGGCGCGATCAATGGGTTGCAGTCTATCAAGAGTTAGCGAAAGACTACCTTGCGGATCACAAGCTTCTATCAGGACCCGTATTTGAGAAGTTCCCTGCAGATCAAGCCGGGTGCGAAACTGCGGTTAAGGAGCTCGATGGAATTCTCAGTTCTCTGAAAACCCATGGCCGCGCCCACTTCAACGTGCGCGCTTGGCAGCTCGATCTAACTCGTACCGCGAAATTGCTGAGCCATGCGAAGATTGAGGTGGTAAAGACGCCAGTTTCGGAAGCGCCGCCGACGGATCTTGGTTCGGTCATGGGAAATCTATCAAAGTTTGCAGGCGAGTGCGATTTTCTCGCAGCGACAAACTACCTGAAAGCTCTTCCTAACGATCCACCAAGTGCAAGCCGAGACTCGCTGCTCGCTTTGGCCGATTCCGCAGGGTTTTTTCTTTCGGATATCGAACAGGATCTGAGTAAGGGAGCGGTCGCGGTAGAACTCGTGATGAAGTCAGGCGAGACGATGCGGAAGATCGCGGTCGAATCGAATGGAGGGATCGTGACCACCGATTCAAAAGGTTTCAACCATTCTCAAGCATGGCGCGATTTTTCGCCAGAGGCACTGATCACGATGCACCGGATCCTGATTAAAAACGTCACCAGTGAAGCAGACCGGCTTCGTCGCCATCAAGGCGCTATCGCTTTTGATTGGCTTACCGGGAACCACGAGCACGCTCTATCAGTAGCCGCCGCTCTCTCTCAGTCTAGCACCGCATTCAAACAACAATGGAAGACCATTGCCAGTGGCTTGCCGAAGTAAATCGGATCCTTGGATTCAAAAGTTAGAAGTTAGTAAAAATGTTAGCCTAGCACATCATCCATCGCATCGATGAGTTCCTGCATGGAGGCTTCGGTTTCGTTGCCCATGTTGGAGATGCGGAAGGTGGAACCTTTGATTTTTCCGTAGCCGCCGTTGATCAGGAAGTTGTGCTTGTTTTTGAGATTCTTAATAAACCCTGATAGATCGAAGCCGTCCGGTGTGGCGAAGCAGGTGAGAGCGAACGATCTGCTGCCTTCTGGTGCGAAGAGCTTGAATCCGTGTTTAGCGCCCCACGCAGCGATCATACCATTTGTTTTTGCGTGGCGCTCCATGCGGGCAGCGAAGCCTTCTTTCGCGATGCCAGCGAGGATGAACTGAAGACCGAACAGTAGGGAAATCGCTGGTGTGCAGGGCGTATTATTCGCCGCAGCATTTTTTGCGAATTCGATGAAGTCGAAATAATAACCCCGGTTAGAGTTGCCCTTGGCGCGTGCCATGGCGGCTTCTGAAACGGCGAAAAGAGCGATGCCAGGTGGCAGTGCAAGCGCCTTTTGCACACCCGCGAGCATGACGTCGATGTCGTTCGCATCCATGTCCATCGGCACGGTGGAGAGGGAGGAAACGGTATCGACGATGAGCATCGTATCCGGGAATGATTTGACAACCTTTGAAATGCCAACGAGGTCGTTGAGCACGCCTGTGGAGGTTTCCGAATGGATAAAAGTGACGGTGTCGAAGCCACCTTCCGCAAGTTTGGCGCGCACGGTTTCCGGGTCGATGGCTTGGCCCCACTCGACTTGCACCGCTTGGGCCTCGAAGCCGCATTTCTTGGCGACGTCTAACCATTTGTCGGAGAACGCGCCACAGCAGAGGCAGAGCACTTTTTTCTTCGCGAGGTTACGCAGCGCGCCTTCCATCACCCCCCAAGCGGAAGAAGTGGAGACGAAAACCGGCCGGGCCGTGCCGAAAATTTCCTGAAGACCGGGCTGAAGTGAGGCATAGAGCGCCTCGAAGTCAGAGCCGCGGTGGCCAATCATGGTTTGCGACATGGCGGCGAAGGTTTCCTTTGAAACATCGATCGGACCGGGGCTGAAAAGTTTGGGGTATGACATGGAGTGATGGAGTTACAGAAGCTTGTAAGTTTGCAGAAGTGCGGTGAGTTGCATCGTAGTATCGCGGCTCATTGGCGCAAGTGGCAGGCGCAGCTCTGGAGTGCAATGGCCTTGCAGTGCCACGGCGGTTTTGATCGGCACGGGATTTACATCGAGCGACATTAGACCGCGCATGAGTGGGTAGTATTGCTTTTGGAGGGCAAGCGCTTCGGGAAAATTTCCGCTTAGACAGGCTTTCACCAAACTCACAATCACTTCGGGAATGAGATTTGAGGCGACGGAAACTAAGCCGCTGGCACCGCAGGAAACGAAGGGCAGCATGAGGGGATCATCGCCGCAAAGGATGCCGAAGTCGGCAGGCAAGGCCTGGACGAGCAAGTTGATGCGATCGACCGAGCCGCCGGCTTCCTTGATCGCAGTGATGTTAGGGCAACTCGCAGCAAGCCGCGCCGCGGTTTCCGGGGCGATCTCGATGCTAGAGCGGCCGGGCACGCTGTAGAGCATGATCGGCAGTTTCGTGGCATCTGCGATGGCTTTGAAATGGAGGTAGAGGCCTTCTTGCGAGGGCTTATTATAGTATGGGCAAACTTGCAGTGAGCCGGTGGCACCGAGCTTTTCGGCGGCCAAAGTGAGTTCGATGGCCTCGGCAGTGGCATTGGCTCCCGTTCCTGCCACGACTTGGCAACGCCCTGCAGCAAACTCCACCGCGAGCCGGATGACTTCGATGTGCTCATCCGTGTCGAGGGTAGGGGACTCGCCCGTGGTCCCGACTGGGACAATCCCGTCAATTCCGGCGGCGATCTGCCTTTCGATAAGGGATTGAAAGGCAGGAACGTCGATTTTTCCGTCACGAAACGGAGTAATGAGAGCGGTGTAAGTGCCGGAAAAGCGCATGGCGGGCGGACCATGAACAAACTTTGCCCTACGTCCAAGCTGTATCCTGCCTACGAACCAATTTTTCGTCGGCGAGGGGAATAAAGAGGCCTCCATTCATGCTCGATGCGAGATCGGAATGGATATGCCAACACCACTCGCTTTCACTTCTTGCGAGCCTGCTAGCCGATCCTGCGGAAATGAGCCACTTCTGAGCGGAATCTCAAAATAATCCTTAAAAACGAGCAGATTGAGATGGTGATCATCTGAATTTCTCTCCATTATACCGCCGAGTTGACTCAACTCACCACCACCTTATTCCGATGTCCGCCCCCTCAAAGCCCAGAATCCTCATCGTCACCCCTGAAATTACCTATTTGCCGTCCGGCATGGGAAATATGGCGCAGAGGATGTCGGCGAAAGCAGGTGGGCTTGCGGACGTTTCCGCCTCTCTGGTCTCCGCATTGTTCGAGCTCGGCGCGGATGTTCACGTGGCGATGCCAAACTACCGCAGGATGTTCCAAGGTGATATTTTCAGCCTCCACGAAAAGGAGCTGCGGAAATACCATGAAGTGCTGCCAGAAGCTCACATTCACCTAGCAGAAGACCGGATCTTTTATTACCGCGAGCAGGTCTATAGCAACCAGAACGATGAGTCGATGCGCATCGCCCTCGTCTTCCAACGCGAGGTCATCAATCACATCGTGCCGATGGTGCGCCCGGATCTCATCCATTGTAATGACTGGATGACCGCCCTGATTCCCTCCATGGCGCGCCGCCGCGGAATTAAGAGTCTTTTCACGGTCCACAATATCCACACGCGCCAAGTTTCGTTAGCCCAAGTGGAGGAAGCGGGCATCGACGCTGCGGAGTTTTGGATGAACTTATTTTTCACTGGACATCCCGCCAGCTACGATCACGCCCGCTCGCATGTGCCAGTGGATCTTCTAACATCTGGAATTTTCGCCGCCCATTACATCAATACGGTAAGCCCGCGTTTCCTCTGGGAAATCGTTGAAGGCTGGCACTCGGTGGTGCCAGATTCCGTGCGGGCCGAGCTGCGTGCAAAATACTTTGCCGGTTGCTCCGCTGGGATTCTCAATGCGCCGGACGTTTCGTATAACCCTGAGACCGATGACGCGCTTTTCCAAACCTTCGGTGTGGACGATTTTGCAGCGGGGAAAAAAGCGAACAAGCTCGCCCTGCAACGCGAACTCCAGCTTCAACAAAACCCGGACGCACCGATCTTTTTCTGGCCATCGCGGCTTGATCCCGTGCAAAAAGGCCCGCAACTTCTAACGGAAATTCTCCATCAGCTTGTCTCCGACTACTGGGATCGCAGCCTCCAGATCGTGATCGTGGCTAACGGACCGCATCAGCCATGGATTGATAGAATCGTCAGTGCCTTTGATCTGAGCGAGCGCGTGGCCATCGTCGATTTCGACGAGCGCCTCTCACGCCTCGCGTATGCCGCCTCGGATTTCATGCTCATGCCATCGCTCTTCGAGCCATGCGGCCTGCCACAAATGACTTCTCCGCTTTACGGTTCGCTGCCGATCGTGCATTCCACCGGCGGGCTTTATGATACGATCACCCCGCTGGATGTGGAGACATCGACAGGAAATGGTTTCCGTTTCGATCACTACAACTCTGCGGCTTTTCGATGGGCGATCGATCAAGCGATGAATTTCTATTCGCTTCCACACGAGATCCGCGCGCGAGAAATCCGGCGTGTGATGATCGAGAGCGAACAACAATTCAGCCACAAGGAAGTGGCCCGCCGTTACATCGCCATTTACGAGGAAATGCTTGCCCGCCCGCTGGTGGAAACGGAGTCCGGCGAATACATAAAATCCCTCGCCGAGAGTCTAGCGGAAGCTGCCGAGGGCTTGCCGAATGACTGATTCGCTCGCAGGATTGTTGGGCCGGGAGTCGTCAGTCAGCACGTGAAAGGCGGGTGATGCCGCGCTTCAGGAGTTGTTGATCGACCATGTTAGAGGTGGCTTCATCAAGGTAAACGGTGAAGTCCTCCTCCGCGAATTCGATAGAGTGGAGCTTGTTCAGATTACCCTTAAATGCATCGATCAGGCTTTTCATGTTTTTGATTTCCTTGCCGTTCACCTTGCGAACGATTAGATTGCGGAGGCTTTCATAACCGACGGTGGCCGGGGTGGGGATCGAGGCACTGAGGAAGATGATGCGATCGACTTTCCCTTCATACTTTTCCGGGTTTTCCAGGGCATCGAGGAAATTGAGGGGAGCGCGGCTGGCCCATTCCTCGCCAAAGGATTCGAGCAGTGGGCGGGAGAGTTCCTGGAAGACAAGACCACCCTTAACTAGGAAGTTCGGAGCTTTGTCAAAGCTGTAGTTAGGAACAAGGCGGGTGCCCTCCTCCTCGCGGGTGAGCGTGGCCTTGACGTCTAGCGGCTGACCATTGCGCAGCAGCGAGAGCGTGATAGTATCGCCGGTGAATTTATCGCCCCGAATCAGGTGGCCCCAGAATAGGCTGCCGTAATTTAAATGCTGATAGTAGCCGCGGCGGTCGATGGAGTGACCATCGATGGCCAGTAAAACGTCACCCTTTCTAACACCAGCCAGTTCTGCCGCGCCGCCCTTGCGGACACTGTGAATATAGAGTCCGCCTTGTGCATCTGTGAGTTTGAGCCATTGGCGGAACGAGGCATCCTCGGTTTTTGCGATGGAAATGCCGAGACTTGGGAATCCCTTGTAGTTACCACCTGCGGCTTCTTTGAGAAACCGAGTAACAATGTCCGTAGAGGCGACATCGCATATCTGATCCTTTGAATTATAACTGATAAGAACCCCGGCGAGTTTGTCATCTTGGAGCACAGGCAGCGAGTAACTGCTAGCTGCACTTTGCATGGAGGCTTTGATTAGATAGGTAAGAAAGCTGTGGCCGGGGAGAAAATTGGAGGCCACATCGATGCTTTGAAGCGTGCCGGGTGTTAGAAGAGTCACATTATTTTCCTCCACCTGCATGATTTCCAATGTCTGTCCGATTTTTGGCGGAGCGGTGATGACCAGCGGAGTGGTTTTGTCGAACAACGCAGAGCCTTCCTTTTCTGATACAGGCCCCAGCAGCGCCAGATTGGCTTCATAATCCACGGCGATGACCTTGGCCTGTGCGAACCTGGTGCCGTCAGTGGATTCAAATTCCAAATAAGTGGAATCCGCAACCATCTCGGATGTCGTGAGCACTTGTTGTGGTCCCACGATCGCAGCCAGCGCCCGCCGCTGGCTGGGGGGATTCTTTTCCCATGGTTGGCCGGCGTTCCAGGACTGTTGGGTCGAGTTAATTCTAACGACTGATGTTTTGATGTCGGTCGCGGGCTTTCCGGATGCGGCCTCTTTCGGTGCCGCAGCTGCCGCAGGGGGAGGAGTTTCCACTTTGCGTGGTTGGCATGCTGCTAGAAAGAGGAAGGGCGTGAGAAGAAAAAGAGGGCGCATGGCGAGATATTTGTTATTTAAGTCCGAGTACGTCCTGCATGTCGTAGAGTCCCACGGGTTGGTTCTTCAGCCAGAGCGCGGCGCGGACTGCTCCGGAGGCGAAGGTCATTCGGGAAGATGCTTTGTGGGTGAGCTCGAAGCGCTCTCCGTCGGCGGCGAAAAGCACGGTATGGTCGCCCACGACATCGCCTCCACGCAGAGTATGCATGCCAATTTCACGCGGCTTGCGCGGTCCGATATTTCCGAAGCGGCCATGGGCGATGTCATCCTGATAGGAAGTGCCAGTTTCCTCATTGAGAATTTCTAATAAGGTGCGCGCCGTGCCGGATGGGGCGTCAATCTTGTGTTTGTGGTGCATTTCGATCACCTCTATATCGAAGCGGTCCTGGGTGAGCAGGCGTGCGGCTTGGCGAGTGAGCCAGAACAGGGTGTTGACGCCGACTGAATAATTGGAGGCATAGACAATAGGAATCTTCTTGGCCGCTTGATAGATCACGGCGCGTTCGGCATCGGTATGACCGGTGGTGCCGATGACAAGACTAGTGCCATGTTTCAATGCCGCTTCGACTAACGGAACTGTGAAAGTATGAATGGTGAAATCGATCACGCAGCCGACCCTTGAAATCGCGGCATCCAGATCTTCCCCTGCGTCGTGGGTGTGAGTGACTTGCACCGCAGCTTGTGTGGCGGCGGCTTCGAGGACCGCTTGGCCCATGCGACCGGATTTTCCAGTGACGAGAAGTGTTAGCATTTCGGTTTTTATTTTTGCAGTGTTTTAAATTCGAGTGTTGATCCGATCAGTCTTCCCAAATCATGTGTTTGAGTTGGAGCTGGTTGGCGCGGGTAGCGGCTTCTTCTGCACGCGGACCTTTGAATGAGGCGATTTTTTTGGCGCAGGCGATGGCCGCCGGCCAGCGTTCGGCTTTCTCTAGCAGACTCAATGCCTTGAATCCGCAGAGTTCGAAGAACTCCCATTCGGTGGGAGCAGTGGTGGTTTCAAGGACGGAGTAATAAGCGATGAATGCCTGGCTGCCGCGTTTTTTGGTTGGATTTTTATCATCCGGGAGTTGTTCCAGCGCGAGCCCACGGAGATATTGCAGACGATAAATGAGCGCCGGGTGTTTTTCTGCGTGGGGGAGGAGCTGATCGTAAATTTCAAGCGCCTGAATGAGCGTGTTTGGGCTGGTGCTGCCCTGTGCATAGAGTGATTGACCTAACAGTAATCCAGCAGGCAGACGCAGTGCATCGGTGGTGGGCAGCGAGTCAAACCACTTGCGGAGGAAAGCGGATGCATCTGCGAATCGGTACATGTTCTTGATCAAATGGTCGGCCTTTTCAAGCCGAGCGATCGATACGAGCGGGCCTTCGAGGGCGATGGCCTTGTCGAAAAGCACCAGCGCCTCTTCCTTCGATGAAAGCGTGCCGACAAGTGCCGCCGAGCGGGCAGCAAGAAGCCAAGCCGCCTGCGCCCGTTGCGGATCGGAGTCCGAGGCAGCGAGTTTTTCTAAGACCAATCGTGCGGGATTGTAGTCGTTAGTTTCAAAAAGATTGCGACCCAAGGTAAGAGCGGCATCAGCGGCCATCGGATCAGCCGGATAGGTTTCCATGATTGAACGAGCGATGGCGATAGCGGAGGCGGAGTCTTCTGAAATGTCCGCGATTCGGAGTCGTGCGAGGGCCAGACGTGTAGGTGAAAAGGTTCCGGTGGTTTCCGGTTTGCCGTTTAAAGTATCTAACTGGGAACGAGCAAAGGTTAGATCAATAGCCGGGGCGGTCAGCGCAGCTTCAGCCGCTGCAAGACGGGCCTCGGCCACCCGCGGGTGACCGGGGTGCTGGGTGATAAAGTCTTCAATAGCTTTTCGAGCTTCCAACGGCGATGGATTTGAGAGGGCACGTTCTAAGGTTAGATCCGCTTCGAGTTCCTTGTCTTGAGGGCCGCCGATTTGTTGAATGAGAGTGACCCCCTTGAGCTCGGCCGTGCGGAGGCGTGCGATGCCGGCATTCAATCGAGCGGATCTTGCGAATGGATCAGGCAGTGCAAGAGCAGCTTCATCGAAAAGCCGGATCGCTTGTTTCACATCCCCTTGCTTATAGGCGTTGCGAGCTTGGATGAACGCCGCTTCTCCCCGGAGAAGCGGCGACTTTTCGGTGCTTTTAAGAGTTTCTAGCAGTGCAAAGGCGGAGTCGTTCGCTCCTTCATCAAGCTGCCAACGAGCCATCTGAAAGAGCGCACGGTTAGCGAGAATATGATCGGGGTTTTCTAATCGAAGTCGCGTCATCAAACGGAATGCCTCGGCCTTGGATTCCGGTGTGCCTATCCGATGCACGCCGACGGCCCGGGTGAAAATCGCGAAAGTTAGAAGGTCGGTTTTATTTCCAGCCGACGATCGTGGCCAGGCCGGCGCCACTGCTGAATCGGTCTCACCCAAGGTCGCCCGCGCGGGTAATTCGGCTGGAGTGATCCATTGAGCGAGTTGTTCAAGAATCGGGTCGGTGGCGTTAGGCGTCGCGGGGAGCCACTGTTGGAGGCGCTTGAACATGGCGTCCAGCGTGGGGGAATCCGGATGTTCCTGAATGAAAGTGAGTAGGAACTTGGCAGCGTCCTCCTGATTGCCCTGAGCTGTGAGTGTATCAGCTAGACCGATCGCCGCAGCGTGGTAGCGGAGCAGTGATTGTCCTTGAGGCTGGCTGACTAACAATTGAAAAGCGTTTCCCGCGTCTGAGAAACGGCCTTCAGTGAAAAACAAACGTGCTTCCAAGTAGTTAGCGAGGGATCGTTCACTAACAGGAACGGAATCTTTTTCCTGCATTATTTTCCGCGCCTCGGCGGGGCGATTTTGATCGAGGAGAATTTCCATTGCCAGCAGTTTTGCCGTGGCAGACGTCCGCAGGTTCGGATCACCCATGAATGCGGCTAGAGTATCCAAGGCACTATCAGATTTTCCTAACGAAATTTCGAGGCTTGCTTTGGAAAATCCTGCTTCGGCGCGGTAGCTAGCAATGGGAGCGGCAAGGAACTGGGAGAAAATCCCAACAGCCTCGGCGAATCGGCCGCTTGCTGAGACGGCTTGGGCTTTCCAGAAAAGGCTCTCAGGATTTTTTGCAACAAACGACAGGTTGAGCAATTCGAGCGCCTCAACTGTCTTGTTCGCGCGAATCAATGATTCCACAAGGCGCAGTGCGACTTGGCTCTTTTCATCGGGGCTAAGTGAGGGGGCTGCTAGGCACTCTCGAAAGCGCGATTCCGCAACCTCCCAAAGTCCATTGACCAACGCGTCATTACCCTTTTCCTCAAGCACGGCCACGCTCTGCCCGAACAGCGCGAGCTGCGGTGCAAGGAGGATGAACGAAATATACGGCCACAATTTCATCGGGTGCAAAAAACCTAGAATCATGGCTCAGCTATTGCCAGTAAAACCACGGGATCAGCCGCAGGTGCCGAAGAGCCGGTCGCCCGCATCGCCCAGCCCCGGCAAGATGTAGCCGTGATCGTTCAGGCAACGATCCAGCGATGCCGTGTAAATCGACACATCCGGATAGGCGTCTTCCAGCGAGGCGACACCCTCGGGTGCCGCGACCAAGCAGGCGAAGCGGATCGAGCGCGCACCTACTTCGCGCAAGCTGCGGACCGCCTCGATGGCGGACCCTCCAGTCGCCAGCATTGGATCGAGAATGATGATTTCACTCTCGCCGAGAGCAGGCGGGTGTTTGAGGTAGTAGGGCTCGGGCACCAGCGTTTTTTCATTCCGCGCCAGCCCGATGTGGGCGACTGAGGCTTGCGGGATAAGATCGAGAAAACCATCCAGAAACCCAAGGCCTGCGCGTAAAACGGGGACCAGAATGATTCCACGGGAAATTTTCACCCCTGACGTAATCTCCAATGGCGTATTACAAGGCACGATTGTGGTTCCCATATCCGCAGTGACAGCAGTGACCATCAACGAAGCGATGCGCCGGACCCGTTGGCGAAATTCCGGCGACGGGCACTCAGGATTGCGCAGCCGGGTGAGTTCTTCTGCGATGAGCGGGTGATCGACGGTATGGAGCATATCAGTCTTTCTGTGAGAGTAATTCGCGAAGATGGGCGATGGGCAAATTTAAAGTATTCGAAGCTTCCTTGAGATCTCCATCAGCTCGTTCGAGGATGCGTTTTGAAATCTCCCGATTGATCCAATCGAGCAAACTCTTGTCCGCAGGTGAGGCGTTGATCAATTGATCCAGCGCACTGGTGAAAGCGATGGTCGGCTTGCGCGGAGCGGATGCGAGAGGGATATCCGCAGGTAGGAGTATGTTAGAAGAGGCGAGCGCGCAGGCCCGGGCGATCGTATTTTCGAGCTCGCGAACGTTACCCGGCCAATGGTGAGTTTGGAGTGTGAGGATCGCTTCGGCGGAAATCTTGATACGGGCCATGCCGTTTTTCTTCGTGATCCTTTGGAGAAAATATTCTGCTAACAGCGGGATATCTTCCAGTCGTTCGCGGAGAGCTGGAATCTTGATTTCCACGACGTTCAAGCGGTAGTATAAATCCTCCCGGAATCGTCCCGCAGCGACTTCCTCCGTTAGGTTCTTGTGAGTCGCGGCAACAATTCGCACATCGGTTGTGAGCGTTTCGTTTGCCCCGACGCGCGAAAACGAGCCGTCTTGGAGAACTCGCAGGAGTTTCACTTGAATGGAGAGCGGCATGTCACCGATCTCATCAAGGAAAAGCGTGCCGCCATCTGCCTGCTCGAAGCGTCCGGCGCGGCGTGCGATGGCTCCGGTAAAGGATCCTTTCTCATGGCCGAAGAGCTCGCTCTCTAACAAATTTTCAGGGATGGCACCACAGTTGATGGTGATCATTTCTTTCTGCCTGCGCGGACTGTATTCGTGCACCGCTTTCGCGACGAGTTCTTTACCGGTGCCACTTTCGCCGGCGATGAGAACCGGCGCATCTGAGCGGGCAACGCGGCCTACCAGTTTGAAAACCTCCTGCAGCGCACGCGAAATACCGATCATTTTCACCCGGCCATCATGCTTCGGCAGCTCTGCGGACGGGTGGTCTGCACTGCGCCGGTCTTCCTGCGTCTGAAGCGCGGATTCCACAACGGGACGAAGTTCAAAAGCCAGTGATTCTTTCCGCAGCACGTCATGAGCACCGCGTTGGGTCGCTTCGATGATTTGACCGGTGGTAGGAAAACCTGCGGTAAGGACCACCAGCGTCTGTGGGCTCTGCTGCATGATCCTTCCCAGTAATTCCATGCCGTCGAAAGGTTCCATATCGATCGCCGCAACGACGACGCTGACTGCGGTTTTTTCAATCACCTTGATCGCATTTGCCGCATTGTCGCAGCGAAGGACCCGGAGGCCTTTGGCAGAAAGGTGTTTGGTGGCCCAATCCAAAAAGTCCAAATCGGGATCGACCAGTAGCAATGTATCTTCTGAAGAATTTTCTAGCATCGTGGAAACAGAGAGAATTCAAGCAGGGCGCGCCCAAGAGGCACGATAAAAAAATCCGGTGATTAGAAGTCAGCTCATTCAAAAAAACGCTTGAGAGTTCGCTGCTCTGCGGGATCGAGGGAATCCCTCCAGACCCGTTCTCCTCCTTTGCCAGTTGCCTCCGTGCTGCCACCTGCGGAAATGCTTGATGGTGAGTGATCCACATCGTGCTCGCCGTCTTGGAGTTCCAGTAGATCGCCTGGTGTCGCGTGCGAGACATCATTCGCTTGGAGGCCGGTGAGCTGGCCAGTTTCTACGGCGTCCTTCGCGGCTCCGAGGACTCCGGGAACATGGCCTGGACCACGATCAACGCCGCCTTGTCCGTTTCCATTACCCTTTCCATCACCTTCTCCATGACCGTTTCCATTTCCACTTTGATCATCATCTCCGGCGAGCAGTTCATCGGACCAATCTTCGCCCCCGCCTTCACCCTTGCCGTCCTTCATCGCACTCTGGTTTTTTTTCAAACTCTCGCGGAGTTGTTCCATTTGCTCGGGGTTGAGCTTGGCCATGTCTTTCAGGTCGAGGCCCTTCAGCTGCTCTAGCAGCTTTGGATTCGGTTTCATGGCACCGTTTTGGAGGCCTTGGAGAGCTTGATCGAATTCATCTATCATGCGGTTCTTTTCCGCTTGCGATGCGGCACCTGCATTTTTCTCGATGTTGTTGAGGGCTTTTTCCGCTCGGCCAAGTTCACGTTCGATCCGGTCTGTCTCTGCACGATGGGATTTTTTCAGTGAATCCGTAGCCTCCAAGGACGAGTGGCTAAACCATTGTTCCTCTTCTTGCGCCTTGAGTTCGTTGAGCCGCTTACGTGTATCTTCAAGATATTTTTCATCGACGACCTCTTCTTTCGTTAACTTATCTAACTCCGAGCTGAGCTGCTTCCACGCCTGTGGTTCTTCGTGGGTTGGCGGGGTATCTTTGGGGCTGATAGAAATGGGGATGAATAATCCTCCTGCCAAGAGCGCCAGCGCACCCACGGGCGGAACTAACAATCTTGGCCACTGCCATGTCAGCCCCGCATCCACTTGCTTCAAAGGTTTCGGCCAGGGTGTCACGCCCGCAGTTGCGGATGTTAGAGAATTCCGCATTCGCATTGCTGCCTCGATTCGCACCAGCGATTGCTCCGGATTCTCAAACTTCCTGCATGCCCACGCGAGGCAAGCTACGGCTGGAAGGATCACTGCCGCGCTAGCTGCCGCGATCAATTTCCATTGCTGGATCGCTGAAATTTCACGCCGCATCAGCAGCAATCCACAAGCTGTTAGCATCGCCACGATCAGCAGGGGGGCGGATAGGGAATCTAACCACCAACCCAAGTTCACCCGTCGCGCCACCTGCCGGGCCCGCGCCTGCCAATGATCTCGATTGGGATTTCCCTCGCCGGACGTCATGTTTGTAAAATACTCACTGCTTTTTGGAAAGCGATGGGAAATTCAGAATGGCGGAGTTCCTCAAGACTATTCGTTAGATGATCATTCGGATACCGTGCCACCACAAAAAAGCCGGGCGGGAATCACTCCGTCCGGCTCCGAATGGAAATTCAGGAAAATCAATCCTTGATATCCATTGCGGCGTATTCGCCATCCTTCCTGCGGTAAACGATCGTTAGGCAGCCACGGCGGGCGCTTTTGTAGAGTACGAAGGGGCGGTCTGTGAGCTCGAGCTGCATGACTGCGTCCTCTTTATACATCGTCCGGACCGCATAGTTCTCGGGGTGGACGATGAATGGTTCTGGCTCAATGTCGGAGTTCTCGGGGTGATCGAGAACGTCCTCGGTGAAAAAGCGCTCTTCCAAGTGACGGATCGACTCATTGCGGTGAGGGCGATGCTTCTTCAGCAAGCGCGTCTTGTGCTTGCGCATACGGCGGGCGATTTTTTCAATCGTTTCATCCAATGCCGCATACATGTCTTTGCCTTCGGTGTGGGCTTCAATGGTGATGTGGTTGGCGCAAAATAGAATGATTTCCGCAATGTGCCGATTTTTTTGGACGTCTAAAATGGCTTTCGCCCCGATGATTCGTGGGTAATCGAGGTGGAGGCCCTCGATTTTTTTGTGCGCATGATCCCGGAGGGCATCTGTCACTTGTTCGTGCCTTACAGTGACGGTGATCGGCAGATTGACGTTTGCAGTTTGCATGGTTTGTGTTGGTTGATAATTGGGTGATCGGGCGACAGTTCTAACTGCCTTATCCGTCTTGAACTATGGACATAAATTTCCCAAAGCGCCACGATCTTCTTCGGAAATATTCGACACCTCTTGCCGAGCACTTGAGGTGGACCTTGGGTTTATTTGGAAGTGGCGACCCTAACGCCGCAAGCGAGATTATCGCGGCTTTGTCAGCTCTTCGAAGGACGATCCCGGACGATCTGAGTCTTGCGTTTTCTCTGTCCCGGTGGCCGCCGGCGCTAGGAAAAGTTCCTTAAAATTATCAGTGGGATTGGCCGCGGAGCCACCTATTTTGAGAGTGACCCAGCGGAAACCTTCCTTGTTCGGTCCGAACAAGCTTTTGAGGCGGGGGGTGATGGCCGTGTTGATCATGGCTTCCGCCACTCCGACTTCGAGGTCGCCAGAGAGTGTTTGGTTGGCTGCCATCGTGATTCGACCGCGCAATGCCATGCGCCCTCTATTTTCGAAATTCAAATCCTGGAGACTCACTGTGTCGGCTTCGCGCAAAATGGTCCCATTGGCACCTTCACCTCCGAAAATCGGGCGCTGGAACCAATCGTCCTCAAGAGTTTGGGAAAGCGCGAAAAGGAAAGGAAAACCCGTGATTTCTAAATTTGAAGTGAGTGCGCACTGAAAGAAAATGGCCAGCTTAGCCGCAGGGTTCTCACTGGGGTAAAACGAAAGGTAATTCGACTTAGCGGCAGGTAGCGAATCGATTCTGCCAGAAAAAAGTTTGCCCAGCGCCGGGCTGGTTAAACCCGCGAGCTGAAACGATTCCATTTTCACACTCAGGGTGGAAAGTTGATCCGGGTTGTATGGCGCGACCGTCCCGGAAAGTTCAAAAACTCCGCGATTGTCTGTTTCATTCAGCACGCGCAGCCCTATGATGTCGATTTCATCACCCCGGAACTCCATAAACGCACGATCCAAACGCAGTTTTGGCCAACCTTTGATGGCGAGTTCACCCTGATTGAGGCTGAACTGGGTGCGGCCGTTGAGCGTGTTTGGATAGAAGGATGCTTCGGATTTCGACAGACGGATTGCTGGGTTGTTCGGATTTCCCATGGTGATGTGAAACACAGGGGCACGATAGCGCTTGAACTGGATGGGGAGCGCTTCTGCGGGAGGGGCTTCCTCCCGCCCCGGGGCGGTGGGCTTTGGGATTTGGAGGGCTAGCGTCGCGTCACCGACCGTGACTTCCTCTCCATTCACGGTTTTCCCAAAAAAGCTGGATGGGAAGATTTCGGCGGTAACCCCGCGGGCTAACAGGTTGTCCAGCATGTTTCCTTCCGGCCATTTTAGGGAAAGACTATTCGCGTTGGCAGTCTTCGGGTTCATTCTGAACATCTGTAACTCGCTTTTCGCACCGGTGCTTCGGGTGATTTTTTGAATCAATGCATCATGGAAGGCCGGGCTATTTGCATAGGCCACAGCGATCCCAATCGTGAGGCCGGCAATAATCAAAAGGGCCATTGCGCCTGCGACTTGCATGATTCTCGAGCGACGGAGGCGGGTCGCGTCCTGTTTGATCGGCTGGGAAGTGCGGCGTTTGCGCTTGCGAATTCGAATGGCCTGCGTGCCATCCGCGCGAACCACAAGCTCACCATCTTCTGCAGGATCGCCGGAAGACGGTTTCTTCAATCGATCCATCATCTCATCGATTGAATATTTTTCTGGCTCGCTAGGGGCGGCGGACATGAGTAAAAATTAAAAAAGCGATTATTAAATGATCACCGGTTCCGATAAGGGCGCCCGGTAGGGTCCATGAGCTCCACGTTTACTAAGAAAAGAATGGCTGTGGAAATCGGTTGTTTGGCGGTGGATTGGAACAAGCGACCAATAATCGGAATGCTGCCCAAGACGGGAACCTGATCCTCCACATTCTGGACTGTTTCGCTCATCAGACCGCCGATCGCGATCGTGGCTCCATCGGCGACGCGAACATTGGTCGAGACGCTCTGCTTGCTGAAAATGGGCATGAGAATCCGGTTAGGCGTGATGACGGATTTGGTTTGATTCCCAAGGATGTCCGTTTTAGTGGAATTGATAGGGGTACCGTAGTTCACGAAACCATCAAAGTTCGTGAAAGTGGGGTTTACGGTGATATCAATATATTGTTTGTCGGCATCAGCGACGGGTAGCACCTCAAGAGTGACTCCGATGTCTTTCTTCTGGAAGGCTGTGGGTGTGGCAGGTGTTACCGGAAAGCCAGCGCTACCGGTCGTCCCAACTGAATTCGGAAGCTCCGGGGGTTCGTAATTGGTTGGATAGATGAACTCGCGAATGGAAACGATCGAGGACGCCTGACCGCTGCGAGCAGTCACCGAGGGCTTAATCATCAAATCGACCCCTTTTTTCTGATTGAGTCCACGCATGATCGCTTGGACCTGACCATCCGAAAATAGGCCCGTTACGGCGAGGATGCCAGGAGCAACGGAAGCCCTTTGAGCAACTCTGTCCGGGTTATTGATTAATCCATCGATGCTGTTCGAACTGATGGCGGACGTTCCCGAACGGTTACCATTGGTGAGCAAACCATTGGTCACTCGTCCGTCAGGATTGAGAGGAACACCTGAGACAGGGGTGCCGTTGATCGGGCTAACAAAGTCAGAACCGGTTCGACCTCCTGTATTGCCAATCGTCCCGCCGCTGCCAAAGACCGTTTCACCGCCATTGAGCGGCACCGGATTGAGTAACCAATCGAAACCGAGCTCTTCTAACCGCGTCTGTTGCACGGTGATCATGGTCACTCGCACGGCGATCATCACGGGCTCCGTTTGGGTGATCGTTTGGATAACTTGAGCGATGTAATCTTGATTGAGCGCCGTATTCACCACTCTTAAAATATTGTTAGATGGGGTGTAGCTGGCGCTCGAACCTTCAGGGAAGTTGACGCCTTGGCCCATGAGCGCTTCTTTGGCACCCATACGCTTCGCAAGGAGTCCTGATTGCGCGGGTTTATCCGCGAAAGGGTCGTTGCTCTTTGCCTCCCCGGCTGCGCTGCTGGTTAGATTGCTGATGAAATCTGGAGGCACGCGATAGGTGCGTGAGACGAGCTCGCCAGAGGCCGAGCCCGCCGGGGTGATGATCACCGAGAAATCATCGGTCGTGTAAGATGTTTCGGTGGCGTCCGTGATATATTTGAGCACTTGGGAGATCGGCACTTGGGAGATTCTCAGATCAAAACGCTGACTGCGGATTTTCTGAGCAATCGGTGAATCGGGAGGGCCGATGTTTACCGTGAAATTGACGCCTTTTTTCGCGGGATCGAGTTCCAGTGTATCATTCTCAGTCGAGCGCAAGCGCAAGAAATCGAGCGCTTCCTCTAACGAAACCTGATCCATGGCCAGCTTTGGAATGATGATCTTGTCGATCTTGGCTTTGACGAAAACCGTGTCTTTATCTAACGATCCTCCGCCTGGATCAGTTAGCGTCGGGGCAAGGTCAGTGGCTGGAATGGCGGTTTCCCACGCCGCATCGACCTGGCTGAGCAATTCAGCCCGCGCTTGGTCTGAGGCCGATTTGGAATAGGCACTCTTGGCGGAGGCAACTTGCTCCATGCCACGGCGGGCTGCGGAATTGGTGTGATCTATGCGGAGGACTTTTTCGTATTCGGATTTCGCTTCATCGTATTTCCCGAGATTGTAAGCCCCTTCTGCGGTGTAAAGCAGCCGACGCACTGTATCCACGTTTTTGGCGTGTTCTGCTGTAAGCGCTGGATTGGTGCGGATCGGATCGTCGAGTTGCCCGCGAAAGGCGAGAGCATCGGCATTTTCCGGATCCACGGCTGGGCTGAGGATCTTATCGACAGCTGCTTTAGCGCCCGCGATGTCACCTTTTCGTGAGAGGATTCGGGCATATTCGACCGAAGCCAAGGCATACCGTTCGGTGGTTGCGGCCCGGAGCTCGGCGGAAATAGGGGCATCGGGAATCAGATCACGGGCTCCCGCGTAAGCTTCGACAGCGTCACTGTAGCGCGCGCTTCGGTAGGCTTCATCGCCACTGCGAAGCAACTCTTGAGCCTCCTCGATCGCGGCACTGCGGCGCGAATGCTCGATTTCGGCAAGGTTGTCCTCCGCTTGGGATTCACCTCCTTGCAAAGGTAGGGTGAGCAGCGGGCTGATCAAAGACATCATGGCGAACAATGCTGCACGGCCACGGAACAGTTTGATGGGTTTAAATGTCTCCATGCGAATGGTTGCAGGAGATATAGAGAGCCTGAACAGCAAGCGTAAGCGCAAAATCCTAAAAAATCATCTTTTTGGTGCCCACGGAAACTCGAGTTGCACCTCGACCCGTCGCCGGCGGCAAGGCTGCGGGCGCAGGCGGGACTCCAACAGTGCACGAACTTTGTTAATCATGGGTAAAATAGTGTTCACACGAAAAGTGTTCGTGTGAACTGTTTAAATGTCAAGCTGCAGAATTGACTCCACTGAGCTAGATTCCTAAAATTCTTTTCGCATCTTCCGTATCTCGTTGAATTTGAATGCGCAGAACATCAATCGAGGGGAATTTGATTTCGCTTCGGAGATAATCTTTGAACTGAATTTCCACTTCTTGCCCATAGATGTCTCCGGAAAAATTCAAAAGGTGCACCTCAAGCGTCCGATCAAGTCCATTTACCGTGGGGCGCATGCCAAGATTGGCAACCCCATCCAAGTGTTTACCTTCGGCAAGCAAGGTGGTGACAACCCAAACTCCGTCGGGTGGCAATTGGGCATCACCGGTGGCGATGTTAGCCGTCGGAAAACCAAGGGTGCGTCCCAATTTTTTCCCTTCGACGACCGTTCCGCTCACCGAGTAGGGGCGGCCAAGCATACGACGAGCGGCTTCTAAATTCCCATCGCGGATCGCCTGCCGGATGCGGGTGCTGCTCACTCTCTCACCTTCGAGCATCACAGGCGGCACTGCGTCTAACACAAAATCGCGGAGTTTCCCCTCGCGTTGAAGAAACCCAACATCCCCACTACGCATGTGTCCGAAACGCCAATCTTCGCCCACCGCAATGGTCCGGAGCGGCGCTGCTGTCAGTCGATCCACAAATTCCAAAGCTTCCATCGAGGCAAATTTCGCATCGAAATGCAGCGGAATGAAAAGCCCGATGCCAAGTTCGCGAACAATGTCCGCCTTGTGATTGAGTGTGGCTAGCAGCGAGGTGGGCGCTTTATCGGGAGCGATCACCCGGATCGGATGGGGATCAAATGTTAGCATCCCGGCGAGTCCACCATCTCGAGCGGCCGCATTCACGGCACGCGCGATCACTTCTTGGTGACCGATGTGGACCCCATCAAAAACACCCAAAGCAAGATGCAGCGGAACGCCAAGCGCGGGCAGTTCTTCAAGACGTTTGCGAATCAGCACGCTGCTGCGATAACAAGCGACCGGAGCGACTTCAAGCCCTTCGCACAACTGGAGCTGCTCTTTTGCAAAGTTGCGAAACGAGCGTCCCATGATTTCCCGCACTGAGCGCGACACAATCGACTTTCAAAATTTCGACTTTTTTCCACAGCCGCAGTCATGGCCGCAGCCGGATTTTTTCTTCGGCTTTGCCAGACGGACGAGAAAGATGGCGAGCGTGAGGATCACGATTCCTACAGCGGTGCAAGTTTGCCAGTTCATGATGTTAGAATCCAAGGAGCCTGCCGGTTTGGAAGACGATGAGCGAAAGGGCATATGCGAAACCGCTCATGAAAACAAATTGCCCGGCAGCCCATTTCCACGAACCCGACTCGCGGGTGACCACCGCTGTGGTGGCTAGGCATTGCATCGCATACATGAAAAACAGCAGTAGCGAAATCAACGAAAGTGTGGTGAAAATCGGACGTCCGTCCGGCCATTTTGCATTGATAAGCCGGTCTCGCAGCACATTTCGAGTCTGCTCCTCGTTGTCAGATTCCTCGACACGGTAGAGAATCGCCATGGAAGACACGAAGATTTCACGGGCAGCGAAGGAAGTGAGGATGGCGGTGCCCATTTTGCCGTCGAAGCCGAGCGGCTTGACCACCGGCTCGATCACCGAGCCGATGCGACCCATTGCGCTGTAAGCGAGCGCATCGGCTTTGTCGCTGCCTGGTTTTTTCGGGTATGTGCTGAGTGCCCAGAGCAGGATCGAAAGACCGAGGATAACCGTTCCTGCTTTTTTAACGAATGACAAGGCGCGGTCCAAAACATGGCGAAAAATATAGCTCCATTGTGGCATTCGGTAAGGCGGCAGTTCCAACAGAAAGTGGCCGGGAGTGATGTCTTCGCCGAGCCGGCTTCGCAGGATGCGGGCGACGACGAATGCAGTCAGCGTGCCGAGTGCATAGATGGAAAACAGCACCAGTGCCTGTTTCCACGTACCTTCCTTATCATGAAGCAGCAGCGGGACTATGAGAAAATAAACAGGTAGTCGGGCGGAACAACTCATCCATGGCGCGATGAAAATAGTCACCAAACGATCCTTAGCGGAATCGATCGTGCGGGTGGCCATCACTCCGGGAATCGCACAGGCGAAAGAGCTGAAAAGCGGCAGGAAGGATTTTCCGCTCAGTCCGGCCCTGGCCATCACGCCGTCCATCAGATAAGCGGCGCGTGCCATATATCCGGAGCTTTCCAACAGACCGATGAAGAGGAATAACAGAACAATCTGTGGAATGAAGGTTACCACACTGCCGACTCCGCCGATGACTCCATCGACGAGGAGCGAGCGAAGGTCTCCTTCTGACATTTGATTGCCAACCCAGTCGGCAAGCAGGTCTTTGCCGGAACCGATCCAGCCCATAGGGATTTGCGCGAAGGAGAAAATTGCCCAGAACACGGTGAAGAAAATAACGGCCATCGAAATCCAGCCGCAAATCGGATGGAGCAGGATCGAGTCGATTTTATCGGAGAGCGTCTGCTGGTGTGCGTTGGGGCGGCGGGCGGCGAGTTCACAAAGCCGGGTGATGAAGGCCCGTCTGCCGGATTCCGGATCGGCGGCGTCGGCCAGCCAGGTGGCTTCGGAAGCAACAGGGCGGGGGAAACGCAGTGCTTGTTTCAGCTCGACGATTCCGCGTTTTGCGTTCGCCTGCATCGGCACGACAGGTATGCCGAGTTCTTCGGAAAGTTTCGCAGGATCGAGTCTCAATCCGGCACCCTCGGCCACATCCACCATGTTTAGGGCTAGCACGCACGGCAGGCCGAGCTCGATGACCTGCAGTGTTAGCTGCAAGTGGCGTTCGAGATTGGAGGCATCCACCACGCAAACGATGAGGTCAGGTATGGATTCGCCGGGGAGCAGACCGTGCAGCGCGTCGAGAGCAACTTTTTCATCCGGAGAATTTGCCCGCAGCGAGTAGCAGCCGGGCAGATCGAGAACGCGGAGTTTCCTGCCGTGCGGGGTGAATGTTTCACCGGATTTCACTTCCACCGTGACGCCCGAGTAGTTCCCTACGTGTTGGTTAGATCCGGTGAGCGCATTAAAAAGCGTGGTTTTTCCGGCGTTCGGGTTTCCAACGAGCGCGATCGTGGAGGGAAATTCCGTGGCGGATGACATGGCGATTTCGCGGGGAACCTTACTTCACTGGGGACACCAGCACCTGCTCCGCGAGTTCCTTGCTGATGGCCAGACGTGTGCCACAAATCGAGCAAATCATGTTCCGCCCGCTGGTCAGTTTGCGGAGTTGAAGTTCCTCACAGAAGCCCATGTCCCGCAAGCGGTCACATCCTGGGCCGCTCAAAATGCGGATCTGCACATCGCAACCCACCTTGACTTGGTTTAGGGTCATGGCGCTGTCGATTTTTAAATCGGCTGCATTGGCGTGTGGCATTTGGAAAGAAGATCGGTAATTGAGACTGATTTGCAACAAGAAAATTAGGTTTTCACAGGCTATGTGACAAAGGAAACCAATTTTTTCAAATTCTGTGTGAGCTCAAGAAATTTCATCCAGCGTTTTCTGCCCGCGTTGTTTGGTTTCAGGATCGTCTTTTTCTCGGTTGGGCATCGCCAGACCTTGGCGAATGATTTTTTTGGCTTCTTCGGTTTGCCCCATCATGGCGTAAGTCCGGCCGAGCTCCACAACATGAATCAAGCGCTTCGGATTAAGCGTGATGGCCTTCTTGAAGCAAACGATCGCTTCTGCATTCGAGGCGGCGGGCAGCCCGCCATAGATGAGTTTTGCCAAGGTCCGAGTGCCTCCGCCGATATTTGCGAGGGCTTGATGCCAACGGCCTAGCAGATGCCAAGCGTAGTCGTTTTTTGGGTCGATTTTCACGGCACGTTCGGCGGATTCTTTAATTCTCCGAGACGCTTCGATCTTTTCATTACCGCTGAGAAAGGGTGTTAGCTTGCCGAGGCAAATCGCGATGCTCAGATGAGGATCACATTCCTCAGGTGCAAGCTTCGCGGAGCGCTCGGCATAAACAAGGGCGGTGCGGCAGGATTTGATTTTATCAGCATCTTTAGGCAAGTCACTCACGCGCAGGGCATATTGACGTGCGATTTTCACGAGCAAGTCCGCGTGATTTGGCTCGAGCTTTTCGGCGGGAAGATAAAATTTAAGGGCGAGTTCGGTCTCCGCTTTTTTATCATGCACATCGCCCTCCGCCACTAAACTTTCGTAGTCTGCATATGCAGAAATAGCGGCAACAATCCAGACGATAGGGATGATTAGGAATTTCATGGCGTTACATTTTCGATCAAGTTGACCATAGCGCTGAAATTTCCCCGCGCCAGTCAGCAATTCCAAACCCGCCCTCCGCCATGATTTGCGAAACTAGATGTAACCCGTTTAGGCCAATCGATCGCGGAAATCCGCGTAACCGAATTCACGTAGAATTTCCAGATCGCCATTCTCATGCTGGAGGGTGATTGCCGGATGTTTAACGCCATTGAACGTAGTCGTTTTCACCATCGTATAGTGTGCCATGTCATCGAACACCAGCGTATCGCCCACTTTGAGTTCGCGTGGAAATGAGAAGTCGCCCACGACATCACCTGCGAGACAGGTAGGACCGCCGAGGCGATAGAGCCACTCACCATTTTCTCTAGCAGAATGATAGTTCTCGCCGGGGAAAGTCACTGCGGGTCTTTCATCCGATGCAGCCGAATCCACGAGAAAAACATCTGGGCGATAGGGCATTTCGATGACATCGGGCATGTGTGCGGTGGCGGAAATTGATAGAATCGCAAGTCGGTGCCCGGCAGATTCGAAGACATCCATCACCGTCGCCCGCAGCACGCCGCTGTGGATCGCAACCGCTTCACCGGGTTCTAACCAAACATCGACCTGATATTTTTCCTTCGTCTCTTTGACCAAGCGAATCAGGCGTTCGCGATCATAGAATGGCTTGGTGATCCAATGGCCGCCGCCCATGTTCAGATACTTGAATTGGGACGAACGAAGCAGGTGCCCAAATTTCTCTTCCACGGCGACCAGTGTTTTTTCGAGATCGTCCGAGTCCTGCTCGCACAGTGTGTGGAAATGCAATCCCGCCAATCCAGTTAGATCGGCCCCTGCGAGTTGTTCCGCAGTAATGCCGAGGCGCGAACCTGCCACGCAAGGGTCGTAAATCGGCGTCTCACCTGTCGAGCATTCTGGATTCACGCGCAGGCCGCAAAGCAGTGAGCCATTTTTGAAACGAGGATGCGCCATCACGATATCGCGAAAGCGGAACCACTGCGAAAGCGAATTGAAATCCAAATGATCCGTGAAGTCGCAAAGCTCCGCGATGTCCTCTTCATCGTAGGCGGGCGAATAAGTGATGATGTGCTTTTTAAAATAGTCCCGCGCCAGCAAAGCCTCCCACAATCCGGAAGCACAACAGCCGTCCAAGTCATCGCGTAAATAAGGAAAAGTTTTCCAACAGGAAAACCCTTTGAGTGCGAGCACTAGATGGCAGCCTGCCGCCTCCTTCACCTCGCGTAAAATGGCGGTGTTTCGTTTAAGTGCGGCGATCGAAATAACAAACATGGCGTCTGCCAACGACTGAGACGCGAAAGCGGCGGGGAATCCAGAAGGATTTTTCACTCGTAATTGCCTCGAGTCCAAAAATGCAAAGCCGCCCCGGTCTCCGCGAGTTTCCACTGAGTGGAAAAACCCGCTGTTCTATCCAAATGACTTGCTATCCTTGGAACAAAAAATCTGCCCGGCAGCGGGGCTCAGTTTTGCGGATCTCCACAGCCGGGCATCATGAAATCCGGACGGGCTTTCAATCTGTCGCCTCTTCGGCAAGGCTACCACCCAGCCACAAACGGATCACTTCCCGCGTTTTTCGCCGTTCGTGTCGGCGGACTTTCACCTTGAGTTTTGAATCGCTAACCTGCCGGGCGCAGCGCCCTTGGATGGGCATGAATCCCGGATCCTTCTCACAATGATATAGGTTCTCCATGGTCTCTGTTGGTGTTGACGGCGAATGATTTCGCCACCTTGTGATACAGCAATGCCCATGCCAGCTTCTTCTCCATGCGGGCTCATCCGGAGCGGTTACTTGGGAAAGGACTTGTTTGAAATAGGTGAGATTGAGTACGGCGCGGTTTTCGATGTCCCAATGGCCTCGGATGTAAGCCAGCGAATCTGCCTCACGAATAACTCACAGTCCTACATCGGCGCCCATTTTTGCGGGTTGGCCTGTGGATTCTAACACGGATCGCCAGAGGTCACCTTGGGGGTCCACCTTGCGGCGGCCACTGGTGACGAGGTTCATAGGGAGATGGACAAAGCGATGGTGCCAGCGTGCGACGACCATGCCAGTTTTTCCAGCCATGGCGGCGTGAACGGCGTGGCGGCCAAGATTATAACAGAAAACGCGGTCCTCGGGGGCGGCGGGGACACTGCGAATGATGTAGCTGGGATCGATGTATTTGAGATTGAGCTCGGTGTTTTTTGCTTTGAAGTGCTCGCTGAAACGATCCTTGAGGAATGTGCCGATATCGCCGTAGCGCTGGTTTCCAGAGGCGTCTGTGCCGAGATCGCAAGCGGCCATGAGATTTTGTCCTGCACCCTCGGCGGTGATGATGACGGCGTGTTTGCGCTCGGCGAGACGGCGCTCAACGAGGGCGAGCAGGCCCTGTTCCCCTTCAAGTTGGAAAGGGACTTCGGGGATAAGTACGAAATTCGCCTCACCTGTGGCAAGTGCGGCGGAGCAGGCGATGAAGCCAGAATCACGGCCCATGAGTTTCACGAGTCCCAGCCCGTTGCGTGCGCCGCTGGCCTCGGTGTGGGCGGAGATGACGGCTTGGAAAGCAGAAGTAAATGCGGTCTGATAGCCGAAACTGCGATCCATGTAAAGTAGGTCGTTATCAATGGTTTTCGGCACACCTACGACGGCGATGGGGTGGGTTCGCTTTTCAAATTCCTGGAACAGATCATGGGCACCGCGCTGCGAGCCATCGCCACCGATCACGAATAACAGATTCACGCCGAGTTCCTCTAATCGGTTCGCCATGATAGTGCTGTCCTGCTTTCCACGCGAGGAACCTAGCAGAGTCCCCCCGAAGTAATGGATGGTGCTGACTGCGCGGGGATTGAGTTCGATCGGTTCGTGGCCGAATGCGGGGTTGAGTCCCTCATAACCAAATGGAATCCCCAGAATGCGGCGGCAGCCGTAGCCATACCACGCCTGCATGACGATGGAGCGAATAACATCATTCAGGCCGGGGCATAGGCCACCGCAGGTGACGATGGCGCAGGTGGTTTTTGATGGTTCAAAAAACAACTCGCGACGTGGGCCAGCGAGTTCGATAGATTTTAGTGGCTTATGATATTTGATCGCGTGCTCGACGACGCTAATGTGATCGTTAAGCAGAATCCGATCGCCATCAGAGTGCCATGCTGGACCCTCCGACGGGTAGCCGCGCTGGAGGGATGGAGAAGGAAAAAGGCGCGGGCCCAGGTTGTTGATCGTGAGGTTTCCGTAGGAGGGCGGCTTCCTAGTCATGGTTCAGGATGAGTAAAGCAATTCGCGTGCAAGGTCTGCACCGGAAACGGATCGTTAGAATACTGGGCGAGATTCACCCGCAATGGACCTTAGAATTTTCCAATCACTGGAAGCTGAACCACTTTCGCCTCACCGTGGGATAGATTTCCTGGTTGGATCGCTGGGTCAGTTGCTCCGACCATTCATCGCAAATCGCTTCGTTCGGCTGCGCCAGCTTGGATGGCTCGATGTCGATGACCTTGATTTCGGGTCCCCGTCGGTCGGATGCGGTAGTAATGAGAGTGCCAGTGGCTGCGTCTCGAGTTCGAGATTCGAAGGCGCAGCATGGTGGGCCTGTGATGGCACTGACTATACTCCCGTTAGACCTCGTTTGGGATCCCTTAACGGGTATGGATGTGTTAAAACGAACCTCTGTTAGTGCTACCTCAAAAATCAAAGTGCCGGGACGGGAAGTGTCTGTGGTTTTGTAAAACATACACAGCGGGGAAGAAAAAGCCTTCGAGAGGGACTTGTTCCAGTGGCTAGCCAATGCGTTGCAGCGTTTTAGATAGGCGCGTTTGTTCGGGATAAGGGAGCTTTTGCTTTCTTCCCATTGTTCGCTGCGGAGATAGGCGGTGGTGACGGGGCGGATGACGATGTATTTGTATTTCGCCATATCCACGGAGGGATTTCGGTATCCATGCTCGAAGGGTAAGCGGGCAATCCTTTGTGAGGGATCGACGCCAGTGGATTTTAGAAAGTGGGTGGGTTCGGCGCGAGTGGCAGATTTTTCCAGCCCACAACTGCCAAGAATAAGTGAAAGAAGTATCGTTGCGGCGAGAGCTGGCAAGATGGAGAATTTCATGTGAGTGGAAAATAGGCGTTCCGCGAGAGATTGACAGAAAAATCCCGGTGGTGAATGAGACAAGTGGGGCCGCAGAGAGTAAAAAATTGCGAGCACTAATCTGTGCTTTCAAGGCAGCAAAGCGAATGCTGCCTTGATGCCGTAGGATTATCAGTTGAATCCCAGCCACTCCTGAAGGGGCAAGAGACCCGGGGAGCATTAATGAAGTAGCGCCCAAATCGGCTGCGGCCAAAAGCCGATGACCAGCACGGCAACCGTTAGCACGCTGATGCAAATCTTGCTGATGGTGGGCAGGACAATGACATCGTCCTTGCTGGGGGAAAACCACCACATCGCGCGAATGACATTGAAGTAGTAATAAAAGCCAGCGGCAGCCGAGATGAAGGCGATGCCGATACCAATCCAGAGCTTGGCATCCACCGCGAGAGAGAAGACGAAGAACTTGCCCCAGAAACCAGCGGTGAGAGGGACCCCCGCAAGTGCGGCGAGAAGGACTGTTAGTGCGAGCGCGAGCTGTGGGTTGGTTTTTCCTAGGCCATTGAAATCACGGATCGTCTCGCCATCGCGCTGGATGCGGACTTGGGCGAGGATGAAGAAAACGCCAATTGTCATCAGCAGATAGGTGGCGAGATAAAAGGAAACCACCTTCGCGGAGCTAAGATCAGCCGGTGCATCTTTTCCTGCGGCAAGTGCTAGCAGAAGGAATCCGGCATGGGCGATGGATGAGTAGGCAAGGAGACGCTTGAAGTTCGTCTGCGGGATGGCGGCAAGGTTTCCAAAAAGCAGCGTGGCGCTGGCGAGAATGAGCAGGATGGTGAGGACCGGGCCGCGTGTAATATCACTATGCAGAAAGGGCTCGAGAAAACGGATGGTCAGAATAAATCCGGCGGCTTTTGATCCGACTGATAGAAACGCAGTGACGGGAGTGGGGGCGCCCTGATAGACGTCCGGGATCCAGACCTGCATGGGCACAGCACCCATTTTGAAACCGAGTCCGACGATTACGAGCGCGATGCCGAAGAGCAACCCGGTTGGATTGGTGATGTGTTCGAGGTGGGCGAGTTTCTCAAGGCTCATGGTTTCCGTGGTGCCGTAAACCCAAGCAATGCCGTAAACGAGAAACCCAGTGCTAAGCGCGCCAAGGATCAAATATTTCACACCGGCCTCAAGCGAACCCACGTTTCGACGCATATAGGCAACGAGGATGTAGAAGGTGACCGTGACGAGTTCGAGCGAGACGAAAGCACCTGCGAGATCCTTGGCGGAGGCGAGCCACATCATCCCTGCGCATGCGAAAACAGGCAGGGCATAGAATTCCCCAGTGCCGGATTCAGAGTCGGGGAGTTCGGTGAAACGGGAGAGAATCTTGCGGAAGTCCACGGCCATTAGCAGGACGAGGATGGTGCAGATGAGGGCAAAGCCTTTGTAAAATTTCGCGAGGCCGTCGAATTGATAGAAGTTCCACAGTGGCCACTTCGCCCAATCGGCTTGAGGCATCGTGTCAGGTCCGATAGAGATGAAGAGCAGTCCGAAAATAACAGTCAGTCCGATGGCGGCGGTGACACCAACCCAGGCCTTGCTTTTGCAAGAGCAAAACGCTTCTGCCATTAGCAGGAAAATGCCAAGGGTGACGGTGAGGGCTTCTAGGTAGTAGGCGGGCATGGTGGGAAATGGAATAGGTCTTATAGGTCCTATAGGACTTGTTTCAGCAAGCTAAGCAAAAGGTTCGGACAAAGGCCGACTGCGAAGAGTGCGAGTACAAGTAGCAGAGCCGGAATGCGCTCTACGCAGGTGAGATCCGCCGCGGTTTCGGTGGATTTCACGGACGGCCCTTGGAAAACATTCCGATAGGCGCGGAGCATATAGACAGCGGAAATCACCACACCCCAGATGGATAAGATGCAAGTGATCTGCACCGGACCAAGACCGGCAGTGCCGTTGTAACTTTTGAATGAGGAGAGGAAAACGAGCACCTCCCCGGAGAAATTGGCGAGGCCCGGAAGCCCAATAGACGCCATCGCGGCGATGCCGAAAATAAAGGCAAGACCGGGCGCCGCTTTCGCGAGTCCCCCAAGATCGGTAAAATCGAGCGAGCCGGTGTTGCGTTCGATTCGATCTGCGAGACCGAAGAGAAGGGCGATAGAAATGCCGTGTGCGAACATCAGTACGACAGCAGCGGGAAGAGCGAGGGTATTGCCCGGGAAGGCGATGAGCGCAGCGATTGCTAGAAAGATATAGCCCATGTGCATCACCGAGGAATTTCCCAGCATCGTATCAAGGCGCTTCTGGGAGATCGTTACAAAGCCGACCCATAGCACATTCCCTAACAAAAGCACAAGCAGCGGGGTGAGCCAGAAATGCAGACCCTCAGGCACCAGTGGAATCGCAAGGCGGAGGATGCCGTAAAGGCCAAATTTTTTCAGAACCCCTGCGTGCAACATCGCCACGGGAGCCGGTGCGCTCGCATAGGCGGGAGCCGCCCAAGAATGAAATGGGAAGAGTGAAACGAGCGTGCCGAAGCCGACGATCAGCAATGCGGCAATACCATTTTGTGATTCAGCAGGGACGAGTGCCTTATTGGAAATCATCGTCTGGATATTAAAAGTGCCAGTGAGGTTAGAGAGCCAGACCAAACCGGCAAGTAGGATGATGGAACCGAGGCCCAGATAGATCGTGATTTTCCAAGCGGCTTGGCGGCGGTCGCCACGGCCGAGCATGCCGATCATGAGGAAAGTTGGGACCAAGGCGAGTTCGTGGAAGGCGTAGAAGAAAAACAGATCGGTCGCAGCGAATGCACCCAGCGCCCCACCGGAGATGAGTAGAGAGGAGCCATAGTAGAGTTTCTCACGACCTTCCGGGGCCTTGCCTGATAGAACGGCGGCGAGGGTGACAATCACTGAAAGCAGTACCATGATGACACTCACGCCATCGGGAAATCCAAAGGCGAGATGCAGCGCTGGCTTTTCAAGAACCGGAAGCGAGAAAGACCAGCATCCGCACTGCCAAGTGAAGGCGGCATAAAGCCCGAGCACGAGATTCATAGCAGAAGCAGAAATGGCGGTTAAGCGGGCAGGTGCGCCGAGCAGAATCGCGATGAAGGCGGCGATTGGAAGGAAAACGAGGAGGGCGAGCATAGGGAAAGTTTGCTAGATTCCGGTGTTAGTTTTCAGGAATGAAATACCGTGAAGTATATGACGAGAACGACACCGATACCAAAGACGAACGCATAACCTTGGAGGCTACCGGATTGGATTTTTCGGAATTGGTTGCCCGTACTTTCAGCCGCGCGGCTGAGGCCATTGACGATCAGGCCGTTGATGATCAATTCGTCGAAGAAACTAACAATCGCGGCAAAGGCATCTTGGAAATAACGGACGATAAAATTATCGTAAAAGCCATCCACATAAAAACGGTTACGGAAGAGCGGGATGTTAAGAGGATCCTTTTCCTTGCCAGAATAAAGCACGAAGCCGGCAATCAAACCGATGATCACCGCGGCTATTGAAATGTAGGTGATAGGTCCCAATTGAAATGAATGCGAATGATAAGCCGGTGCATATTTGCTAGCGATGAATGGATAGCCAGCAACAAGCCCTAACACTGCAAGCAGAACGAGAGGCACGAACATCAACGGCCCGACTTCGTGTGCGTGGTCGGCATTTTCCGATTTGGTTTTACCCAAGAAAGCGACAACGAAAAGTCGAGTCATGTAAAAGGGTGTTAGGATAGCCACGATCACGGCGATCCAGAAAAGAATGGGCTCTTTCTCATGCGCGGCTTCGAGGATTTGTTCCTTTGAGAAAAACCCGGAAGTGCCGGGAACCGCAATGAGCGCGAGGAAACCGATGAGGAAAGTGAAACCTGTTATCGGCATTTTCTTAAACAAACCGCCCATTTTCCAAATATCCTGCTCGTGGTGGCAGGCATAGATGACCGCACCGGAACCGAGGAAGAGAAGCGCCTTAAACCAAGCGTGGGTGAACAAGTGGAACATACCCGCTTCACCGTGAACCAGTCCGACAGCCATGACCATATAACCTAACTGAGAAAGTGTAGAATAGGCGAGCACGCGTTTGATATCGTCCTGTTGGGTGGCCATGAGTGCGGCGACGAGAGCGGTGATGCCACCGGTCCAAGCAATCACGGTGCTGGCTGGGAGGCCTTCGAAGTGTTCGAAACCGAGTGTGAACTGGAGACGGAAAAGCATGTAAACCCCAGCGGCGACCATGGTTGCAGCGTGGATCAGCGCGGAGACAGGTGTGGGGCCTTCCATCGCGTCGGGAAGCCAGACGTGAAGCGGAAGCTGTGCGGATTTTCCAATAGCCCCGCAGAAGATGCAGAGGACAGCGGCGGAAAGCACGCCGGAGAAGATCGCGGGATTCGCGGCTTGGAAGGCTTCGAGGCCACCTTTCATCTCATCGAATGCGAGATGGCCAGTGATGCCCCACAGCATCAGGATGCCTATCATAAAGCCGAAGTCGCCCACGCGGTTGCAAAGGAATGCCTTCTTCGCGGCATCTGCGGCGGAATCTTTTTGATACCAGTGACCGATGAGCAGATAGGAACTTAGCCCCACCAATTCCCAAAACATGAAGGTCATGATGAAATTGTTAGCCAGAACGATGCCTGTCATGGAGAACATGAAAAGCGACAGGCCGGTGAAGTAGCGGGCCTTCGCGCTGTCGTCCTTCATGTAGGCCAGCGAGAAAATATGCACAAGCATGCCGACGCCGGTGACCACGATCATCATGCCGGTAGAGAGTTGGTCGAGCTTGAAGCCGATTTCGATGGAGAAATCACCGATGGTCGCCCATTTGAAAGCAGCGGTGCCGGATTGCCCCAAGATCATCAATGCGATGACAAAAGTCGCGACGGCGGATGCAGTCGAAATAATCGGAGCAAGCCCGGTTTTTTTCAGCACAAGCTGGTTGAGCACCGCCACGGCGAGTGGCAGGAAGAGAAGGATCCAAGGGAGGGTCATAAGAAGTAAAAAGTGATCCGTTAGCAGTGATCAGAAAAGAGGCTAGCCTTTGAGCGAGGTGAGCTCGTCGGTGTGGATTGTTTGGCGAGCGCGATAGAGGGCGACGATGATGGCGAGGCCCACTGCAACTTCCGCTGCGGCCACGGTGATGACGAAGAAGACGAGCATTTGGCCGTTGTAATCGGGAAGGCCGTTAGGTGCGGTGTTAAACCTGGAAAAAGCCACCAGCGTTAAGTTAGCGGCGCTGAGCATGAGCTCGAGGCACATGAAAACAATGATGATGTTCCGACGCAACACCACGCCAGCAAGGCCGATGCCGAAGAGCAATCCAGAGACGAGGAGGTAATCGTTGAGGGTGGCCATGGTTAGGTATGAGTTATCAGTTAGAAGTTATTGGGAAAGAGGAGACGGAGAGGCTATTTTGAAGTATTCACTTTTAATAAATAACAAATAACTTTTAACTTTAACCCGCCTGCTTTTTGGAAAGGACGACGACCCCGACGGTGGCGACGAGGAGTAGCACGCCGAGGATTTGCAGCGGTAGATTATACTGCGTGAAAAGCGTGTGGCCGATGAGGTGGACGTCTGGGAGTTTCCCTTGGTTGAGGGAGGCTGCGATTTTTCCGCTAGGAAGATAGTCAGCCGCTGCGGAGGCGAGTGTCGCATGATCGAGAGGTGGCAAAGATTTGTCGGGGGAGCGTGAAAGGATGCCGATGAGCTGAACGACAAAGGCGATGACGAGCCCAAGCCCGGCAGCGACAGGCGCAAGCGAGTTGGCGCGTCTTTCCTCATCTTTGAGATCGAGCAGCATGATGATGAAAAGGAAAAGGACCATGACCGCGCCGGTATAAACAAGGATTTGGATGACCCCGACGAAGAAAGCGCTGAGGCCAATAAATAAACCTGCTAGACCGACGAAGCAGGTAACGACAGACAGCGCGCTGGACACCGGATTGCGAAATGCAATCACGGCGGTTCCGCCAATGAGCATCACAGTAGAGAAGAGCCAGAATAAGTAAGAAGGCATTTGGTTATTTGTTATAAGTTATTTGTTATGGGTGGGAGATCAGGAGCAGTCCTTTTAACTTCTAACCAGTAACTTTTAACATCATTTCAACTCATTCCACTTGTTGACGAGTCCTACGCGGGTGCCGCCGATTTCGTAGAGTTTCTTTTTGTCGTGCACCATGTCAGTGCGCTTGAGGCCAGTGATGAGGTAATCCTTGCGTAGATAGATAGCTTGCTCTGGGCAGACTTCTTCGCACATGCCGCAGTAGATGCAGCGGATCATGTCGATATCGAATTCTAACGGGCGTTTCTCTACTTTGGCCCATCGGTCGTTTGATGGGATTTCGCTAGGGGTGATTTTGATGGCCTTCGGTGGGCAGATGAATTCGCAGAGTTGGCAGGAAACGCAGCGTTCGCGGCCTTGTTCGTCAGTAACGAGTGCGGGGGCACCGCGGTAGTATTCTGGTAGATGCTCGTCCCAGCGTTGCTCGGGAAATTGCATGGTGATGCCGAGTCCAGACGATGCAAGTTCTTTGGCCCCCACTGACTTTCCGCGAAGCGTTTTCACCGCGTGGGTCATTGTTAGGAAAAAGCCCTTGATGAGGGCTCCGAAGTAGATTTTCTCGCCGAAATTGAGCTTCGGGCGGTGGAGTTTGACGACGGCCATTTTGAAATTTGAGATTTAAAATGTGTAATTTGAAATTGATGTGGTCAGGCGCGAAGAACTTTCGGCGTTTCTTCAGAAACTTTGGCGACCCAGATCACGGCAAAAGTCACTGCAATGAGCAGCACGCTGCCGATGCCGATGATGACACCTTTGAGTTGGGGAGCTGCTAGAATGAGTGCAGCTAAAAATACATTAATGAGCGCGGCTTCGAAAAACACGACCCATCCGAGTTTCATGAGTTGGTCATAACGGAACCGGGGCACCGTCCAACGGACGAGGATGAAGAATAATATGAAGGCGATAAGTTTTGTTAGAAAGCAGCCCATGTGAATGAAGCCTCCGATTCCGATTCCGAAAATCTCAAATTTAGCGATGTAGGCATCGAGACCGAAACCGACGGACCAACCTCCGAGGAAGAGCGTGATAATGAGCGCTGAGCCGATGACCATGGCGGCATATTCACCCATAAAGAACATCGCGAATTTCATCGAAGAGTATTCTGTATGATAGCCGCCGACGAGTTCGGTTTCGCACTCGGGGAGATCGAAGGGCATCCGATTGGTTTCCGCGAAAATGGAGATGGTGAAAATGAGGAAAGCGATGAAGGCGGGAATCCAATACAACAAGGTGTTCAGATCAGCATGCCCTAGCTGGCCGTTTTTCCAGAAGGGGAGTAGTAACCAGCCATTGTCTGCTTGGAACTGGACGATCTTGCTGAGGTTAAGGTCACCGTAAAATAGCAGGACAGGAATGATCGAGAGTCCGAGCGCGATTTCGTAGGAAATCATCTGGGCGGTGGAGCGCACGCCGCCGATAAAGGGGAACTTCGAGTTCGATGCCCAACCTGCTAGAGTAATGCCATAGACTGATAGAGAGGCGACCGAGAAAATAAATAGCGGGCCGATATCAAGGTCCGCGATGACGAGTTTTTCAGTATGGCCGAAGATGCTGATAGGTGAACCAAAGGGCACGACGCAAACCGTGATGAGTGCAGGCACCACCGTTAACGCTGGGGCCAGCCAATAAAACGCCTTGCGGACGTGAGCAGGGGTGAAGTCCTCCTTTAGAAAAAGTTTCAGGCCGTCTGCGATGGGCTGAATAAGGCCAAAAAAATGGAAGTCCTTTTTGAATCCGAGCAACGTGAAGGGAATGCCAACGCGGTTAGGACCGACGCGGTCTTGGATGACAGCCGAAAAGCGCCGCTCGAAATAAACGGAAACGGGAACTAACGGCAGTACTACGATGAATGTCAGGACGACGATCTTCGTGATGATAATGGCGAGCTGGATGAGGAGGTCTGGCATTCTAAGTGGAGATAGAAGTTAAGAGTTAAAAGTTAGAAGTTAACCATTTATTAAACCCGCCGCCTTCCGGGCGCGTTCATTGGCCAGTAGCGGAATTTGATACCCGGTATCAGCGATTTGCGTGCCTTGATGGCCGATTTTTGAAAGCGTGAGCCCATTGAAGGAGGGAACTGTTTCGGCAAGGGCTTTGAAAATGTCCTCGACGTGATGCGCTTCGTTTTTGCCACCGGAGATTGCTAGCAGCAGATCACGCAGCATTTCCCAATCATCGCGGGCTTGGCCAGGGAGTTGGGCAGCTTGGTTGAGGCGCTGCAGGCGGCCGCAAAGGTTGACCATTGAGCCCCGCTTTTCAGCGAAGGCGGCGGTGGGCAGAACGATATCCGCGGCATGGGAGCTGGGATTCGCGAGAACGCTGGAATGGAGAAAGAAATCGAGTTTTGCGAGATCATCAGCGGTGAAGTCTGCATCGGTGATCAAATCTTCCCCGAAAACGAGCAGCGCTTTGATTTGTCCAGAACGCACGCCATCGCGGATGGAACCAAGTTTCGCATAAGGGTCCTCCGTATCGAGAATCAATTTTGCGCCGGTCGTGTTCGGATTGCGATCCGCGGCAATAAGTAGGGCGTCGGCGTCGGCGAAGCGGGGGACGAGCGAGAGTTGGCTGGTACCGATTTCTGCGGCAAGGGCGCGGGTGAGGAAAATTTCCTCGTTGGTCATGCGCGCCGAGGCGATGATCGCGATTTCTTCGGGTTTGAAGAATTGGATACGGGTGGCCGCTTCAGTGAACGATGCGGACCACGTTGCGGGCGCATGAACCGTGGGAGAAATGCCCACGTTTCTGGAGAGTGGCTCGGTTAGACGGGCTTCGCTATCGATGTAATGGAAGTTCAACCGATGCGAATCCGGCATCCAAGCGGAGTTGACCTCATCGTTTTGCCTCGGCGTGATCCGGTGGATCTTATTTCCACGGGTCCACACGGTGATATTGGTGCCCGTGCCGCAATTTACGTCGATGGTTGGCGTTTCCTTGAGGAACCAAACACGCATTTGGAAGCGGAAGTCGTTGGATGTCAGTGCTCCGACTGGGCAGATATCGGCGGTGTTGAGTGAGTAGTTAGAGTCCAGTAAACGGCCGGGATGGACAGTTAGAGTCGTGTGGGTGCCGCGTTGGGTGAAGCCGAGGACCGGATCGCTAGCGACTTCGTCCATGAAGCGGATGCAGCGGCTGCACATGATGCAACGCTCGTCATCGAGGCGGATGCGCGGGCCGATATCGACGTTTTTTGGCTTTTTCACCTTCATGTCGATGAAGCGCGATACGCCGCGGCCGTGCTGCACGGATTGTTCCTGCAGGCGGCACTCGCCGGCTTGGTCGCAGATCGGGCAGTCGAGCGGATGATTGATCAGGAGAAACTCCATCACGCCCTCGCGGCATTTTTCCACCAAATCGCCAGTGGTGCGGATGCCCATGTTTTCACCAATAGTATTGGCGCAAGCGATGACCGGTCGGGGAATCCAGCCGATAGGTTCGTAGCCGTTTTCGTCTCGCGTGGGCTCTTGGCCGGGCGCGGGGCGGGGAGGCATTCCCATTTGCACGAGGCACATCCGGCAATTGCCGGGCGATGTCAGCTTGGGGTGGTAACAATAGTGAGGAACGATCACTTTCGCCTGCCGACAGGCCTCGATCATCCGGGTGCCTTTGGGAAATTGGTGCCAAACGCCGTCAATCTGGACATTTACCATGCCTTTTTCAGTGGCAAGGTCTTTGGGCAGTTTCATTTCCGCAGTCGCCGAAGGTGTGTCGCTCATGGCTAAATAGGGGCACCGGACGTTTGTGCAAGAGCCGTCAGGTGGTTGGTCGGGCGGGAATATGTCGATCAAGTAAGAACCCGGCAAGCGTGGTTTGTGAAAACTTTCACAAGCCGGGAATTGAGAGGATTTTTAGGACTGATTCAATCTTTTTTGAAAATGTTCAAAAATTTATAAAAAATCTTGAATTACTTAAGGTATGTTGATATTCACCACTCGTCAGAAGTCAGATCCGACCCCCTTAATCGGACCCCCAGTATCAGTCTAAGCGAAGACTTCAATTGCCCCCACCCCCAGAAATATGAACACCCGATTCGTTTCACCCCGTCGATCCATTTGTGCGATTGTTTCGATCTTTTGCGCGATTTCTGCCTCCCTGTTGGCGGCACCAAACGTGCAGACCTTCTTCGTTCCCTTTCCTGAGGCGGATTTTCAAACCTCGTTGAAAGCGATTGATATTACCGGCACTCCTGTGGGGAACTCGATGAAAACGATCATCTCAATGGTCATCCCCACGGCAGGCACGGTAATTCGTTATGATCACTGGGAAGACGGTTATGAGGCGGATCTCAATGCTCCCGTGCAGTCATCCACTCAGATCTGGGGGGACGGAAATCTCTCGAACGGTGTGGCACCGGGCTACCCAACTGATATTCTTCCAGCGGGAGCGACAGTCATTCTCAACAACAACGTGGCTTTGCCTCGTGCTGCGTCGACTTTGTTTTATGATGGGCGTGATCGCATCGGTAGTACGGCAGCCATTGCGGTAACACGGGCTGGCTGGGGTATTGCTCCAGGGACTGTCCTCGCGAGTGCGACTGAAGTGTATGACACACGCCGCTATGGCACTTCCTATAAAATCCCGATCGGAATCACCACAGGCTCGGTCCAGAATTTCGAGTATTCCTCCCTTCACATCATCGCCGGGGCGGACAACACCAAGGTGGATGTGGATGTGGATGGAAATGGAACCATTGATCAAACCAAGGTCATCAACCTCGGTGAATCCATGTTGGTGAATGGCGGCATCAAGGCTGGTGCCACGGTCACTTCGAGCAAACCGGTGCAGGTCCATGAGCTCACTGGGGACATCGGTTCCACCTACGAATCCCGTTCATTTGCAATCCGCCCGACCAGCTTATGGGGATCGAGCTATTTTGCTCCGGTCGGCACGACGCTATCCACAGAGGTTCATACCATTTTTCTTTATAATCCCAATGCGTCTGGGATCAACGTCACCTACGCAACCACAAGCAGCACTGGCACAATCAGTGTTCCGGCCAATGGCAATTCTCAGTTTGCCATGCCGATGAATTCTGGCGCACAGTTTTCCACTGCGGGCGGTGAGCCATTTTATGCTGTGGGAGCGAATGATAGCGGTTCTGCCGCGACTGCAAACCAGACTCACGACTGGGGCTATGCGCTGGTGCCTGAGACATACCTCACCACGGGCCTCGTAATTGGATTCGGGCCTGGCTCGGATGACATAGCCGCTCCCACAGGTCCGGATCAAAACGGCAGTCCCGTGTGGGTCACGCCCGTGGCGAATACGATTATTTATGTCAATTACGCCGGAGACTTAACCATTGGGGCAAACACCGCTCCTAACGGAGCAAAATACGATGTATCGTACTCAGTCAATAAACTCCAGTCTCAGACGATTTATGATCCGAATGACAAGGACATGACCAAGGCGCGGATCTTCACGACAGACGGCGTGAAGATTGCTGCGGCTTGGGGTGAGGATCCTTCCAAAGCCGGTCCCGGCGCACCCTATCTGGATATGGGCACCACCATCGTGCCTTTCCCTCAGCCATCTCTTTCTAAAACCTCCGCGCTGGTGGTCGATGTAAATAGCAATGGCAAAACCGATATCGGCGACACCATTGAATACACGGTCCGCGTGGCCAATGAAGGCGTTGTTGATCTCGACAACACGATCATCCTCGATGCGCTACCTAACACTTGTACATATGTTCCCGGTTCCACCAAGGTCAACGGTCTAACTATCGCGGACGATGCCTCGCCCTCGACTTTTTTCCCGGTGGATGAGAGCGGCTACACACTCGTATCCATCCCTCCTGGTGGTTTCACGCTGGTGAAATATCGCGTCACCGTGAATCCTGGCGCGACCATCGTGATCAATCACGTTACGGCAAATGGTGGTAACGCGGTTCTAACGGCAAGCACAAGCCAGTCGATTAATCCGCCGGGCGGCAGCGCTCCCACGACCATTACGTTTTCGGACTCTATCGGCACACCCACCGTGAGCTATCCGCCGAATGGCAATGTCTATGTCACGGTCACCAACATCGACCTGAACACCAACGTCACCACCATTCAGACCATCACCGTCACGGTTACCAACCCGACGACTGGCGACCAAGAGCTCATCACGCTCACGGAAACCGGCGTGAACACCGGCATTTTCCGCAATACTTCCGCGCTGCCTTCCTCCATCACCAGCGGCCTCGGCCAGCAGGACAACACGCTTTATGCGCTGCCTGGCAACGGCCTCGTGACCACTTTCGTCAACACCCAGTTCGGCGGAACGTTCACGGCCAATGCGGCGATCACGACCACGACGCAGACGAAAAAACTCTATCTGACCGACACGCTTGCGCTGGACCGCATCGATCCGGCTGCTGCCCCGGTCGATTCCACGACCGCCAGCACGGTTCTTTTGACGACCGGCACCCAGACAATTAGTCAGGATGCCAGAACCGTGGGGTCAAGCGCCAGTGCCAACAGCCTATCGATCAACCACACCACTGGAAGCGGAAGCAACCGACTGATGCTCGTGATGGTCACGACTGGCTTTGCGAGCGGCACTCTCCCGAGCGTCAGTGCCATCACCTATGGAGGTCAGAACCTGTCCTTGGTAAACGGCATTTCCAATGGTTCCACGGTCCGATCTGAAATATGGAAACTCGTCAATCCTCCGTCGGGATCTTCCAACGCGGTCATTTCGCTCAGCTCAACCAATCCGGTTACAGCCACGGTGATCACCTACACCGGGGTCGATCAGGCCACGCCCCTTGGCACCTCTGTCACCGGTGGCTCCGGGAAAGGAAATGCATTCAGTCTCAATGTGGCCTCTGCAACCAATGACCTGGTTGTCGATAGTTTTGCCGTGGATGGTGATGGAACAAATACCGCTCCAACCCCCAGCGTGGGAAGTGGGCAGACATTGCTTGAAAGCATGAAGCCGGCCATTTACCTGAACGGCTCTGTTAGCTCGAAGCCAGGAGCGGCTTCCACCACCAACATGTCCTGGTCTTGGACGGGTCCGAAACAGCAACCCGCTGGCGTGGCCGTTGCCATCAAGCCAGCGTCCGGAGGAGGAAATAGTGTCGCCTTCACACAGACTCCCACCTTTGCCACTGCGTTCACGATGCCTTCGGGCGCGACTCCATCGGCAAGCGTCTATTACACGGTCGCCACCGGAAGCATGCCGACCAACCCGAACATCACCGCAGTGCTGAAAAACGGAGCGACCACTATCGTCACCACCACAGGTGTCTCGGCCAGCGCCGCGACCGGATCCGGACTGCTTTCCTTCACTTTCCCGTCTCTTGGAAGCGCCGTGAATTTCGCAATCGGTGACGCGGTAACCTTACAAATCACCAGTGCTGAGGCCGGTGCGACCTTCACGATCGACTACGACAGCAGCACGAAGCCTTCCGTCGTCAATCTTCCTACCACTACAGTCATCGCGATCAACAGCTTCGGGCTCTATGATGCGCCGTATCCCGGTGGAACGCTGGTCACCAGCATGACCAACGGCCAGCGCGTCTATGCCCGCGTGACCGCCAGCGATCCGTTCGGAGCCTATGACATCACCAGCCTGGATCTCGCCATCACCGATCCCTCGAATGCGACGAGCACGGTGAACCTGACCAGCACCGTCGCGAGCACCACCAGCTCGAAGACCTTTGAATACTCCTGGCTCGCCGGCCCCAGCGACGGTGGCTACACCGTCCAAGCCAAGGCAAACGAAGGCAGCGAAGGCATCAACGCGGTTTCCTCGCTGCCGCTCCAGGTCGCCTCGCTCGACCTCGGCACCCCGAGCACCACCACCTTCACGGACTCCAGCGGAAACACGGTCCCGAGCTACACCACCACCGGACCGGTGTATGTCCAGGTCGTGGATCGTGACCAGAACACGAACTCAGCCGTAGCGGAAACGGTCACCGTGGTGGTCACCACCAGCAACGGCGACAAGGAAACGATCACCCTCACGGAAACCGGCGCGAACACCGGCATCTTCCGCAGTGCCGCCATCACAACAAACACCAGCGCGGTGACGCAGGGCAACAGCGCACTCAACGTCGTCGCCGGAGCCACCCTCGCCGCCAATTACGTTGATGCGACCGATCCTGCCGACACTTCCAGCGCTTCGGCTTACATCACGAGTCCTTCGGCCTCGGCGGTGGCGAGTGTGTTCAAGAGCCTCATTTCCCCCACTAACGGCAAGGCACTCGTCGGTGGCACGGTTTCCTACAACATCACCGTCACCAACCCCGGCACGGTCACCCTGACCACCGTCGGACTCACCGACACCTTCCCGGCCGCGAACCTCCAGTTCGCCAGCGCCAGCATCACGCCGACCACCACGGGCAGCGGCACCTTGAGCTGGACCAATGTCGGGCCTCTAACTGCCGGTCAGAGTGTTTCGCTCACTGTCAACTTCACCGCGCTCGCCGCAGGAGCCACGGTCACGAACTCCGCCTCCGTCAGCGGCACGGCCACCGCCGGTCCGTCCTCGGTGAACGTCGCGATTGAAAAGCCCGGCGTCACGGTGACGAAGAGCCTGCTCACCCCAGCAGCGGGTCCGGTTTACATCGGTGACACGATCGTTTGGCGCATCGTAGTTCTGAACTCCGGCAGCACTAGCCTCACCACCGTTCCTCTCTCCGACAATTACAGCGGCGGCGCACTTACCTATGTTTCGGCCACCATTGCTCCGGACTCGGTCGGCTCAGGTTCGCTGCTTTGGAACAATATCGGCCCCATCGCTGCTGGTGTGACGAAGACCATCGATGTGACGATGACCGTCAAGGGAACATCCAATCCCACGACTAACACCGCCGACGTTTCCTTCGCGGTCGATGCGAGTGGTAACTCCGTCTCCCCATCGGTCAGCTCGGCTAGCGTCCAGACTATTGGTGGCTCTATTGGTTCCACCATTTTCAAGGACATGAATAACAACGGGGTCTTCGATAGCAACGAGGGTATCCAGAACGTCTATGTCTATTCGGACACTAACGGTGATGGTATTCGTCAGGTAGGCGAACCCTTCGGTATCACCGATTACTACGGTGCTTACTCGATCTACAATCTGCCCGTCGCAGCAGGCGCTGGAACGATCTACAACGTTAAGGTTGATACCACCACGCTGCCCGCTGGAATTACCACCGTCACAGTCGATCCGGATGCCACGAAAAACGGCCAGACTTCTATCACTCTCACCCGCGCCGCTCTGGACAACATCACCGCCAACTTCGGCTACTGCGGCACTGCATCCGTTAGCGATACGGTCTGGCTCGATGTGAACGGCGATGGCGTGCTTGATGCAACCGACCGCAGAATTTTCGGTGTTAAAGTCTTCATCGATCAAAACAACAATGGCATCGTTGATACGAACGAGCCCTTTGCGGTCACCGATGCAAACGGAAACTATCTGATTTCTAACTTGCCGGACGGCACTTGGACGGTCGCGATCGACACCACGACCCTGCCAGCCGGTGTTTCCCCAACGTATGACCTCAATGGCATCGCCACAGCGAACAAAACCAGTGTGGTCCTGACGCCTGGTCAAGCCCGCACGGATGTCGATTTCGGCTACATCGGCAGTGCATCCATTGCCACCAGCATTTACAACGACCTCAATGGAGATGGTGTCAAAGCGGCGACCGATCCGGGACTCGCAGGCGTGAAGGTCTTCATCGATCTCAATGGCAATGGCACCCGTGATGCCAACGAACAATTCGCTACCACCGATGCAAGCGGGAGCTATATAATTAGTGGACTAACGGCCGGAACTTATAACGTGGTCTTGGACACCACCACTCTTCCCGCAGGCGTGACTATCAAGGGTGACCCAGACGCGACGAAGGATGGGAAAACCACAGTCACACTGACCTCGGCGCAAGCCCTCACCACGGCGAACTTCGGTTATCAAGGCAACGCCAGCATCGGCGACCGCGTGTGGAACGATGTCAATGGCGACGGCGTCCAGGATGCCACAGACCTTTCCATCAGCGGGGTGAAGGTCTTCATCGATCTCAACGGCAACGGCACTCGCGATGCGAACGAACCTTTTGCCACCACGGATGCTGCTGGAATTTATACCATCAGCGGTCTCGCTGCCGGTTCCTACACGGTTGCCGTGGATGCGACTACACTTCCAAGCGGAGTGACGCAAACGGGTGATCCAGATGGGACGAAGGACAATAAGACTGCCGTTACCCTCACTTCGGGCCAGGTACTTACGACTGCTGACTTCGGTTACCAGGGCAATGCCAGCGTAGGCGACTACGTCTGGAATGATTCGAATGGCGATGGCGTGCAGGACCTCACAGAGAAACCACTGTCCGGCGTCAAGGTTTTCATTGATTTCAATTCAAATGGCACCCGCGACGCGAACGAGCCTTTCGCGACGACGAATGCTTCCGGTGCCTATACGATCAGCGGCCTCACCCCCGGCACTTACACCGTGGCCGTGGACACCACCACTCTTCCATCCGGGACCACCACGACTGGCGATCCAGATGCGACCAAGGATGGCAAAACCTCCGTCACGCTTGCGGCTGGTGGGCCGAACACCACCACCGATTTTGGCTATCAGGGCAACGGGGCGATCAGTGCCATCGTTTTCGTTGATCGCGATGGTAGCGGAGTGCAAACTTCAGGCGAACCGGGCATTCCAAGCGTCAATGTCTTCCTCGACTACAATGGCGACGGCACCCGCCAAACCAACGAGCCGCAGACCACGACTAGCTCCACCGGAGGCTATAGCTTTACTGGACTCGTTCCCGGAAACTATAGCGTCGTTGTTGTTAGTGCCACTCTGCCAGTCGGCGTGACGCAAACTGCCGATGCCGATGCGGCGAAGGACAATAAGACCACCGTCACCGTCACCGCTGGAGCCACCAACACCACGCCGAACTTCGGCTATCAGGGCAACGCCAGCATCGGCGACTACATTTGGAACGATGCGAATGGCAACGGCGCTCAGGATTCCACGGAGATCCCATTCGCTGGTGTGGTTGTTTACCTCGATCTCAACAGCAACGGTACCCGTGAAAGCAACGAGCCATTTGCCACCACGAACGTTTCTGGAGCTTACACAATCAACGGCCTGACCCCCGGCACATACTTAGTCACCGTGGATGGCACCACTCTGCCGTCCGGTTCCACAAACACCGGCGATCCGGATGCGACCAAGGATGGAAAGACCTCGGTCACTCTCGCGTCCGGCCAGTCACTCACCACCGCAGACTTCGGTTATCAAGGAAACGCCTCCATCGGTACTACCGTCTGGCTTGACCAAAACGGCGACGGCACCAAGGCCGGCACCGAGCCTGTGCTTTCCGGCGTGAAGGTCTTCATTGATCGCAATGCCAACGGCACCCGTGATGCTAACGAGCCTTTCGCCACCACTAACGCTTCAGGAAATTACCTGATCAACGGCCTCATCCCCGGTAACTATCAGGTCGTCGTTGATACCACCACTTTGCCAGCTGGCCTCACCAACACTGGCGACCCGGATGCGATCAAGGATGGGAAAACTTCGGTCACTCTCGTCGCTGCCCAGAATCTAACGACTGCTAACTTTGGTTATCAGGGTAACGCCACGGTCACTGGCCACCTCTACATCGACACGAACGGCAACGGCACCCAAGACGGCGTTGAGCCGGCTCTTGTGAACGTCGATGTCCTGATCACCGACAGCCTCGGATTCACTCAGACCGTGGTTACGAACGCCTCTGGTAATTGGACTGTAATCGTGCCCCCCGGCACCACCATCGCAAACGTGCAGGAAAGCGATCCTCAGTATCCTACTGGCTACATTCAAACTGAAGGAAACGATCCGACCACCTTCACCGCGGTTGCCGGTGTTAGCACCAACGGTGGTATCGACGGCTACTATCAACCCGCGACTGTCACGGGTCACCTTTACATCGACACTAACGGAAATGGTGTTCAAGACGGAGTTGAGCCAAACCTTGCGAGCGTGGATGTCTTAATCACTGACAGCCTTGGAAACACCCAAACGGTTGCCACAAATGTGACAGGTGATTGGACAGCAATTGTTCCTCCAGGCACCACTATCGCCAACGTGCAGGAAAGCGATCCTCAGTATCCAACGGGTTACACACAAACCCAAGGAAACGATCCCACTACCTTCACCGCACTTGCTGGAGTGAGCACAAGCGGAGGGATTGACGGATACTATCTCCCCGGCGCGATCAGCGGTTCGGTCAAAGCCGACATCGATCATAACAATACGGGAGACACCCCATTGGTGGGTGTAACCGTTGAACTTCGCGATGTGACTACGAATGCACTGATCACCACGACAAGCACAGACGGCAGCGGCAACTACACCTTCAGCAATTTGCCTCCTGGCAGTTACAAGGTAGTCGAAATCGATCCATCAGGATATAACAGCGTGACACCTAACACGGTGACACCAGTGGCGGTGACGGCTGGGAATACCACCACGAATGTGAACTTTGTGGACGAACAGCAAACCGATCTTGCGATTGTGAAATCGGTCAACAATGCCACACCGCTGGTTGGCTCGCAGGTAGTCTTCACCCTCGTTGCGACGAACAACGGAGCAGGCGCTGCAACAGGAGTGACCGCCACTGACAACCTGCCAAGCGGTTATACCTTTGTTTCTGCCAGTCCATCATTAGCCTATAACAGTTCTACTGGAGTTTGGACCATTGGTGCGCTTGCCAAAAACGCGGCTTCCTCTCTCACGATCACCGCGACCGTCAAATCGAGTGGAAATTACCTGAACGTGGCCACCATCACCGGAGATCAACCTGATCCAGTGTCCACCAACAACACGGGTAACGCCGTTACGACTCCGATCCCGCTGGGTGCGATCACCGGTGCGGTCATGGAGGATACTAACAACGATGGGGTCGGTGACTCCGGGATCCAAGGGGTGCTCTTGTCACTCGTGAATGGTTCCGGCAGTCCTTTGCTCAATAGCGGCGGCCAACCGATCACTACCACTTCTGGCGCAAATGGTTCCTACAGTTTCGGAAGCCTGCCTCCGGGCAACTACGGCGTGGTTGAAACCCAGCCTGTCGGTTATGTGAGCCTGTCTGATAAAGACGGCGGAAATCTGGATGAAATCCGACCGATCAACGTGACCGCCGGCCAGACTAACAGCGCAAATGATTTCGTAGAGATCAACGGCTGCCCGGATACATGGGCGGACTGGAAGCAACTTCACCCCACTGAAACCGCAGGTGGAAATCCAGATCAAGATGCCTATGATAACTTTGCCGAGTTCGCTTTCGCCATGCCTTATGACAATGGCACCGGCAGCCCGTGGTTAAATAGCACCGCCTGGATCATTCGGCCATCCACGCTGATGCCCGGCACCATCGAAGGAGTTTTTGTCCGCCCGAAAGGCGCCTACCAGAACGTGGTTTATAAGTTGGAATATACTAACAGCCTCGTGACCCCAGCGGTGTGGTCCTCCGTTGAAATTATCCCAGCCATGGTCACCGTGGTCGATAACAGTGACTGCACGGAAACGGTCACGATCCCGGACCTAGAGATGCTCACGGGAATGACGGCGGGAACGGGTTTTGTGCGCATCGTTGCTCTACTTGATGAAAATAACGACACGATTGTCGACCACACGTCACGCGTCGAGGTCGAGGGTTGGAAGGAAACTTCGCTCGAACTCTGCTGCCGCACTTACAACGTTCCTTTCCTACGTGAAGCGGCCTTCACTGGTACGGTGAGCACGGTCAGTGGTCAGAATGTCGGATTCGCCACTAGTGCCGGAAGTGCAGATCTAGCAGGCCTACTTGCCTTGGGTGGCTCGTTCTATCTGGAAGTGATATCAGGCGATAACGAGGGTCATCGTTTTGATATTGTTTCTGCGAGTGGCAGCACCGTGACTCTTGCCAGCGACGGCGATCTCAATGCTGCTTCCGCGCCATTCAATACGCTCGTCGGGGCCTTGCCTGCAAACCTCGTAGGTGATAGAATCGTGATCCGTCGCCACTGGACGCTTGCGGAAGTGTTTCCGCCCTCTGGTTTTGGAGCTACAGGCAGCCAATCCACCGCCGATCAAATCCAAGTCTTCTCCGGCGGGGCATGGACGATCTACTGGCTCTATGATGAAAATGATGGCAATCCCGCCACCGCCCGTTGGGTCGATGCAGCGGATGCCGGAATGGCTAACAAGGGTAATGTCGTCATTCCGCCGGGCCAAGGCATGTTCTTCAACAACCGCACGGCTGCGGGATCGATTTTGGCCTACGGAGAAGTTCGTGAAAACCGCTTCATCCGTCCGCTTGCAATTGGATCTAACCTAGTCGGCGGAGGATACCCGATCGACCAATCCGCCACCGGCACCGGAGGCCGTGCGATGAACTTGGCCACTGGGTTTTTCGGAAGCCGTGACTTCAAGACTGCGGATTCCATCTTCGTCTGGAAGGCGGACACAACCATTGGAGCTGCGGGATACACGACCTACTACTTGCTCAACAGTGTCGCTCCGCAGCCGGTGATGAACCGCTGGGTAAAACAAGGGGATGCCACTCTTCTCTCGCGGGATGCGGAGGTGAGCATGCCGGGCAATCGGGCGGCCTTTATACGCTCCAAGACCGGTCTGTCTGGCTACACCATGCCAACCCCTTGGACGCCCTAATCGCCAATTGCTTTAGTGTTATTAAATATCAAATAATCCTTTATTTTTATCGGGCTTGTGGCTAAAAAAACCTCGGGCAGTTGAACAATCAACTGATTTAACACCATGAAACTCCAAATCGTAGCATTTATAACGGCCCTCTTAATGGCCGCTGCGACTTCTGCGCATGGCCAAACCTTGAACTGGGGCAGCGAAGTATTCAGTGATCTCGCGACTAGCAAGGGTGTTGCCTTGGACAACACTTTTGTTTTTGAAATTGGTTCCTTTGATCCTGCATTCGTTCCCACGACGTCGAACGTTAGTGATTGGAGTGGCAATTGGCGGATTTTTGACCGCGCCGCGTTTGATCCAGGATCTGGCTATTTCACATCGACCGTTCAGATGTTTAGAGAGGTCTCTAACCCGAATACCGTTCATAGCGACTACCCTGGCGCAGCGAACATTAATTTTTCTGGGTTGGAAGCTTATCTCTGGGTTCGGAATGGCACGACACCTGTTAAAGGAACCGAGTGGCTCCTCACACGCGCCTCCAATTGGACGTTCCCGGTTGTCGGTGGGGAGTGTTGTGACAAAAGCACGGTTGAATGGTCCGTTAGCGATTTGACGGCGAGCAACATCCCTAAGTGGGGGAGTCAAAATGGCGTCGATGGTCCGGGAGTGGTGAGCAATCCTAGCTCCCACACCTTGCAGACTTTCACCTTCGTTCCTGAGCCAAGCTCGGCGTTGTTAGGTGTTGTGACTGGATGCTGCATGATTCTGCGCCGCCGCCGCACGGCTCCTTAATATGACGATCCGGTGGGCATACCGGCTACTTGGGATGGCACTAGGGGGCGCAGCCATTCCGACATACGGCCAGACCATTTTATGGAACAGTGACGCAAACGCGGTGAATCTAACGAGCAGTGGCCAAGCCATGGATTCAGGATTCAGCTACGAACTGGGGGTTTTTTCTGGGACCTTTGTTCCCACAAACGACAACAAGGCATCTTGGGCCGCGAATTGGCAAGCCTGCAAACGGACACCCTACGAGTCAGTCAATAAACGTTTTTCTAATAGTTTTACCCCTATCAATAACGACTTTCCGTTTACGATCGGCAAGGCAACGTATGTTTGGGGCTTTCGCGGCGATGCGGTGTCCGGTGAATGGATTTTATTTCGAGCTGCCTCTTGGAACATTCCTGATGCGTATCCTCCCGTGCCACCGCAACCCCTCGAATGGTTTGCCAAAAACGCGACCTCCATCATCGGCTCTATCAACTCTTCTGGTAGCCCCTTCTTAATGAAATCCGTGGCGGTGACGGGAGTTGCGCCTCCCACCACCCCTTGGGCCCAATGGCAGGTTGAAACCCTCTCCGGTGAACCGCTTAACGGCCCTACCCAAGATCCCGACAACGATGGCGTTTCCAATTTGTTAGAATTTGTCTTTGGCACAGCACCGACCATGCCCAATGCTGCCGCCGCCACACCTGTTTCGTTAGTCGATCTTAGCGGGCAGAAATATCTGCAAATGACGATCCCGCATCGGATCGATCACCCTGCAGTTCTGATCGTTCAAGTCTCAAGCGATCTGAGTCAGTGGAATTCGGGTGCGAGCTACACTGTAGTGGTCGCGGATACTGCGACGTCTCTGATCGTGCGGGACCTCACGCCGTTTGACTCGGCCAGCCCAAAAAGGTTTATGCGTTTGAAAGCGTCACTGCCATGAGTGAGCAAAGCGCCAGCCCGAGGCCCTCATTGCTGGACTGGCTGCTGGACTTTCTGATTCTGATTCTCGCGCTCGCTGGCTTTGTGATCGATGGGTTTCTGTTAGTTAGGCGTTTTGCGGATGCGGATATTGGCATCGCAGGTTGCGGAGGAGGCAGTGCGTGTGAAGTGGTGCTCAACTCGCGGTGGTCCCAGATTTTCGGAGTGCCTGTTACCCTATTCGGCATGCTGGTCTATCTCGGGCTGATGTTCTCGATGACCCCACGCGGTCATCGTCTGCTGGCTTCGATGTTAGGAGCGATTGCCGCTGCTGCTTTTTGGTTCACCTTCGTCCAAGCGGTTCTGTTGGGAAAATTTTGCCCGTGGTGCATGACGGTTCACGCGCTCGGCATGAGTATTTTTGTGTTAGGTTCCCGGCGTCTTTGGAGAACCGAAGGACTGACTCCTGCGAGCAAACAACTGGGCATTTCCACTTCATTGGCCTTTTTCGCCATTGCACTTTCCCAGTTGTATGGACCACTTCCCGCTACGCATCGGATCGAGAATACCGCCCTAGCGTGTGTAGCGAAACCTATCGAAATCCATGCGCGAGGAGAGGGGCGTAAAGTTAGCTTCGCGGGTGGCACCCGTGGCTACAATGCGACGGCTCTACCACACATCGGTTCGGATAAAGCGAAGCATGTTTTAATCGAGTATTTCGACTATCAGTGCCCGGTCTGCCAGAGCATGAGTGGCTATCTAGCAGCCTTGATTGAGAAGCACCCACAGGACATTTGTGTGGTCTTGTTGCCAGTGCCCCTGAATGGTGAATGCAATCATTTCTTAGGTCCCCTCGAAGCGGGCCATCCCGGAAGTTGCGAGTATGCCCGCCTCGCGCTTGCCGTCTGGAAATCCCATCCTATCGAGTTTCCTGAGTTTCATGAGATGGCATTGTCCGGCACATCTCTTGAGGTCTGCCGCCGCTTTTGTGAAACATTCATTCCGCCTGAAAAGCTTGAAGTCGCCCTTCGCGATCCTTGGATCACAGAATACATTGAGGCGAATATCGCAGACTGGGTTTCATTTTCTAGGGAAACAAAAAAGCTACCAAAACTCCTCCTCACAGAAAAGCGAATCCTCCATGGACTCCCTCCTTCAAAAGCCGATTTCATTCGTGCAGTAGAACAGGAACTCGGACTCTAACTCATTTTGAATGGTGCGGATGCCTCTGGTCTCAGGCCGTTGCGAGAGGAGCTAATCAAAAGATGGGTATGGCCAAGTGCGGCATCCGTGGTGATTGGCCTAGTACGAACATTCTCTTCCTTTACTCACAAAAGGAAATAAGTGAATGGAACAAGGAACGGTGGTCATCCACCTTTAAAAGCTCCATACCGGAGCTTCAGATGATCGCTCGGAGGGTGCCCACTTTTCCTCAGTAATTCTCAGAGTGTCGGATGGCCTTGCTCGGCTGTAGTTGAGGCGTCTCGCCGCAATGTCCCTGAAAGAGGAGCTTTGCGACGAGACGCCGCAATCACGTTTACTGCCGCTGTCCGCTAGTTTGAGTTTTACACCAAACCGGGCGTAGTCGGACTGGGAAGCGCATGGATCGTTAAGGCATACAAAATGCTGTTGCACTCATGAAGCGAGTTTCCTAGCTTGTTGGCCACGTTCCATTTTGCTGCCGTATGAAATTCAGATCACTCACGCTCCCTACCATTGCCGCTCTCGCCACCGCCTTGATCGGCTGCAAACCTGGAGGCGGAGATACCATCAAAGTGGGGGAATTCGCCTCAATCACTGGAAAGGAAGCGACCTTTGGCATCTCGTCGCACGAGGGCACCGTGCTGGCGATCGAGGGACTCAATGCGAAAGGTGGGGTGCTCGGGAAAAAATTAGAACTGCTTACGGAAGACGATCAAACGAAGGCCGGAGAGCCTGCGAACGCGGTGAACAAGCTGATTTCCAAAGACGGAGTGATCGCTATCCTCGGCGAAGTGGCCTCCAGTCGTTCGCTTGAAGCCGCGCCGATCTGCCAACAGGAGAAGATCCCGATGATTTCACCCTCCTCCACCAACCCGACGGTGACGCAGGTGGGTGACTATATTTTCCGCGTGTGTTTCACGGATACTTTCCAAGGTGCGGCCCTCGCAAATTTCGCCACGGGAACTCTGAAAGCGAACCGGATTGCCATCCTCACCGATGTGAAGAGTGACTACAGCAAAGGCCTTGCAAAAAACTTTAAACAAAAGCTCTCCAGCAATGGCGGCAAGGTGGCCGTGGAACTCGACTACAATGGCGGCGAGAAGGATTTCAAAAACCAACTCACTACCATCAAGGCCGATTCTCCGGATGCGATTTTCCTCCCTGGTTACTATAACGATGTCGCACTCATCTGCATCCAAGTCAAACAACTTGGTATGAATATCCCGATCTTCGGCGGCGACGGTTGGGAAAGTGATAGTCTCATCACCGTGGGCAAGGAAGCAGTAGAAGGGACTTATTTCTCCACGCACTGCTCGCCGGAAGAGGGAACTCCAGAAATGGTAGCGTTTGTGGCATCTTACAAGAAGCGTTTCAATGGCAAGACCCCGGACGCCATGGCCGTGCTCGGTTATGATTCTGCGATGGTGCTTGCCGATTCGATCAAGCGCGCAGGCACCACCGAGTCGGTCGCGCTACGCGCGGCCATCGCTTCCACCAAGGACTTTGCGGGTGCCGGTGGTAAGTTTTCTATCAATGCCAATCGCGGTGCCGATAAGCCTCTCGTTTTCATTCAAATCAAAGGCGGCAAGTTCACCTACAAGGCCACGGTGAATCCCTGAAAGTTTGGAGGGTATTGGGTTGTGGTTGATAGAAAGAGGATAATGCCTTTTTGCTCCACTTCCCACCACCGGTCTTCGATTCTAATATTCTATCAACAATCCTAGAACCTCACCTCTCAAGTGGATTGGCTGTTCCAGCAAACTATCAACGGGCTCGGGCTGGGAGCCATTTACGCGCTCATCGCCCTCGGCTATACGATGGTCTATGGCGTGTTGAGGTTCATCAATTTCGCCCACAGCGACGTCCTGATGTTAGGAGCGTTCAGCGCGTATTACATTGCTCCGAAAATCGAGAAAAGCTGTGGTAACCAATCGGTGCTCGGTTGCATCATGGTCTTTGTGGTGGTGGCAGCGATTTGCGCCTGCATTGGCATGACCATAGAACGCCTGGCCTATCGCCCATTGCGCAATCGTCCGAAACTAACCGTTCTCATCACGGCAATCGGCGTTTCGTTATTGATCGAATACACTGCACAAAATGAAAGGGTGATCGGTGCCACGCAATTGCCATTTCCTCAATTGCTGCCGGAAAAGGCGTTGCAATTCGGAAAAATCGTCATTTCTAGCAATGATGTGCTGACCATTTGTGTTACGATTGTTTTGCTGATCGTCATGTGGTTCATCGTGCAGAAAACCCGGATCGGCACCGCCATGCGCGCGGTCTCTTTCAATCAGCAGGCCGCCTTGCTGATGGGCGTGCCGGTCAACCGCATCATTTCATTCACGTTTGGTTTAGGCTCCGCGCTCGCTGCCATCGCTGGGATTCTGTATGCGATGAAATCGCCCAGCATCGAACCGCTGATGGGGGTACAGCCCGGATTGAAAGCCTTCATCGCGGCAGTGCTTGGGGGGATTGGAAATTTGCCGGGAGCCGTGCTCGGTGGCGTATTGTTAGGCATGTTGGATGCTTTTGCTGGCGGTATCCCCGGCCTGTCGAGTTACCGCGATGCGATCGCCTTTGGGATTCTTATTCTGATCCTGCTTTTTAAACCTGCGGGTCTGCTAGGCCGCTCTACCATTGAGAAAGTCTGATGCCGCTACCTGGAGCTAAACGCTGGTTGATCTTAGGAATCGCGCTCGCGGTTTTAGCATCTTATTTTTCCGCGCAATTTAACCGCTACTACTTGGGTGTTGCGATCGACGTCGGCATTGCGATCATCCTCGCCACCAGTCTGAATCTGATCAACGGCCACACCGGCCAGTTCAGCCTCGGTCACGCGGGATTCATGGCGGTGGGCGGATATTTTTCCGCGTGGGTTTCGCTGCACATCGGTGAAACAGTGAATGCCTTTTGGTATTTCCCCCTCGCGCTCATGGCTGGGGGGCTACTCGCTGCATTCGTTGGATTGTTAGTCGGCGTGCCCTCCCTGCGACTTCGAGGAGATTACCTCGCAATCGTGACTCTTGGATTCGGTGAAATCATCCGTGTTTTTGCTCAAAACACCGAGGCCATCGGAGCGGCCAGCGGACTCAAGGGAATCCCGAAACTCACCAATCTTGGATGGACCTTCGGATTTGCTGCCGTCACGATCTACGCTATTTCTGCATTAGTGAATTCCACCTACGGCCGAGCCTTCATCGCCGTCCACGATGATGAAATCGCAGCGGAATCTAACGGTATCGACGCCACCCGAACGAAAGTCATTGCCTTTGTCACCGGGGCTTTTTTCTCTGGAATCGCGGGCGGCTTATATGCCCATCACAAACAATTTCTATCACCTACCGGCTTCGATTGGGTGAAGTCCATCGACATCGTCGTCATGGTCATCCTCGGCGGCATGGGCCGCACGGTCGGTGTGGTCGTAGCTGCCATCCTGCTCACTTTGATGCCGGAATTTCTGCGCGAGTTTTCGGAATACCGCATGATCGTTTACTCGCTGCTGATCATTTTGCTAATGCTCTGGCGTCCTGCAGGACTTTTCTCGCTTATCCCTCAACGCCGCAAAGCCCGATGAGCACGCCCTTGCTAGAACTCGACAATGCCACGATCAGATTCGGTGGTCTCACCGCCGTTTCGGAGTTTTCCCTAAGTGTTGGGGAAGGGGAGTTAGTAGGATTGATCGGACCTAACGGCGCGGGAAAAACTACGGCTTTCAACATGATTACCGGTGTCTATCAGCCGACCAGTGGCCAAATCCGCTTCGCCGGAAAAGACACGCTCGGCATTAAGCCGAACCGACTCGCCGCGCATGGCATCGCCCGCACCTTTCAGAATATCAGGCTCTTCGCATCCCTCAGCGTCTTAGACAACATTCGCGTCGCCGCCCGTCTTCACAATCATGAGGGCTATTTTAGTTCGCTCTGGCGCGGGAAAAAATTCTCCAAGGCCGAAACGGAAACCGAAAAAAACGCCCTCGAACTCCTCGAAATTTTCGACCTCTCTCAGCAGCGCGACGAACTCGCCGTCTCGCTTCCTTACGGTGACCAACGCCGCCTCGAAATCGTCCGCGCCCTCGCTACTCGGCCGAAACTTCTGCTGCTAGACGAACCCGCTGCTGGCATGAATCCATCTGAAAAAGAAGATCTCATGCGGCTTATCCGCTTCGTCAAGGAGCGCTACCATCTATCTGTTCTGCTCGTCGAACATGATATGAAAGTCGTCATGGGCATCTGCGAGAGAATCGCCGTGCTCGAATACGGCATCAAAATCGCCGAAGGCACGCCAAAGGAGATCCAATGTCACCCGAAAGTCATCGAAGCCTATCTGGGGGCAGCCGCGGTTTGAAGAGGTGGGCACCGCGAATATGGCGAATCGAGCGAATCTTTAAGAAATGAAGATATGGAAAATCTGAAATCTCGTGCTCCTCTTAAAAAGACTCGCCGGAAACGCCTGATTCGCGGTGTCTTATTCCCAACTCCTCAAAGCAGAAGATCACACTCATGGAACTGATTTACCGAGAGGAGGTCTTCGCAATCATCGGTGCTTGTTTCGAGGTTTACAACGAAATGGGCTCGGGCTTTCTCGAAGACGTCTATCAAGAGGCATTGGAAAGGGAACTCGGCTTTCGAAGCATTCGATTTGTTCCAAAGCCCAAATTGGAGATTTTCTACAAAGGCAAACTCCTGACAAAAAAGTACGAGCCTGACTTCGTCCTGCACTTTAAAATCGTGATGGAGATTAAAGCGGTGAAAAGCTTCGCTGACGAACACAGAGCGCAGGTTCACAATTACCTCAAGGCCTCTTCATTCCAAGCCGGACTCCTCGTGAACTTCGGCAAACCCGGCGCTCTCGAATACGAAAGAATTGTCCGCACCAAACTTTTTTCAAAAGATTCGCCAGATTCGTAAGATTCACGGTTCATCTCTCTTTTGCCTACAACCAAACCATGCTCTCCGTCGAAAATCTCAATGTCAGTTACGGTGCCATCAAAGCCCTTCACGGCGTTTCTCTGAAAGTGCCGGAGGGCAGCATCGTCACTTTGATAGGAGCCAACGGTGCGGGGAAATCGACGACACTGCGTGCGCTTTCGGGACTCGTGAAATCAACTGGCGTGGTGACATACAATGGTCAGGACATCTCGAAGCTTGCTCCTAACCAAATTGTGGCCTTGGGGCTTTGCCACGTTCCAGAAGGGCGGATGGTATTCGCCAATCTCACGGTGCACGAGAATCTTAAGATGGGAGCGTATCTTCAGCGCGATAAGCATTGGATCGCTAACCAGACGGATTATGTCTTCGGCCTTTTTCCACGCCTCAAGGAGCGCGAAAATCAGGCGGCCGGCACTCTCTCGGGTGGTGAGCAACAGATGCTAGCGATCGGTCGTGCGCTCCTGAGTAAGCCGAAGTTTCTCATGCTCGATGAGCCGTCACTCGGCATCGCACCCTTGTTAGTAAAATCGATCTTCGAGCGAATCGTGGAGATTAATCGTGAACAAGGTCTCACCATTCTCCTCGTCGAACAGAACGCAAATCTCGCGCTCGATGTTTCCAGCTATGCCTACGTTTTGGAAACGGGTAAGGTTCTGTTAGGTGGCCCTTCCGCGCAGCTTAAGCAAGACCCACAAGTGCAAGCCAGCTACCTCGGCGCTTGAGAATTTTTATTTTTGTAACACCCGCAGCACCGGCGGTAGCGATTCTTTCCAAGCGTGGGCGATGGCGCATTCGATCACCGCATCCTCATCGTCGCGACGGGGGAAACTCTTGTTTTCACGCGCTTTACGGGCAGTGGTCATGATGGCTTGAAGTTCCGGCGCAAGTGATAGGATTCCTAACACGGCGGATAGCGAGGTCGCAGCGAGAAACGCCGCGATGGCCCCGAAGGCAGGAATCTTCGCCACCAGCACCGCCATCAATGCGACGATCCCGCTGAGCGGAGGAACGGCGAGGCTAAAGCGCTTGGAACTTTCACTAGCAGCAAAGGGCTTGGGATCGCGCTCTTTCCATTCTGCTAGAGCTTTAAGCCGGAGCTGTTTGCCAAATTCATCTGCCGTCCCTTCCGCCCGATGAATGACAGCGGAATCTTCGGGTGCAGGCATCCAAACCCCCAAGTCACAGCGGCAGGGACGCTGCCCGTCCGTTTGAAGCACTCGCATGCCGAACCACCAGCGGGCGATGAGCACGGCGGCAATCGCAATCGCGGAAAACAGAAAAAGAAGACGCCACATGGTTTCTGTTATTTGCCGCTCCATCCGCCGCCAAGAGCCTTGGCGAGGGCAGTGAGGGTGATTCGTTGTTGGGCATCCAGTTGACTAAGTGTTAGGCGGACCTGTAGAATCGAACGGTCGGCGGCGACTACCTCGATGTAGCTGGTGAGGCCTTTATCATAGCGTTCCTGAGCAATCCTCCGTGATTCTCTGGCGCTGGAGAGCGCGCGCGTCAGTGCGGAGTGGGAGCGTGCTAGGCCTTTGAGATCAACGAGCGCATCTTCCACTTCGCGGAGCGCGATGAGCAGCGTTTGTCGATAGGCGGCGAGCGCTTCATCATAGCGGCTACGTGCGGCCTGATAGTTCGCCTTGTTAGTGCCGCCATCGAAGAGCGGCGCGGCGACTCCTGCCCCTAACGAAAGCACCCGATTTTCCCAGTCGAGGAAACTTTTTACATCGAGCGACTCGAACCCAGCCCCAGCGCTCAGGCTGAAATTCGGATAGAATGCAGCTTCCGCCACTCCGATCTTTGCGTTAGCGCCGCGGAGTTGTTGCTCGGCGGCGCGAACATCCGGGCGGCGGTTAAGAACCTCGGCGGGTAGCCCGGCCTTAATGTTCGGCAGCGCGCCGCTGGTGGTGCGGATGGAAACGGAGAAGTCCGATGGGCGCGCACCGCAAAGCACAGCGAGCGCATGCTCGGCAGAGCCACGTTGGCGTTGGACTGCGGCGAGGTCGTTGTTAGCAAGTTCGAGTTCGGTATTTGCCTGGCTGGTAGAAAGTCCGTCGATGAGCCCGGCGTCTAACTTTGATTTTTGAATGTCGAATGCATCCTTGCGACTTTTAATCGTTTCCTTGACCACGTCTTCTTGGGAATCCAGCCCGCGCAGGAGGAAATATTGGCGGGCAACTTCTGTGGCCACGCCGAGTCGTTGCGAATCTAGCAAAGCTTCGCTGGCAGCCGCTTGGGCGGACGATGACTCGATGAGGCGTTTGTTGCGTCCCCAGAGATCGGGATCATAGGCGAGATCAAAGGTGCTGCGGTAGCGCTGTGAATCCAGTTTTACATCAGCGCCTGGCGGGAGATTGTTGCTAACGGAGGATGCGGAACTGCGGGAAGCCCCACCCGACCCATTTAGGTCTAGTGTGGGGAAAAGCCTCGCCTGATCCACACCAACGAGCGCCCGTGCGGTATCGACGCGGGCCTTAGCTGCCGCGAGGTCGTTGTTAGCGGATAGAGCGCGATTCACCAACTTCGTGAGATCACCATCGTTGAAAAGCCGCCACCAATTGTCGGGCAAGTGGGTTCCCGCGGTAGCTTTGCCTTCTTTCCATGTGGTTCCGCCGGTCGCGCCTGGATTCAGGAAATCAGGACCGAATTTGCAGGAGCCGAGGAGCAGCGCGGTAGGCAGTAAAAGCAGATGAGGTTTCATGGCTTATTGGTGGAGCTCCGGAGCTTCGATGAAAACATCCACTTGCTGACCCACATAAAGCGGCGGTTCATCCGGCCGTTTCAAGGAATAAATCACCTGCAGCACGCGGGTGTCCACACGCTCGGTGCTCGATCCAGTTAGAGAAACCTTTGGAATGACATACGGTTCTACACGGATAAAATCTAGCGGGAAAGTGACCTTTGGATCGCCTTTGAGATAGCCATAAGCCTTCTGTCCCTTGCGAATGCGGGTAGCGTTCTGCTCGTCGATGTCAGCACGGACTTGTAGCGTATCCGTCTGGCCGATGATCATCGCGGGAGTTTTAGGTGAGGTGGCGGCATATTCCCCGGCGCGGATGTTAAGCTGAATGATGTCGCCATCGCGTGGCGATCGAACCGTTAGACGTTCCATGAGCATGGTGATGCGTTTTGATGAAATGTCAGAAGCAGCTAACTGAGACTTGGCCGCAGCGAGTTGCGCTTGGGAAACCGCGACGTCTTGCCTGCGATTTTCCAAATCATCGCGGCTCACGGCGCGGCTATCCGTGACGTTTGTTAGGCGGGCTAGTTGAGATTCCAGTTTCGCAAGCTGTGCGTCACTCACGGCGATCTGCGCCTGCGCGACCTCGCGCTGGGCTTGGGTGGTAAGCATCTCCGCTCGCAAGTCACGATCGTCGAGTTTGAAAAGTGGCTGCTCCTTTTTTACTGCATCGTTTACCTTGACGAGAACTTCGGTGACGAGGCCGGGCAGGGGAACGCCGATGGCTACATTCTCGCTGAGTGATTCGAGAATACCCGTCGCTGCGACCGCATCCGGATAGGGTTTCTCGGGCGGCATGATCGGCGGATTACCAGGGGGCGGCATCGCTCGTTCGGCTTGAACGTTTGAGACCTTTACAATCATCACCACACCGAAAATGGCGGAGAGGATGGAACCGTAGCGGAGGAATTTTGAGAACATGGGAAAGTTGATAGTGGATGGTTGATTGTTGATGTTAAGAGGAGGAGAGTGGATTCTGAATTTCTATCAATCCTCAACCTTCAACTATCAACTTCTTAATGCGTGTGTTCGTGAATGAATTGGGGTGGCTGTTGATGGCTTTGCTCGGTCACCTCGATGATCTCGCCATCGTCCATGCGGGCGATCCGGTCGGCGTAGGAAAAAATCCGGTTGTCGTGGGTGACGATGATCACCGCACGCTCTGCGGAGCGGGCCACCTGACGAAACAGATCGAGCACGATCTCGCCATTTTGCGCATCGAGCGCGGCGGTCGGTTCATCGCAGATGACTAACGGCGGCTCGTGCACCAGCGCGCGGGCAATCGCCACTCGCTGCTGTTGGCCGCCGGAGAGCTTGTTAGGGCGTTCTTTCCAGCGCTCACCGAGGCCGACCCGATCCAAGATCTCGCGTGAGCGCTTTAGTGCCTTGCTGCTAGAGACCCCTTGAATGAGCAGGGGAATGCCGACGTTTTCCGCGACGGTGAGTGTGGGGATGAGATTGAATTGTTGGAAAATGAAACCTATATGCTTCGCCCGGAAGCGGGTGAGCGCTCCGCCCGACATTTTTTCTAGCGGATTTCCAAAAACTTCGATCTCTCCGCTCTCCACGCGCATGGTTCCAGCGATGGCACTCAGCAAGGTCGTTTTCCCACAACCGGAAGGCCCCACAAGCATCATGATCTCGCCGGTGCGCGCTTGCAGATCTACCTGCTTGAGCACGTGGATGCGATCCGCCCCGTCGCCGAAACTTTTTTCGACAGCGCGGACATCGACAACGATTTGGCCATTCGCTTCACGCATGCTGGGTGCATAGAGACTGTGATGTAGAAAGTCCACCGCCGTGAAAGTGGCGAGGCGCTTCATCTTCGCAAGCACGAATCCTGAAGGCACAGCAATAATACTCGCCTTCAAACATGCGAGAAAAGAAACAAGCGGATCAGTTCCGGGTTCAAAAAATATCAATACTCGATCACCTCGTTTTACGGTTGTACTTAATAAATTTGCTCCAGTAACAGTTCGTCGCCACAGCTCTCCATAAGTGATGGTCTTGGCTACGTTCAAATGCCGATCCACTTCTTGAAAAGCCACACTGAATCTGACTGAGCAAACGCCGTTAATCCAAACTGATTATGAGCCAGATTGGCATGAGTGATCACTCCCCCCTTTGGCAGAGCAGTGGAACCCGAGGTGTATTGAAGAAAGGCGATCTCTTCTGGGACTGGCGGATGAGCCGACCGCCGCGCTGGGCTGGGAGATAGGGCAAGTGGTGGTGGATTTGCTCACACATCATGCCAAGCAGGAGGGAGCGGGATTGCTGGTGGTGTCCCATGATATGCGGCTATTGACGAGATTCAGCCGTAGATTTGAAATGGATAGACGAACCGTGAAAGAGATATTAACCTGAGAAGAAAAATCTAACCGTAGATGAACGCAGATATACACAGATAAAGAAGGAGTGATAAGATTGGTGGAATTTACTCTAAAGTAAAGTGCCACGTCATCAGTATCGTTCTTCTAATCCGTGTCTTCCGTGCCATCCGTGGATCAATTTCTAAATACAAATTTATGAATCAAAAACGGATCGCGTGGATGTTGGCTATTGCTACGACGACAGGCTGGCTTGGCGCCTGCAAGCCTTCGGAAACAAGCAGGTCAGGAACTGATAAGTCTAAACAAACCATTCACGCCGTGGGCTATCTGGAACCCCGCGAGAAATTGCGCCGACTGTCATTTCAAAGCCACGGAGTCATCACACAGATCCATGCAAAAATTGGAGATAATGTGAAGGCAGGCGAAGTGATCGCGCGCTTGGACGATTTGGTAGAGGAGAGTGCCCTTGCAAGTGCCCCAGCGAAACTTTCGAAGACGGAGGTGAGCCGGAAATTGGTGCTGGCAGGTGCCCACCCGGATGACATGGCGGGTTCGTAGAGACTCAGGCGGATAATGCCAAAAGTGTCAGGGCGGTGCAGGTTGGCGAGCATGTAAAGGTGGAACATCAGGCGATCAAGTGCGTTGCCAGAGATGGTTGATCACTCCCATGATAAGTCGTTTGACATCCAAAACGCATCCAATATGGTTTTCGGTGTGAACGGAATAACGATTACCCTCAAAAATGTGCCGTCGGAGTTGCATCGCTCGCTCAAGGAATTGGCGAAGAAGCACAAGCGCTCCCTGAACCAAGAGGCTATCCATTGCTTGGAAGGGGCTTTGTCTTTGCCAGATAAAGATCGACCGAGCTTGAGATTTTCGCCGAAGTCGGTTTCGGTGGGAAAAATCCTCCGCCCTCTGGGTGACCGCGCTGACCGACAAGAGGACTTGCTGGAGCGCGAGGCATGATCGGTCTCGACACAAGTATTCTGGTAGCGCACGCGATCGAAGAACATCCAGAACATGGGGCAAGCCAGCGCTGGTTGGATGAGCAGCTCGCAGGGAGCCGGACTTTTGCGATCACATCGGGGATCCTGGCGGAGTTCATTCACATCGTGACGGATGGGCGGCGTTTTGAAATTCCGCTCTCGATGTCGGATGCGCTTGGGAGGGCTGCATTTTGGAGCGAGGCACGCGAAGTGACGCTGCTGGCGGCAGACGATGCGGTGAACGCACTCTGGTTGAAGTGGTTGGCGGAATTCCATCTGGGGAGAAAACGCCTGCTGGACACCCTGATTGCCGTGACTTGGCATGCGGCCGGGATCAGGGAAATTTGCACCCTGAATCCTCGCGACTTCAAGGTCTTTGAAATTTTCCATATTCATGACGTTGGTGAGGAAGAATCCAGTTACTGAAATGGTTGCGATGTGTCTGCTGATTTCTGCTAGCTAACTGACTGACTCATTCAGGCACGGAAGACCATGGCGGGTTCGTAGAGACTCAGGCGGATGATGCCCATCAGCGCGGCGAGCATGCAAATCAGTTGGATGACGCAGAACGCCACGACAGGGATCTGCCACGGCATGACAAAGGGCGGCTGGCCTTTTTCGAGCGCCCCCATCGCGAATGCGGACGTCGCTAACAGGCCTAGCCCGAAGCCGATCAGTCCTACTGTGAGTGCTTGGAAAATGAGCATCACACTCAGCCGGAAATTCGACATCCCCATCGCCTTTAGCGCGCCGAGGTGTTTCAGGTTATCTAACACAAATGCGTAAAAGGTCTGACACGCAATCGCCACTCCGACGATGAAACCGATCACCACCGTCGTGCCAAAGGAAATCGGGATACCCGTGTTTTTCACATACCACCAGACAGTGGAGGTGTTAAAGTCCCCATAACGAGTGCCTTTCTCGGTTTGAGTGTCATGGCTGTTAGGTCCAAAACCCCGGTTAACGAATGCACGCAGTCCCGTCTCTTTTTCGATTTCCACAGCGGCCTGCTCGTTGCTCATGCCCTCAATGGGTGCAGCGATGACTGCGGAAAGCATTTTCCGCGATGGCGGCGTGTATTGTAGCGCTCGCTCATAAGTCGTCCAAATGTAGGGGCCGCCGGTGAACGAGCGCATCGCCTTACAAATTCCCACCACCCGTGCCTCCACATCGTTGATTTCGAAAAGCGAGCCGATGCCGATGGGCTTCTTCGGATCGAGTGAAAGTCGCTCCACTGCCAGTTCGTCGATCACCACTGTGTTAGGCAATCGCAGGTCTTCGAGTTTTCCGGAAATCATCCGCCCCGGCGCACCCGCCAGCGATGCCGCGTCGATCCCTAGCAGTTGGACGGTTTTAAATGCGCCATTGGCAAGTCTGACTCGCTGAATGCCAGAGTAGAGCGGCATGGCCCAACGCACGGCGGCTACCGAGCGCACTCGGGCCACATCGGTATCCCGCATCGGGTTTGTCTCATTTACTTGCTCCACCCGTTCCTCCACGACGTAGATCGGAGCCGCTACGTTTTTTAGCGTAGCGGTCGTCCACGTCATTAAGCCACAGAAAACTGATGCCTGCTGGACGATGAGAAACGTGGCGAAAAACAAACCGACCACCAGCATCAGATACTTGGCCGTATCGCCGAAAAGCATTTTGAGAGCGAGACCAATCATGCGTAAAAAAATAAAAAATTCGGCGGGGAAGCCCGCTTGTGGTGGAGTTTAGCGGCAGTAGAGAATGGTGCAACCAGCGACGTGCAATTTGGTGAAATTTCCATGTGGGCCTGCGTCACGCTTGGCTTGTAGGTGATTTTTCTGGAAGTCGCAGTGCTTGGGATTTTAGGGTGTTTCTATGCGTTCGATGGATGAATGGCTGGGGTCCGAGGAAACGGGTGAGGCTTTTTCTCATTGCCTGCGTTGCCATCTGCCACTAGCGGAAATTGATGCGCCGTGGTTGGTCAATAAGGAGTTTCATCGGGACGAGTGCGTGTTGGAATATGCGATTTGCCAGCCGTGCCGGGACGAGGTGGCGGATCAGCTTTCGGAAGAGTCGAAGGAATCGGTGAGAAAATTTCTGGAACAGGAGATCGACTGGGAGGAGCGGGTGAGGGAGTGCATGTTATTTCAGGACCTAACGGATCGATTCGGCACATGTGTTTCCTGTCACACGGCGCGCGGGGAGCTGGAGGGATTTGGGATTTCCGCGTTGTTTGACTCGGATGGACAATTGGTCACTGGGCCGTTGCCACTGCTGATCTGCCGTAATTGCATTGCGCGGATGACCGCGTCTCTATCCGAATCTAGCCGCGAGGTTTGGCGGAACTTTCTGGCAGATCACTTCGCAGGGCCGTCGAACGATTCCGGCTTTCCTGGGCTGCTGTGAAGTTAGGCGTGACTCAAAGCTTCCTCGAAGGCGGTAATGATTTTTTCTATCGGTTCTAACCCGCAGGAGACACGCAGCAGATTTGCTGGGACGCCGCAGCCCTCAGCCCATTCCAGTTCGGTATAGTGGGCGAGCATGACGTAGGGACAGACGAGGGTGAAAATCGTGCCAAAGCTCGGGCCTTTGCTTAGGCGCAGGGCATCGTACACTTTGGGAGTTTTTTTCGGTGCTTTGATGACAAACGAAAGCAGTCCGCCAAAGCCGCCGCCCTTTCGCATGATGGACTTGTAGTTTTCCCGATTCACCAAAGACGGATGCCAAACTTCCGCGACGGAGGGGTGATTGGAAAGCCACTGGGCAAGGGCGATGCCATTCGCGTTCACGGTTTTCATCCGTTCGCGATAGCCTTTGAGATTGGAGAGCAGAATTTCAGCATCGCCGATATAGAGCGGGGCGCAGTCCTTGGCATCCTCGCTTAGGCCGGCGCGCAGGGCTTCAGCGACAGGCGAATCCGCACGCACGGAGGCCATGCCGGCCATCACATCGCCTTGGCCAGAAATCCATTTGGTCAAACTGCTCGTCACGACGTCTGCGTAGCGCAGAGCCTCCACGTTGAAGGGGCCAGCTGTAGAATCGTCCACTATCAGCGGAGTGCTGCTTTCGGCGCAGGCCTTTGCCACGCGGATGATATCCACGGTGCGCAAAAGGGGATTGCTCGGGACTTCGGTGAAAACTCCGGCGAATTCACCCTGGCGGATTCGCATCAAAGCTTCATCGAACGACTCACCGACCGCCTCGTTCAGATAGACCACGCCATGCCCGAAGTGCTCCTGCACTTTCAAACAATCGACGTAGGGAAATTCTAACTGCAAAGTTTTTTTCCCTTCGCGCAATCCTGGCAGAGCTCGCAAGACCGAGGTGACGGCAGCCATGCCGCTGGCGAAAATGAAAGTATCCTCCGGAGCCGCGCCGGTGAATTTAGATAAGGAACGGGCGATGAGATGGGACTTTGAGCCTTTGCGCATATTGCCATCAAGGAAATCTTGAGCCTGTCTGCTGCTCACCACTTCGCCGGTGTAGCGCCAATAATAATCCGCATCCGGTTTTGCTTTGATCGGAACGACGAGGACCTGGAGCCCATGAAAACTGGTGATTCGCAAAGCGGTTTCTGCATTGCGCTCCACCCATCGATGGGCGCGTTGCACGGATTCGCGGGTGGGTAAAACGATCACGTCTTCATGTTCGCCCGCCACTTCTGCTTTTGCTGCTGCGAATAAACGTTCTACCACCGTATGTTTGAAAAACCGGGGATAGCCGGTTTGCATCCGTTTGGTGATTTTTTCACGTCCCTCTTCGTAGCCGATGATCGAGTCCCATGTGGGCAGACAAACAGAGCACGCATGAAGGGAATCTGGAAGTGGTTGCCCCAGATCCTCGTCTTGCCAGGCCGGGTTGGCTGCTAGGTCACGTGTCACCCCCCCTCCATGCCCCGCCACTGGAGGAAGGGCAAGTCGGAACAACTAAGAAGGGTGAACAAAATCGAGGGGCGCTGTGAAACCCATGTTCCAAGGACATTTCAGAGCCTTATCGAAATAATTTCGGGCAGCAAATGGGCGAGGACCAAACATTTCAGTCTGGGATTTTTTCTCGGAGATGACAAAAAACGCGGGGAAAATGCCCGTGCTTGGGGATCACGCCCGGATGTCGATCATCGCCTTCTTGCGCCGAGACTCGATCCAGCGCTCGTATTGGGCGGAGGTCTTTTTCTTATGCACTCGCTCTTCGAGCATCTGGCGCATCTTATCATCCAGTGGCGGTGGCGGGCCGTGGAGGATTTTCGTCGGCTTGACGATGGTGAATCCTTGCGGGTCCATCAGCGGGCCAACGATTTTTCCAACAGGCGCATCAAAAATAATCGCGGCAAACTCGGGGGATAGATCTGTGCGAGGGACGTTCTCCTGGACACCGCCTTTGTCGGCGAATGCATCTTTGGAATTTGCTTTGGCGAGTTCGGCGAAGTCTTTGCCGTCGGCGAGCTGCTTTGCTAGATTTTCGGCGATGCCAAGCTGGGATTCTGGAGTGGCAGACGGGTTGGACGGATCCGTCGCTGGGATGAAGATTTTCTCGAAGGAAATCACATCTTTGGTGACGTCACGGATCGTTAACTTGACTTCGTTATACTCGTTTTGAATTTCGTTAGGCAATGGCGGTGGCGCGTCTGAAAACTGTTTAGAACGCATCGCCTGGACGACCATTTTGTCATGGGTCATTTCGCGGTAACCTTCCATGGTCAGGCGGTTGCGCTTCAGTTCATCGCGGAATTTGCCCTCATCGCCGTTGTAAAGGTCGCGCACTTGGCGTTTGATTTCCTCGTCGATGATGCTCGGTTTGATAGATGCGCCCAATTGTTTGAACTCGTCCATGATGATTTCACGGTCGATGAGTTCTTGAATAATCGCGGTCTTCGCCTGTTTGAACTGCGCTTCAAACTGCGGGCCACGTCTCGGGAATTGCGCGGCAAGTTGGGCGTAGCGTGGCGAGAGCATGAAGGAAACCTCGTTCTTCGTGATTACCTTGCCATTCACTTTGGCGGCGATGCCATTGACCTCGATCAGACCGGACGGGCGGGTGGGTTGAGGCGGGGACTGGGGCGCGGCTTGCTGAGCAGAAACTTGGGGAGAGGCGGTAAAAGTGCCGACCAGCATTGTGGCGATAGCGAAACGCGAGATCATGGGAGTCATGTGAGGATCAGAAGTTTTGCAATAGGGTGATTGCTTCGGCCAGCTTTCCTTGGAGACTCGCAGATTGCAAGCGGGGAAACCTGCGACCTTCGAGAAGGATGTAATCCCCATTTCGGTGAAGCATCAACCGTTGGCCCTGGATTTCAACGGAGGCGATGCCCTCGCCGGCTGCCAGCGACTTGATCCGGTTGATTTCGAGTAGCCTCACCGCCGCCTCTGGAAGCCTGCCAAAGCGGTCACGCCAGGATTTTTCCAATGTGTCGATCGCTCGCAAGGTGCCTGCTTCGGAAAGCTCGCGATAAGCGGTGATGCGGAGTTTTGTCTCGGCCAGCCATGTGGACGGAAGAAACGCGGGAAGCACCATTTTCGGATCTTCGCGAGCGTAGGCCGCCTCGCTGAAGGCGATGAAATCCGCTTTAAAGGTGGTCTCCCCACGCGGCGCATCCTTTCTGCCCTTGAGACGATCCACCGACTGGCGGAGGAGTTGGCAATAGAGGTCAAATCCGATTTGGGAAATGTGACCAGACTGTTTGGTGCCGAGCAAATTTCCTGCTCCTCGGATTTCGAGGTCTTTCATCGCGATTTTAAAACCCGAGCCCAGCGCGGTGTATTCCTTGATCGCATTGATGCGTTTGCGGGCGTCGCCCACGGTCATCATGTCGCGGGGAAGCAATAGGATAGCGTAGGCTTTTTCACCCGCCCGCCCCACGCGGCCTCGGAGTTGATAGAGATCTGCTAGGCCAAAGCGGTCGGCGCGGTCGATGAGGATGGTGTTCGCATTCGGGATGTCGATTCCCGTCTCGATAATGGTGGTGGCTAACAAGACATCAGCCTCTCCCTTGACGAATGTGTGCATGACCACTTCGAGGTCGTCCTTATCCATCTGCCCGTGGCCGATGAGAACCCTAGCCTCGGGCACCAGCTCGCGGATTTTGGAGGCCATCATATCGATGGTCTTCACCCGGTTATGAAGGAAAAATACCTGTCCACCCCGCTTCATTTCGCGGCGGATCGCATCGCGGATCACTCGTTCATCGTAGGCGCACACGGTGGTGGAAACCGGCACTCGGTTAGGCGGTGGCGTGTCGATGGTGGACATGTCGCGTGCGCCCATCAACGCCATGTAAAGCGTCCGTGGAATCGGCGTGGCGGAGAGTGTGAGCACATCCACTTGTAGAAAGAGTTGTTTGAATTTTTCCTTATGCGCTACTCCGAAACGCTGCTCCTCATCCACCACGACCAGCCCGAGATCTTTGAATTTCACATCGCCGGAAACAAGCCGGTGCGTGCCGATCACCAAATCTACCGAGCCATCTTCCAGGCCCGCGATGGTGCTGCGGATTTCACTCGTGGTGCGAAAACGATTCAGCAAGTCGATGCGAATCGGATAGTCTGACATCCGCTCGCGGAAGGTGCGCCAATGTTGTTCTGCTAGAACGGTGGTAGGTACTAAAATCGCAACTTGTTTTCCGCTAGTGATCGCTTTGAATGCCGCACGAATGGCCACCTCGGTTTTTCCAAATCCAACATCCCCGCAAATTAGGCGATCCATCGGGCGCGGGGATTCGAGATCTAACTTCGTTTCATCGATCGCCCGGCGTTGATCCGTGGTTTCCGTGTAATGAAAGGAGCGCTCAAATTCCCACATCCAACGCGAATCTGGTGGATGAGCGAAACCTGCCTCCGACTGCCGTTCTGCTTGCACGCGCAAGAGCTGCGCGGCGTAATCGAGGATGGATTTTTCCGCCGATTTGCGAGCGGTTTTCCATGCCGCGCTGCCGAGCTTATTGAGCTCCGGGGTTTTTCCGCCAAGGCCGACGTATTTTCCGACAAGATGCGCTTGTTCCAAAGGGACTCCCAACAAGGCACCATCGCGGTATTCCAAAACCAGTTCGTCACCTTCATCCCCCTGTTGGATGCCTTTGAATCGGCCAATTCCGTATTCATAATGCACCACCAAATCGCCCACTTCCATTTCATCAATGGACGCACGAGCCCTAGCAGCGCGGGCCTTTTCCATCAGAGACCGCCGCGGGCCGCCCGGAGTCCGATAACGACCGAACAGCTCGGATGACGAAAGAACTGCCAATTTTGAAACGGGAACCGTGAACCCTGCTAACAATTCTCCTCGCACCGCAAGCAGGCCCAGATCGCGCTCCAGATCCTTGCCCGCAAGTTCGGCAAAGCGTTCCTCCTCGCCCTTGTTGCCAAACACCATCGCGATGTCCCAGCCATCACGTTTCCAATCGTTGAGCTGGCGGAAAAAATTCTCACGCCGCGATTCCTCCAGCACGAAATCCCCCGCCTCGAACGTTCCTAGCGGACTGCCGAAACATGCGAGGGTAAAATCTTCCTCGCTGTTATACTCGGCCGCATTTTCAAGGATTCTAACGTCTGGACTCGGAATCTCCGAACCGAATGAAATGATAAGGTCGTTTTTACGCCGATAGTCGGCAACGGTGCCTTCGGTCGATGGCTCGGCTAACAAGATATCAGCCTCACTCAATTTGTGAGTCGATGCCTGCGAATCGAGATCAAACTCGCGGATTGATTCGAGCTCCGTATCAAAAAACTCCAGCCGGAGGGGTTTGGCCGCTTGCCATGCGAAAAGATCCAGAATGCCACCACGCACGGCGAAGTGCCCGCGTGAGGCAACGGTGGGAACACGCTCGTAACCGTGATCGGATAGAGATTTGGCGAGCTCACCGGGATCAAGAGACGCCCCAGGTTTTAGCGGAGTGCGGCTCGCGCGCAGGGCAACGGGGGAGGGGGCTTTGCCGGAAAATGCATCGCTGCCGCAGAGGATGACGCAGCTTTCCGAGCGGGCGAGAATTTCTAACACTGAAAACCACTCGGCTGCGGACTCGGGATCGGCGATCGTGCCATCACCCGTTTCCACTGGCCCATCTGGCAGAACCAAACCCGTCACCCCCCATAACTCCAACTCGGATGCCAAGCGCTCGCGGTGGCGTGGCAGGTCAGAAATCAACCATAAGCGATTCTTTTTCAGATCCTTCGCCGCTTGCACGACTATGGCTGCTAGAAACGCATGCGAGGCTTCAGCGGAGTGATCGAGCACGACTTCTCGCTCACCTTTGGCGAGTGGAGCCAGGCGTGCAGCGAAGTCAGGTTGAGTCACGGCCCGGCGCAGCCAATCGTGAGTGAGGTCGTCCATGCGGGACACGCCGGAGCTTTAAACGGCTTCTCCCCCTTCGCAAGTCGCCAATGTGGTGATTTACACCTCGACCTTTATGTCAGCGATGTTATACCTCCCGAAGATGATGGAACCAGAACAGGACAAGCCACATTCCCCCGTGACTCCTCTGCCGGATTTATCGCCTCCGCCACCACCGCCGCCGTCGCCATTGAGCATAATGTCCGCGAATCGTCCGGTGCCTCTCGATTCGGAGAAAACGAGGGATGGGAAAATGAACACCGCGACTCATGATGACGATGATGCGCAGGTTTCGGGATACGCTCCGTTCAATACCCGGGCCACGGCAGCAGTGATTGATTGCATTGTTTCTTCTGGAATCACGATGACTCTAACATGGATGCTCCCGGGGTTTGCTAGCAAGCTTGCGTGGCTCACCGGCATGGCCTATCTGATCGTTCGCGATTCGCTGCCGTTTCTGGGCGGGCAGAGTATTGGAAAAAAGGCCATGAAGATTAAAGCCGTGACCATGGATGATAAATCCCTATCAGCAAACTGGGAGGCAGCGGTGCTTCGTAATTTGATCCTCGTCATCCCTCTCATGGGGCTCGTTGAAATTTTCATCCTACTCACCCGCGAGGACAAACCAGAACGCGGTCGCCGCTTGGGCGATGAGTGGGCGAAGACCAAAGTGATCATCGCACCCGAGTCGGCAAAGGGCGAAATAGCCGACTAATTACCCGCTTTTCAAGTGCGGGTAGATTTGTCAGCCTGCGCGCATGGAAAGTTACGAGGTATTGAGAGAAGCACTTCAAAAAACGAGCCCCAAAGCAGTGGCGGCCGAGTTAGGAGTGTCTCTATCACTCGTTTACAAGTGGGCGGAACAACCAAGCGAGAACAATGCGGGAAGTAAAAATCCGCTGGACCGTCTTCTTCAAATCATCGAACTGAGTGGGGACACGGGGATCGTCGAGTGGCTTTGTAGGCAGCAGTTAGGCCATTTTGTGAGAGACCCCCAAGTGAGTGAAAGGAAGATCGACCATGTGCTGTCCGCCACACAGGAAATCATTGGCCAGTTTTCTGATTTGTTAGCCCGTATCTCTAACGCGGCGGATGATCACTCGGTGGACGCGAAAGAAGCAGATGAGATCCGGGAAATCTGGGACAAGCTGAAAAGCTACGCCGAGGGGTTTGTTCGCGCATGTGAAAATGGCGATTTCAAACAGATGTCACTCTCGCCTTCCGTTCGTAAGGCGACTCCGTAACCTTATGCTAGGGATGTGCCTAACACCAGTCCGGCTGCGTGTTGGTTTCCTCCGGTGGTGGTGACGATCACACGGCCGAAACTCCCGGATTTGAGCGCCTCCACTGCGGAGATGATTTGTAGTGCTGCGGATGCTCCCATCGCTTCACCGAGAATCGTGCGGGGCGACCAGCGCGGACCCTTCCAATCGCTCCAAGCCGAGGTTTCCGCTAGATCATAACGGGCGATCCCTGCGCGACCATCGATGAGCAGAGTCTGTCCGTCATCCACCACTCCCAGTCGCTCACGGAGTTCTCTAGCAGCATCGCTGCGTGAACGGCCTGCATAGCTAACAGGGTCAGGCAAGTGCAGCAGTTGGATCGGACCGTCTCCGGGTTCCAGATAGATCGCTCCCGCGCCCTCAGCCGGGAGGTAGCGTTTCGAATAGAGGCAAAGTCCCTCCGCGCTCAACCAGTCGATTTCTTCGCTTGCAACGATCAAACAAGCATCAACATCACCTCGTTCGATCCACTCGGCGGCGAGATCAATTCCGGTAAAAAATCCGCTGCTATCGGCGATCAAGCTATCATTGGGCGAACTGCTGCCGATCATTGCCGAGATGTGGCTGGAAGGCGCATTGAAGACGGTTTCAGGAAACAGGATCGGGCTTGCCATCGCTGGATCTGCTAGGGCCTCGCCGAAGAACCGATTGGAATAATTCACACAGCCGTTGATCAACGTGAAAATGACGCCCACCCGCAATTCTCCTGCAGCGATGGCAGCCAGCCGCGTTTCGCTAAGCGCTTCCATCACCGCTGCAGCGGCGAATTTCGAGATTGGGCTGGCGCGGCGGAGTCTGGCAAATTTCGGGGTGGTGGCATTTTCCGCAGGGACACGCAAGACGGGAGTTTGAATCGAGGTTCCACTCGTAATTCGCTCTAGCAGATATGGGTTCAGGCGCTCGCCCTTTGCCAAAGCATTCATCGTCGCCGCTACGCCCCATCCTGCGGGGGAGACTGCGCCGCTGCCCGTGATAGTTAGATTCATACGGTTTCCTCCTCGCCGAAAATGAGGGTCGCATTTGCGCCGCCGAAGCCGAAGGAATTGGTGAGGACCTTTTGGACGCGGGCCTTGCGAGGCGCTCTAACGAGATCAAAGGTGCAGACAGGATCGGCTTCACGGACGTTGAGGCTGGCGGGTAGAAATTGCCCTTTCAGCGCCATCAGACTGATCACGGATTCCACCGCACCTGCCCCACCTAGCAAGTGGCCGATCGCGGATTTGGTGGAGCTGACTTTGATTTCTCCCACAGATTCGCCCGCCCAACGTTGGATTGCATTGCCTTCCGCAACGTCGTTAAGCGGGGTGCCAGTGCCGTGGGAATTGATGTAGTTGATTTGTTCTGGAGCGAGATTTGCGAGGGTGCAGGCGGCCCGCATGGTCACGAGTGCGGCATCACCGAGAGGGTGGGGTTGCGTGAGATGATGGACGTCGGTGGCCGCGCCGTAACCCAGGATTTCTGCGATCACTTTTGCACCTCGTGCTTTCGCCGAAATTCGTGATTCCACGATGACGAATCCCGCACCTTCGCCTAACGCAAGTCCGTCGCGTGCGGCATCGAAGGGGCGGGGGATGCCGGACGGGCTGAGCGCTTGGAGGGCATCGAAACCCGCGAAAACGAGTTGGCACAGTGCATCGTAGCCGCCTGCTAGAACGATTTCCGCGCGACCCGAGCGGACAAGATGGAACGCGTGGCCGATTGCGTTTGCGCCAGAGGCACAGGCGTTAGAAACGATCCGCATCGGTCCGTGGACGCCGAGGGCACGGGCCATGTCGGTCATCTGTCTCTGGGCCTGATAGGTCTCTACACGTTGGAGTTGAGAATGTCGTCGTGAGGGATGGGCGAGTGCTTGTTTGAAATATTCCTCGCCGATGGGCATGGCCGCTGCGGAGGTGCCGATGATGATGGGCATTTCTCCACCTGATAGACCAGCCTCTGCCAATGCCTCGCGTGCAGCGAGCAAGGCCAAGCGGGTGCCACGATCCATGCGTTCCCAATTTTTGCGTGATATTCCTAAATCGGGTGCGGCATCGGGCAAATCGACTTGGCCCGCCGTACCGACACGCTGTCGGGAAACATCGAAGAGTGTCACCGGGGAAAGCGCCATTCGCCCGGCTTGGAAACCCGCGGAGTTTTCCGCCCAATCTCGGCCCATCGGCGAGACGATTCCCGCGCCGGTCACCACCACGGAGCGGGGATTTCGAGGAAACGGGGAGTCGGAGGAGTAGGCCACGGGAAAAAACGGGATCAGATAAGGCTGGTCAGAGCGGGGTTCAGGTAGCTAGGCAGGCATGCGCACCTTGTCAAATGCCGTATCATCGTTGGTTAGATATCTCCCGCCGCTATGCCGTCCGTCCTGCGATTTTCGAGGGTGGAAAAGCTGTGACGTTTGCGGACCTCAACGCCGGCCTCGCGTTGCTCCCGCAGGCCGTTTCGCCGGTGATCGCCCGCAGTGGAAGCGTGGATTTTTTTCTCCAAATTCTCCGGGCATGGCGTGACGGACAAGCGGTGATTCCCGTAGAGCGCGATGCTCCAGAGCCACAACTCGAGCACGCGCCTCCCGCCGGAACTCGGCTTGTCAAATACACCCCTGGGGCCAGCGGCATCCCGCGAGGGATTTTTTTCAATGGAGACCAAGTCGCGGCTGACGGCGATCGTATCGTAACCGCGATGGGCTTAACCCCGGACGTTCCGAACCTCGGAGTGATTTCGTTAGCGCATTCTTACGGATTCTCAAATGTCGTATTGCCGCTGCTGCTGCATGGTGTGCCGGTGCATCTTGCGCCGGTGCCATTTCCGCGAGTGGTTGAGGAGATTTTCAAATGCCATGCTTCTCTCGTTTTACCCGCAGTGCCCTCCATGTGGCGCGCATGGCATCGTGCGGGGATCCTAATCGGAGCACCTGTTAGGCTTGCTCTGTCGGCCGGTGCACCGCTGGCGCTCGCATTGGAGGCGGATGTGTTCACCGCATCTAGATTGAAAATTCACAATTTCTACGGTGCTAGCGAGTGCGGCGGAATTTCGTTAGATGGCAGCGAAACACCGCAGGAATCCGCCGCCGACGTGGGCACTCCGTTACCGGGCGTGGCGGTATCTATCAGTGAAGGTGGACGCATTGTGGTGAAGAGTGATGGCGTGGCGATCGGTTATGATGAGACGCGTGAGGATGATCGCTTGGGAGATCAAATCTATCAAACTCGCGACCTCGGATTTTTTGACGGCAGGGGACGACTCCATCTCACCGGCACTCTCGGCGGTGCTATCAACGTCGCCGGGCGAAAAATCAGCCCCGCTAAAGTAGAAGCCTCCATTCTCTCGACCGGGCTGGTGGAGCGAGTGAGGGTATTCGGCACCTCAAGCAGCGATCCCGAGCGGTTCGAAGAAATTTCAGCCGAGGTAAAAATAAAGCAGGGAGTGACGCTTGAGTCTCTCAAGCAAGCCGCAGCGGGAGTGTTGCAAAACTGGGAGACGCCGCGCCAGTGGAAAATTGAACCGTAGCATTTGCGTTTAACATCCGCGTATCACGTCGCCGGCCCCATAAGTCGAAAAAGCCAACCTTGATCTCTTAATGACGGGCTGAAGCGGCTGGAAGTGGTTTGCGGGAGTTGTGGGTGGCAGGTGTTGCCGGTTGGCTTAAGTTGTGTAGAATCGCCGCGTGGCGGGTTTTTCATTAACATTTCTCGGGACGGGAACCTCGGTGGGGGTGCCGGTGATTGGTTGCGATTGCGGGGTTTGCCGTTCAGATGACCCAAGGAACAAGCGTTTCCGCTCGTCGGCGGTGGTGAGGGCGGGGGGCTTTACTCTGTTAGTGGATTCGGGGCCCGACCTGCGGATGCAAGCGCTACGCGAGGGATTGCGGGAGATCGATGCGGTGATTTACACCCACGCGCATCTGGATCACGTGGCGGGATTTGATGAACTGAGGGCATTTTGTTGGAAAAAACACGCACCGCTGCCGCTGCATGCGACGGAGGGTTGCATGGCGACGCTGGTGAAGATGTATGGCTGGGCGTTTGCTCCTGAGGCCTTCGCGTCGGGTTACGTACGACCAGACGCAAGGATCATCTATGGGCCTTTCCGTTATGGTGATCTGGTAGTAACACCGCTGCCAGTGGTGCATGCTTCAGTGGAGACGATCGGGTTTCTCTTTGAGTATCGTGACGGGCCGAAACTGGCCTACATTTCCGACGTGAAGCAAATCCCGGATGACACCATGCACTTGATCCAAGGGGTAGATGTTTTAATAATCGACGCGTTGCGGAGGGCGGAGCACTCGACGCATTTTTCGCTGGCTGAGGCGGTGGAAGCGGTGGGAAAATCGAACGCAAAAGAGGCTTGGTTGACGCATTTGACGCATGAGTTTGATACGGAAACCTTAGAGGCGCAGCTACCTGAAAACATCCATGTGGCGTGGGACGGGCTGCGGATTTCACTCTGAAGGAACGGTCGGTCTTGCATGGCGGGACCATCCGGGCATGCTCACTGAAATGAAATTTGTGGCATTGATTTGGCTTGGGCTCACGGCATCCCTCTGTGCGGCTCCGACTCCGGAATCGGTGGCGATTTTATACAATTCCACGCAGCCGGAATCTAAGCAGCTAGCGGAGATCTATCGCGAAGCTCGGGGGATTCCGTTAGAAAATGTGATCGCCCTGGATATGCCACAAAAGGCGGATGTTTCGCGGGAAGAATTTGACCAAACAATTTTAAAACCGCTGCGCGATCAATTCGAGTTTCGCTCATGGTGGAAGCGGGGAAAAGACAGTGAGGGCCTCCTTCTTCCCATTGTAAATAAAATCCGTGTGCTGGTGCTAATGCGCGGGGTGCCGCTGCGTATCCAGCAGACACCCAATCCTCCCGCACCATCGACCACACCAAACACTCCACCTCCGCCGCAGGATCCGATCCAGGGGCATGATGAGGCATCGGTGGATTCTGAGCTGGCGATGTTTGGCGTCGAGGGCTTGCCAATGAAGGGCGTTTTGCAGAATAAGTTCTATCAAAGTGAAAAATCTATCAAAGATGTGAATCTACCATTTCTCGTTTTAACAGCGAGAATCGATGCCGCGAGCTTAGCGACCTGCGAGAGAATGATTCGTGATGCCATCGAGGCTGAAAAAACTGGCTTGTGGGGCCGGGCATACGTGGACATCGCTAACAAGTTTCCACTCGGCGACAAGTGGTTAGAGGATGTCGTAAAGGAGAACGACAATGCGGGTATTCCCACCGTGGTGGATCGCTTTAACGACACCCTGCCGAAAAACTATCCGATGACGGATGCTTCGATCTATTATGGTTGGTATGATTCGGATGTGAGCGGACCGTTTTTGAACAGCAGCTTCCACTTTCGCAAAGGCGCGGTGGCGATGCATCTCCACTCGTTCAGCGCCATGCAGCTAGTCAATCCTAACAAAAACTGGAGTGCGGCGTTATTGGAGAGAGGCGCCGCCGCGACCGTTGGAAATGTTTATGAGCCTTACTTGCACTTGACGCATGACTTCAGCATTATCCAAAAACGTTTGTTAGCGGGTGATACATGGGTGGAGGCTTGTTGGGCGGCGATGCCGGTCGTATCATGGCAAGGTGTCGTCCTGGGAGATCCGCTTTATCGTCCATTCAGGCACCTCGATGGGAGCGGGGAGAAAAAGGATTCTGATATTGAATACCGGGCATTGAGAGCATCCATCTTACAATGGGCCACTCAGCCAGCCGAGCGGCAAGCGCAGTTAAAGAAGGCATCCGAACGGATGAAAAGCGGAGTTATCACTGAGGCTCTGGGATTCGATAATATCAAAAATGGCAAAGCGGCAGAAGCTGCGCAGGCGTTTCGCCGTGCCAAAGATTATTATGTGAAAACGGAGGATAAGCTGCGGCAGGATTTTAATCTCATCACCTTAGATCGGGTTTCTAACCGAAAGGATCTGGCCATCAGAGGGCTGCGCGACGCGCAAATTCGTTATGGCCCGCTCCCGGAATCCGCAGCATTGCAAGCTTGGCTAGATATACTCGATCCTCCTCCTCCACCGCCTGCAGACCCTAACAAAGTTCAGTCGGTGGAAAAACATGAAACTAAAAAGATCGTAAAATGACTTACGGATTTTTGCTAGAATCGATTTGGCACCCTCCTTTGGCATTTGCCGAAACCTCTGCGGAGGTCCTGCCAGCGGAACTCGAACTTCAGGCTCTGTGGTTTTCCGGGGCTTTCGGGCGGGAGTTTCGAACGACCGCAGGAAAAAAAGTTAGAATTGTTCAGTTTGGTGAATGGAATCGCGGTGCGGGCCCGGACTTCAGCCTAGCCGCAGTCGAGATCGATGGAGAATTGCGAACTGGTCCGTTAGAATTGGACCCCACGGCTGCGGACTGGGAAGCCCACGGACATGCGACGAACCCGGCGTTTCAAGAAGTTATACTGCATGTGATTTTTCGCTCCGATGCGCGCCGAATATTCACCCGAACTCTGGATCATCGGGAAGTCCCGCAGGTGATCATTTCAGATATGCAATTATCGGATGCCCTCAACCGACCGCCGCGTGAGGTAGCGATTGCTCATCCCGGCCGTTGCGTTTTTCCGTTGAAAGGTCTGCCCGCTGGGGCTGTCGAGCGCTTACTAACAGAAGCGGCGACTTTGCGTGCCGCTAACAAAGCGTCCCGGTTTTTGAAAACAGTCGATGCCCACGGGCGAGATGCAGCGCTGTTTCAAGTCACTGCGGAGACCTTAGGCTATCGGGGGAACTCACTGCCGATGCGCCTACTCGCCCAACGCGCTCCACTCGGCTTGCTCAAGGCAGAGCCTGCTGCGGCGGAAGCGATTCTTTTCGGGACGGCAGGATTTCTAACATCAGAAATGCATCATCTGGTTCCCCAAGATACTCGCGACTATTTGCGTGACCTGTGGGATACTTGGTGGAAAAACCGCTCGCGTTTCGAAGTCTCGGCGGACCGGGGCATTCCGTGGAAAACCCACGGTCAGCGTCCTGCGAATCACCCGCATCGGCGAGTGGGTGCCTTGGCAGCGCTGGCGAAGGTTTGGCCACAGTATCGCAAGCTGGCACTGGCGAGGCCCTTTCACGCAAAGCCTCTGATTGATTTCCTGCAAACACTCGAACACGAATTCTGGCTTCACCATCACACACTTACCTCGGCTGCATCCGTGCAGCGCGTGGCACTATTTGGGAGGACTCAGGCGCTAGAATTGATTGCTAACCACCTTGCGCCGCTGGCCATGCATGAGGATGGCATGACGTATGGTTCTTATTTTAAACTGCGTAATTCCGTGGCTAATGAAAAAGTAAAACGCTGCTCACTCCGACTTTTTGGCTCATCAAAAGCCGCTCAGCCATGGTTACGCAGGGTCTGTCATCATCAGGCATTACTCCAAATCTATCATGATTTTTGTCTCGAGGATTTTTCCGAATGCCAAGATTGCCCGTTTCCCGAACAGCTCGCACAGTGGAAATAACAGAAAGCTTATGAAAATTCATCTTAACGGGCAAGCCCATGAAATCAGTAGCCCAATCACTGTGACTGAATTACTGGAATCTCTCGACCTAGGTGGAAAGCCAGTCGTCGTTGAACTGAACGAGAGTGCGGTTTTTCCCCGGGATTATCCGCAGACCCTGGTTGACGACGGAGCACAGGTGGAAATCGTCGCGCTGGCCGCCGGAGGCTGATGCCCATCGGAAGTCCTAAATTTTTCGGTTTAAGGGTGTTTTTCGGGCAACAGAGGATTTTTCCCTTGCCACAAGACGTTGCGGAATCCCATGGTCCGCCCGCGTCCGAAAGGAAGCAAATCCGGCGTAGCTCAGCGGCAGAGCGGGTGACTGTTAATCACTAGGTCCTAGGTTCGATCCCTAGCGCCGGAGCCATTTTTTCATTGAATTTGCGTTGGTTTTTGTTCGATTGGTTTTGCGCATTGTGGCACTTGGTGGCAACAATTCAGTATGCCGCGCAGCCCGAAATTCGATCCTGTCGAGACTTCTAGGGGGTGGATGGTGTCCATTCCCGCAAACATAACGAGCGAAGGGAAGCGTGTGAGGAAATTTTTCCCGACCGAATCAGAGGCCAAAAAATTCGGGGCCACACTTCGGACGAAATACAGAATAGGCCAGCGTGGCGGTCACATCTCTCACGAGTTGGCGGTGATGGCCGGGGCAGCTGAGGCGCTGCTGGAGCCTCACGGGGTGTCGATCATGGAGGCGGCTAAGTGGTGTCTGGCGCAGCTCGGGGAAGCGGCATCGCCGGAAACATTCCGAGAGCGGTATGAAAGAGCGTTGCTGGATGGGGAATCGCATTGGAGCGCAATCTATCTGAAAGACATGGGCAAGTTAGAAAATTGGACAGGCAAGGCGTTCATGGACACGAAATGCGCCTTGTTGAAGCCCACGATGATCGTAGAGACGCTCAGGGATCAGGGGGCTAAGGCCCGGTCCACTTTGGAGCATCGGCTGCGCTACGTGAGTACTATTCTGAATTTCAAGCCACGCCACCGGAAGGAAAAGAGGATCGCCATTATGTCGGTGGGTCAGGCGGTAAATTCATTCGTGCTGGCCAAACGAAAGCGGAACGATGGGCGGCGGCGGTGTTGGTTTTCGCAGGGGTGAGGCCGGATGCGGAGAATGGGGAAATCACGCGTCTGGATTGGAGCGCTTTTGGGGAAAATGAAATCTACGTTTCCGGCGAGATTTCCAAAACAGGGACAGATCGACATATCCCGATCACTGAGGCGGACCCAGAAAATCGGGCCAGTGGCTAAGCTATGATTGTGGTGTGTGGGAACGGCATTTAAACCGAACCGAACACACAAAAAATGAAAGGCAAACGAAGAAGACACGACCCCGAATTCAAGGCCCGCGTAGCG
>JANYEC010000104.1 GCA_025363295.1 Akkermansiaceae bacterium
GATTTCGCCGCGGCGGCGGTTGATCTCCGCCTCGATTTCCCGCATCTGCTTGTAGGCGATGACGAGGAAATTCCCGGAGCCGCAGGCGGGATCGAAGACGCGGATGCGGGCGATGCGTTTCCGCAGGTTCAGCAGTTTTTGCGGGCTGTTTCCCGCCTCCGCGAGTTTTTCCCGCAGGTCGTCGAGGAACAGCGGATTGAGCACCTTGAGGATGTTCGGCACGCTGGTGTAGTGCATGCCCAGGGCGCCGCGCTCCTCGTCATCCGCCACGGCCTGGATCATGGAGCCGAAGATGTCGGGATTGATCTTCGTCCAGTCGAGATTGCCGATGTGGAGCAGATAGGAGCGGGCGATTTTCGAAAACTTCGGCACGTCCAAGCTGCCAGTGAAGAGCCCGCCGTTCACATAAGGGAAACCGCCGCCCCAATCCTTGACCTTCGCCGCCGGACGTTGTTTGAGCGGCGTATTCATCACGCGGAACAGCTCGGAAATGACCTCGTGGGTGTTCGAGGAGTCCCGCGCACTCATCTGCTCAAGGGTCGCGGTGAAAAGCGCGTCCTGATGGAAAATGTCCGTGTCCTCCGCAAAGAAGCAGAAGATCAGTCGGGCCATGAAGTGGTTCAGATCCTCGCGGCGGGCGGCGGTGGCCCACTCCGGGTTGTCCTTGAGCAGCTCGATGTAGAGCCGGTTCAAGCGGCCGGTGGCCTTGATGTCGAAGGAGCTTTCCCGGATCTGCTTGACCGTGGTGATGCCGGCCAGCGGCAGGAAATAACCGAAGTGGTCGGAGAAATCCGCATAGGCGCAGACGATGGGCGCATCGTCATCGGCCAGGTTCTCCGCCTCGATAGTCTCGCCGTCGGTGGCCAGAATGAACTTGGCCTTGAGCCGCGCCGTCGCCGGACTTTCCCGCAATGCCGTAAGCGTGGCCGCCACCTCGCCGGGCGCGCAGACCTTGAGGTGGATGTTGCTGCGCTGGAGGACGCCGCCGAGGTCAGACTTGTTCGAGTCGCCACTCCGCAATTTTTTAAGGGTCGTTTCCTTGTTCCCAAACGCCTCCAAGAACGCGAACGGGAAGTTTTCCCGGTCGAACGGCTGCTCCACGAGCGTCGAAACGGCATCGGCGATTTCAACGGCGTTCATGCGGCGGATTGTGGGAATCCACCGGGTCCGGCGGCAAGGTTCTTTATTTCTGGGATGCCAATCATGCGATTTGAGCGTGCAGGGCCGGGTGCGGGTCGCGGATAATAGTATCCTTAAACTCTAGCCCGAGTCGTTTCTCGCTGATTTTTTCAATCAGATTGGAAAGGCGGTCGTCATCGAAGACATCGCACAGGCGCTTGGTGAAGATGAGCGGGAGGATGAAGTCCTTATACTGCGGCGCATCCTTCGCGCCACGGATGGAACAGGCGGCATCCCAGATCCATTGTTCGAGGGATTTGTTTTTCTCGGGAGTGCGGGCGGGCGATTTGGAACGGACGGGCATTTTTGAAGATCTGGCCGATCCTAACGAAAGATTGATCCGGGAGGGAAGGGTAAACGACGACGGGTTCTAGCGGCGAAAGAGTCGGGAAGAACGGACAGGAGTGGCCGGGCTAACAGGTGAAATCATCACTTCTTGCGACTTGCCGCCCGCGTCTGCGTTTTCTATCCTCCCATCAGACCCCAGCCCATGAGTGCCAAAAAATCCGACCCAGCTCCACCCGCAGACGTGGCCCATAAACCGTCCAAGGAGTTCTCCTCGAAAGCCCGCATCGGATCGATGGCGACATACAAGAAGCTCTACAAGGCATCCATCGAGAAGCCCGAGAAATTCTGGGCGAGCGAGGCGAAAGAACTCACTTGGCAGAAAAAATGGGACAAGGTGCTCGATTGGAAAGAGCCTTTTGCAAAATGGTTCGACGGCGGAAAACTCAATGTTTGTGAAAACTGTGTGGACCGTCACGCGGTGGGTGCGCGCAAAAACAAAGCCGCGATCATCTGGGAGGGCGAGCCAGGCGACAAGCGCATCATCACCTACGGCCAACTGCAAAAAGACGTCTGCCGTTTCGCGAACGTGTTGCTGAAACACGGTGTCAAACCCAAGGATCGCGTGCTCATTTACATGCCGATGGTTCCGGAGGCAGCCATTGCAATGCTTGCCTGTGCGCGGATCGGCGCGGTGCACAACGTCGTTTTTGGTGGGTTCGCCTCGGAAGCACTTGTCGATCGCCTCGAAGATTCCGGCGCGACCCTTGTGATCACCGCAGACGGTGGATGGCGGCGCGGGAGGGTCGTTCCCTTGAAACCGGTCGTTGATGAAGCACTGGCGAAATATACCCAAGTCACCCGCGTGATCGTTCTGAATCGCTGTGGAAATGAAATCGCCATGGACACCACCCGCGACAGGTGGTGGCACGACGAAGTTTCCACCGCCTCCTCGAAACACGTGCCGAAGGGCTTCGACTCCGAGCATCCGCTTTTTGTGCTTTATACCTCTGGCTCTACCGGAAAACCGAAAGGAATTCTCCACACCTCCGGCGGCTATCTCACGGGCACTTACTCGACTTGCAAATACATTTTCGACATGCGGGATGAGGATGTTTATTGGTGTACGGCCGATGTCGGCTGGATCACCGGCCATTCCTATATTGTTTATGGACCACTGGCTAACGGAGTCACGCAAGTGATGTATGAAGGCGCGCCGAATGCCCCAGATTTCGGGCGTTTTTGGAAAATGATAGAAGAATACGGCGTCACGATTTTCTACACCGCGCCCACCGCCATCCGTGCCTTCATCAAGGCGGGCGACCATTTTCCCGCCGCTCACGATCTTTCTTCATTGCGTCTGCTAGGTTCTGTTGGAGAGCCGATCAATCCGGAAGCTTGGAACTGGTACTACAAACACATTGGCGGTGGAAAATGCCCGATCGTCGATACATGGTGGCAGACGGAAACCGGCGCGATTTTGATTTCCCCGATGCCGGGTGCCACTCCTTGCATCCCGGGCACCGCCACGATGCCGTTTTTCGGGATCGATGCCGCGATCCTCGATGATGCCGGAAACGAGTGTAAACCTGGCCAAGACGGCCGCCTCGTCATCCGCAAGCCGTGGCCATCTATGGTGCGGACGATTTACGGGGATAAAGATCGTTATAAAAAAACCTACTGGTCGGATTATCCCGGTCTCTACACGGCTGGCGATGGTGCGCGCCGCGACAAAGACGGAAATTTCTGGATCATCGGTCGTCTTGATGACGTGCTCAATGTTTCCGGCCACCGCCTCGGCACTGCGGAAATCGAGAGTGCGCTCGTCTCGCACCCCGCCGTCGCGGAGGCCGCAGTGGTTGGACGTCCGGACGACATGAAAGGCCAAGCCGTCGCCGCTTTCGTCACGCTGAAAACCCAATTCGAAGAATCTGAGGAGCTCCGCGCCGAGTTAAGAAATCACGTTGGCAAAGTGATCGGTGCGATCGCCAAACCGGATGATCTTTATTTCGCACCGGGCCTGCCCAAGACACGCTCTGGAAAAATCATGCGGCGTTTGCTCAAAGAGCTCGTCAGCACGGGAAAAGTTTCCGGAAATGTTACGACGCTCGAAGATGTTAGTGTCATCGAGTCCTTGCAAAGAACCATCGCCAAGTAGGTTTCCCCACATGACTTTGTCACGCTACTACATCGCTCGATTTGCTCAGGCTTTCGGATACTTCCGTAAGAACCAGCGCATGGCCGATGCTGCTGGCGAGATGCACCTCTTGCGCGAGGCCGAGGCCTATCTCGGTGCGTCGATTTGGGAAAAGGTCGAAAACATTGAAGAGCTTTCCGTCGAATACTGGAACCTGCGAAAGTTCATCAAAGAGCGAGAAATCGTTCGTGCGAAACTGGATGCTTGCCAAGCGAAATTGGACCAAGCACACGAGGAGCGGGAGATGGTCCTCAACAATAATCCTGAAATCCAACAAGATCTCATTGACGAACGGATCGCACTTCTCGTGGAGCTCGAGCATCTAGCCGTTCAGCGGGACGCCGTCATTGCGAGCGCCCGTGAGGTCCGCCGAGCGTACGATGGCCTTAAAATGAAGTTCCAAGTTCTAACTAAGGAAGCCTCAGATTACCCGTCCCACCCAGAAGAGATCGAGAAAGTAAAAGCTGAGTTGACCAATCTTAAAGCAAAGTTTTCTGCGCTCAAGGATGAGCGGATTCAAATCGGACAAAAGATCGAGGCCGATGATGCGAAGGTCGATCAGGTTGAGGAACAACTCAACGAGAAGAAAAAGAACCGGAGGATCTACGCTTCCGAGGCATTTCAAGTCATTGGTGATAGCAATAAGGAGATGTCTATTCTTCGTGCCGAATGGGGGGTGTTAGAGACGCAAATGCGCCAACTCTACGCCGAGGTCGGCCGCTATGTTAGTCGAAATGCCTTTAACAATGCCCCGTGTGCGGAGGCAGCCGCGTCTCAAAAAGGCCTCGTCGTGGTCATGCGCGCCATCCGCCGCTCGATCGCGCTGAATCACCGCCTAGCAGGAACGGCGTGACGCAGATCTCACTCGTCATCGATCTGGAGCCGCCGTGGACGCTTGAGGGAAATTCCCTCCTCTGCACCACCGAGGTCGAGGCTGTCTAACACATTAGTGCGGTGGCGAACGAATCCGGCTTCCGAAGAAGTCGATTCAAAGCTGGGCACTTCGGTATGATAGGGATCATCACCTAGCAGCACCGGCTCCTTTGGCCTCACTGGCACGGCGTCCATGGCGGGCAGATTGAGAAGTGCCATTTCCGGAGTCACCCCGTCACTGCTCGCGCCCGAGTGAATCGTACAAAACGGCAGGTTCTGGGTTCCTTTGCGGAAAAACTCATTGACCCCGGTCGAATGGGATCGGACGGACCCGGAACTGATGTCCTCCGAAAGCTCTTGGCAAAATTGGGTCGCACGCTGCCCCGAGATCGAGCAGATCTGCGCGACGTCCACGCTGGCGGGTGCCACTAATGGATCACCGCCGAAGGAAGGAGTCGCGGCATTCATGGTGGCTTGCCAGACCGGTAGTGCCAAATCGCGGCTGAACGCACCCGGATAAATGGACTCACCATTCCCTAGCAGAAATCCGGTCCAGACGCCGCAGGTGATACGCTTGTTATATCCGAAGAACCAAGTATCCGCGAAGTCATGAGTGGAACCGCCTTTACCGGCTCCGTAAAAATTCTTTTCCATGAGACCATCAAGCGCACCCTTCGAACTGCCACGGTAAAGCGAGCCGGCCATCATGCTGTGAACTTGCCAAGCGGTGGCATCATCGATCACTTGCCCGCGGGCATTCGCTTGGCCCTGTCGTCGATAAACGACGCTGCCCGCCGAATTTTCCACTCGGTCCAGATAACAAAGCTTTCCTTGCGAAGGCCCAGATTTTCCTAACAAGGGAAACACAGAGAACGCACGGACCGCTTGTTTCATCGACACTTCTTCAAAGCCGACTGCAAGGCGCGGCAGCAACTCGGCCTTCTGAAGCGGCAGGCCGAATGCGACGCTAGTATCCACCACATGCTGCAATCCTGTCTGCCCTGCAAAACGCACCGTGGCAGCGATTTTCGAGAATTCCAAGGCCTCGCGCACCGGGATTTTTCCCTTGTAAGTGGGCGATGGAACTTCCATCCCCCATTCCCCGAGGATGCCTTCCCTGCCGCCGATCATCACCGCGCGATTGTCCATCGGCTCGTCTTCGACCAGCGAGGCGGGAGTCTGGCTGCCACTTAATCCAGCGGCGTAAATAAACGGGAAAAATGCAGTGCCGAGGGGGCGCTTACCCTGCTCGATGAAATCATAAGGAACTTGCGCATAGTCCCGCCCGCCGACGTGGGCGAGCACCTCACCTGTTTCGTGATCGATCATGAGCACTGCACCTTGTAAATATTCCGCAGGCTTGCCGCTGCTTTTACGGTAGTCCTCGTACTTCGGGTGATTATACCCGGGGTGTGCCTCCGCTTTCTTTAAACTCTCTGATAGAGATTTCTGCGCTGCGTTTTGCGCTTCAGCGAGAATGGTCGTATGGATTTTAAATCCACCGGAAGCGAGCGCATCCTCACCGAGTGCGAGGCCCACAGCATCCGCGATGCGCTCGTAAAGATGAGTGGTGCCGCGTTGCAAGGGTTTGGGATTGAGCGTGAGCGGCAACGATTTCAGCCTCGCCGCCTCGGACGATGAGAGCATTCCTTCTTCTTTCATCCGGGAGATCACATAGTTTCGACCTTCTTTATTGACCGACGGATTATTTAGTGGTGACCGGTAGTTAGGGTTTTTGATCAGTGTCACCATCGAAGCACACTCTTCCACAGTTAGATCCTTCGGTTGTTTGCCGAAATAACCCAGTGAGGCCGAACGAATGCCGTAAAAACCACTGCCGAAGTAAATCCGGTTTAGGTAGAAATCTAGGATCTCAACCTTTGAGTAGCGCTTCTCAATCCGCATTGCGAGGAAGGCTTCTACCAGCTTGCGTTGGATTGTGGATTCCATGCGCTTCACCGCCTCACCTTTGAGATTGTACGCATTTCGAGCGAGCTGTTGGGTGATGGTGCTCGCCCCTTGGTTACCGCCTTTTGCGTTTAAAATAATCGCCCGCACAACTCCGATATAGTCCACTCCACCGTGGGTGAGGTATCGCGAATCCTCCCCAGCACGGAGGGCATTGATGAAAATTTCAGGAACCTCCTTGATAGGAATGATGCTCCGGTTTTGCACGAAAATCCGCCCAATTTCCTTGCCATTGCGATCGAGGATAATGCTGGGCACTTCAAGATCGTTGATCCGATTCAAATCATAAGTCTCCGCCCTCTCCCGATACTCGCGGGTGAAGACGCTTACGAAAATCAATCCGCCAAGCATCGCCACCGCGCACAGCAAAAGGGAGATCAGCCAGAAGCGTTTGCTCTTGTAGAAGCGGGCTTTAGCGTTCTTTCTGCGATTGGATTTTGGAATAGTTGTCATGCCTGAACCTGATTCATCAACGCCCTTACAAGCGGCAAAGCGGAGACAAGAATATCTGATCGGAGCCGCTCCCGCAACTCCTTCGTTGCGCGGGATTCTGGCCACCAAAATCGCCGCCGAGGGGCCCATCCGCTTCACGGATTTCATGGGTTTGGCTCTCTATCACCCGGAACTCGGATACTACGCCCGCCAAACCCGACAAGTGGGGCGCGGAGGAGACTTTTTCACCAGTGTGAGCGTGGGGCCTTTATTCGGAAACTTGCTCGCCCGCCGCTTTTTTCGTGAGTGGCAGGAGCTCGGCTCGCCCCCTCGTTGGCGCATCGTCGAATGTGGTGCCCACGATGGCACGCTTGCCGCAGATGTTTTAAGGGCGATCCAACAGCTCAACCCCACGGCTTTTGCCGCGTTAGAATACGCGATTCCCGAGCCGCTTCCAAGGCTGCAAGCGGCACAGCGTGTGACATTACAGCCCTTTAGTGAAAAGGTGATCTTCACCGACGAACTCGGGCCACTCGCTGCCGCCCCGCTACCTGGGATTATTTTCGGTAATGAATTGCTCGATGCGCTACCGTTTCACTTGATCGAATGGCGCAAGGGACGATGGCATGAGTGTCGCGTCGGATACAATTCAGAGAGCGGTTTCTTTTGGGATACGGATGACCGTGTAGATGATCCGCAATTGATAGAAGCCGTTGAAGTGCTGGGCGAAAATTTCCCGGAAGGCTACCGCACCGAAGTCCGCACGAACATTCGCAGTTTGCTAGAACCGTTGACCCAATGTCTTTCCACAGGCTTATTCCTTTGGTTAGACTACGGGTTCGCCCAGCCCGACTACTACCTCCCTGAACGCCACCAAGGCACGCTGCGGACTTTTTCAAATCACCACGCTGCCGAGGACCCGCTGGACACTCCGGGCGAAATCGACATCACAGCTCACGTCAATTTCACGGCGATTGCAGAAAATGCCATTGCCCTTGGCTGCGAAGTTCGCGCTTTTCGCAACCAAGGCACCTGGCTCACCGAGATCGGCCGCGAGTGGCTCCTCTCACTCGAGGGCCAGCCGCAAGCGGATCTAATCCGGCAATTTCAAAGCCTAACCCACCCCGCCCACCTCGGCAGCAGCTTCCATGTCCTCGAACTGGCGTGGAAAAACCCCGCCGCCCCTCCTCTGTCTGCGACTGATTTGCATCGCCTTGCATTGCGCGCTTGCCCCCCGCCCATGTCTCAGTAAAGTCACCCCTGAAGGCCGGGATGGCGGAATTGGTAGACGCGCTAGATTTAGGATCTAGTATCGCAAGGTGTGCAGGTTCGAGTCCTGTTCCCGGTACTTTTTAAGGAAAAGTAAAAGTAAATCTTCATTGGATAAGTTAGATCACGGGCATGAGTCCAATGATTTGCGGCGGAGTCTGAAATGGCAGTTGACTGATAGATTACCCAGACAATTTCACCGAGCTCGAAGTCAGCATCTCCCGCCCCCG
>JANYEC010000105.1 GCA_025363295.1 Akkermansiaceae bacterium
GTGGAAGAGCTCAATGGCGATGCTAAGAATAATCGCTCCCCACCCGATGAAAATTGCGGAGGAATAGAGGTTCGTGACAGGCGGCCGGCCCTCTAACACCATTCGGGTTACAAGGCCGAGGGTGTGCAAGGTGAGCCCCATAAATGGGGTCAGGTCACGCATTTCAACAAATTTAGATGATCTTCTTTGAAGATGTGAAATGCGTAACCTGACCCTATTCATTTTTATTCCGAACTAGCGGATTACTATTGTCATAATCTTATCTCTTTTTAAATCATCTTGGATTATTTTAATAATTTCACTATTATTTTTACTTCTTCCTATTTTTGGATCGCTAATAATAGCAATCGAATTTTCATATATCTCCAGCTTCACATCAGATACTCGATTTCCTGCGCATGAGTATATTTCTCCATTTTTAAATGTAATCTCTGGATTACAACCATGATCCAAACATACCAAATAATACTTTCGCCGAATCAGCATAATAATCTTATCAAATTTACTGATCTTCTTAATCGAATTAATCATGGTAATAATCCTCTCTCTTGTAAAATTGGCTTTTCAATAGTACGCCAAATTTCTCCACCTTTGCCAAACAATCCACCAAAACTTCGTGTTTCACTCGCGAAGATTCTGGAAGCTGGCTTCCATAAAGCATTGTAAGTAAATGTTTTTGAAAAACCAACTTTTCCCAAAGTTTTACTAAATGGGGTCAGGTAAGAATGGCGCTAACTTAAGGCGAATTTGGGATAAAATAACGGTTTCCAGACGATCTCTCAGGTGAGCTGATTCTGATGTCAACAAAGCCCGTAGAATGAAGGGTTAAACGCTTTCCCTCACCGGCTTTAGATACGGGCTGTAACTCGTTGATTTTCTGAGAAATTTCCTTAAGTTAGCGCCATTCGGGTCAGGTAACGCATTTCAACAAATTTAGATGATCTTCTTAAATGGGGTCAGGTTTCGCATTTCAACATTTCCGATATTTCACGCCGCACAGGATTGGACTTCCTTGCGGATTGCTTCGCCTTTTTCGCGTTCGGCGAGCATGAATTCGTAGTCGCGTTGGAGGTTCATCCACAGGCGGGGAGTGCGTGGGTTTTTGAGAGAGGGTGCGTCTGGATCTTTTCACAACGCAGGGCAGGGCTGAATTTCGGCAAGGACGGATTTCAGCGACTCCTTGGCGGTCTGCTGGTCGTGGTGGGACTGGAGGTTCAGCCACACGTCGGCGGGCCATCCGAAGTAGCGTTCGAGCCGTAGGGCGGTGTCCACTGTGAGGGAACGCCTGCCCTTCACGATCTCGTTGATGCGCCGGGGCGGGACGCCGATGTCCTTGGTTACCCGGTATTCCGACAGCCCGAGGGGAATCAGAAAGTCCTCACGGAGAACCTCGCCGGGATGAATGGGAGCGTGCGTTTTCATGGTGGACGCTAAATCAAATGCGAGGCTTCGAGGTTGAGCGCCTCGGCGGTTTTCCGGACGTGTCCGGTATTGAACTTGCGCTCGCCACGGAGAAGGCGGGAGGCGGTGGAGCGGTCGATGCCGATGAGCTTGCCCCACTCGGTGGCGGTCATGCCGATGTTTTCGAGATGGGCGGCGAGGAACTCATGCGGCGGCAGGACGGGAAGCTGCTCGTGGTTCGCGGTCTCGTAGGCCTCGGCGAGCTCGGCGAGGGTTTCGAGGTAGTCGGCTTGATCGGCGGTAAGCGGGTGACCCGCCATGAGGTCGATGATCTCGGTGACGGCATCGAGTTCGATTTCATCATGCAGCGTACGTGGCAGGTGCAAGCGGCAGAGGGCTTCGTAGGTTTTCGGCAGCTTGGCGAAGCTGGGGAGAGTTGGTTTGATGGCGTTCATCGGCTTAGAGGTCGTTTTTCCAGCGGTCTTTGCTGTAATCGGCGTGGGTGAGGATTTTCAGAATGAAGATGCTGCGGGTGTTGTAATGGATGGCAGTGATGAGGCGGTGGTGATTGCCAGCGATATTGAAAATGGTGACGGTCTTGGAGCTGCCGACGGTGGCGAGGTCCGCGTGAGGGAGGACTTTCCGAACATCGGCGATGGATTGCCACTTGGCGGCGGAGGCTACGGTGATCCATACGTTGAGGTTGGCAGCGGCGTTCGGGTGTTGCTTGGCATAGTCGAGGATGCGGCGCTTGGTGATGATTCTCATTCGGAAATCTGTTGTCAAATTAGCAACATTGGTGAAGGTCGTCAAGATGCGAGTTCATGCAATCAGACGGCGACGAGGTGAGGATTCGGATTGGTTTCCTTCACCGGTGCCAGAACGGCGCGGCGGCGCTTCGGATCGGGCATGATGCGGAAGAACTGCCCGCCTTCCTCGCACGGATGAAGGTTAAGGTAGTGACGCTTGATGATCGACTCGCTATTTCCCGCCTGGAGCGCGGCATCGCCGAGCGCGCGGATTTCAGGGTAGCTACAAGCACTTATTGCAGGAAGTGACGCAGGCAATTCTGTTATTTCACGCATTGCCAACGATGTCGTGCAGGTTCGAGTCCTGTGCCCGGTACTTTTTTAAGTAAAAGTAAAAGTAAATCTTCATTGGATAAGTTAGATCACGGGCATGAGTCCAATGATTTGCGGCGGAGTCTGAAATGGCAGTTGACTGATAGATTACCCAGACAATTTCACCGAGCTCGAAGTCAGCATCTCCCGCCCCCG
>JANYEC010000106.1 GCA_025363295.1 Akkermansiaceae bacterium
CCTCCACTCCGTCCGCCCCAACGGAAACCCTTGTCAAAACCACCCCAAACAACCAAAACCAAACCAAGCGCCAGGTGTCATGAATCCTGGCGCAACGACCTACCTCCTCCGGTGTCATTTATCATTGGCGCAATACGCGGTGGAAGATTAGTCCGTTCCAGGGCTTTTACCATTTGGCAGAAAGTGTTAGTGATCGTCGCCGCCATTTTGCTGATTGGAGGAATCGTTGCGGGCTTCGTCATCAAGCTGCGCTGAGCCTGCTCGGATCGGCTTTTCTCCTGAGAATTTACATGCGGCTTTGACATTCTGAATCCGCACGGCCAATTTCCCGCCCCGCCGCAAACCACGGCGAAATCTTCCACCATGGGTAAAAGCCTCTTCCAAAAAGTCTGGGACGCTCACACCGTCGGAACTATCGCCGACGGCCGTACGCAACTCTTCATTGGCACCCACCTCATTCACGAGGTGACCTCGCCGCAAGCTTTCGGCATGCTCCGCGATCTCGGGCTGAAAGTGAAATTTCCACAGCGCACCTTCGCTACCATCGACCATATCGTCCCGACGATCAATCAGGACCAACCTGCAGACCCGCTTGCGGCGGAGATGATCGCTGCAATTCGCAAAAATTGCGATGACTTCGGAGTCACTTATTTCGATCTGGCTTCAGGGAAACAAGGAATCGTTCACGTCGTCGGGCCCGAGCAAGGCATCACCCAGCCGGGTACCACGATTGCCTGCGGCGACTCGCACACCGCCACTCACGGCGCATTCGGAGCGATCGCATTCGGCATCGGCACCAGCCAAGTCCGCGATGTTCTCGCAAGCCAGACGATTGCCCTTCAGGAAATGAAAGTCCGCCGCATCGAGGTGAACGGGGATCTTGCGCCGGGCGTTTACGCAAAGGACGTCATCCTCCATATCATTCGTCTGCTAGGCGCAAATGGCGGCATCGGTTATGCTTATGAATATGCTGGCGATGTGTTTGACCGCATGTCGATGGAAGAGCGAATGACCGTTTGTAACATGTCGATCGAAGGCGGTGCCCGTTGTGGTTACGTGAATCCAGACGCAAAAACCGTTTCCTATCTCAGTGGTCGACCGTATGTGGACATGACAGACTTCAACGCGACTGCTGCCCGCTGGCTGTCCTTTGCCTCCGACAAGGATGCGCATTTCGACGACATCGTTAAAATCAACGCTGCCGACATCGAGCCAACCGTCACTTGGGGGATCTCGCCCGACCAAGGCATTTCGATTTCAGAAAACATCCCGGACCCGGCCACCGCTGCGACTCCGCTAGAAAAAGCTTCTATCATAGAAGCGTTAGAGTATATGAAGCTCACCGCCGGCACCCCGATCAAGGGCGTGAAAATCGACGTCGCATTCATCGGCTCCTGCACGAATGGTCGGATTTCTGATTTCCGCGAAGTTGCTAGATATATCCAAGGCCACAAGGTCGCGGCGGGTGTTACCGCCATCGTCGTGCCGGGCTCACAAATCGTCGCGATCCAATGCGAACAAGAAGGCCTACCGGAAATTTTCCGTGCTGCTGGCTTCGAGTGGCGCGCGGCCGGATGTTCGATGTGTCTGGCGATGAACCCGGACAAACTCATCGGTGATCAGCTTTGCGCTTCGTCATCTAACCGTAACTTCAAAGGTCGCCAAGGCTCGCCTACCGGACGCACCGTTTTGATGTCGCCCGTCATGGTCGCCGCCGCTGCGATCACTGGCTCTATCGCCGATGCCCGGGACCTTTTCACTTTGGAAACCGCCTCCGCTGCCGTGGCATAATCTTAAATTTTAAATTCCTAACACCATGGCACTCGATCCCGTTCCTTTCGTCACTGGCCGCGCAGTTTTCATTCCCGGCGCGGATATCGATACTGACCGTATCATTCCTGCTCGTTTCATGAAATGTGTCACCTTCGATGGCCTCGGAGAATTCGCATTTTACGACGTTCGCTTCAACTCCGAGACCGGTGAAAAAACCGAGCACCCGCTGAATGACCCACGTTTCAGCAAGGCTTCCATCCTCGTTGCGGGAGTGAATTTCGGCTGCGGCTCATCTCGGGAGCACGCGCCGCAATCGTTGCGCAAATATGGCTTCAACGGAATCATCGCAGAATCGTTCGCCGAGATTTTCTACGGCAATTCCACCACGCTCGCCATGCCCTGCGTCATGGCCAGTGCCGCAGATATCGTGGCCATCCGCGATGCAGTGGAGGCCGATCCGACGGTCGAAGTCATCATTGATGTGAAGGATCTTAAAGTCCGCACCTCGAGTGGGCTTGATATTTCTGTCAAGATGCCGGACTCTGCCCGCGAAGCCTTGCTTTCCGGACGCTGGGATCCGATTCAAGAGCTGCTGGATAATGACAAGGCAATCGACGCAAAAGCCGCCGAGCTGAACTACGTCTGAGATTCACTTCTCGGAAGCGACTGCCTCCGAGAATGGGGTGGTGAAAGTTAGATACATACTTTCACTCCAGCCAAATCATGAGCCTATTGCCATCGCCCTTGAGTGCGGTAACGATGGATTCCATGGAAACGCGGACGGCACCGGAGCGATAGGGATTTGCCTCACGGGTGAAAGTGAGATCCGCGCCGTTTAACTGGAGAGCGATCGTGCCGCAGCCTTTGGATTTGATGTGATAGACCACTTCAATCGTTTTTTCTAGCAGCTCTAGGTGGGCTACCAAACCATCCAAGCACGGAGGAATCACAGGGTCCACCACCAGTGCGGATTTCCCTAACCGTAGCCCCAGGAAGCATTGCATGATCAAGCGCACGCTGATGCCGGCCCCGCTGGAGTAGACGCGCCAACCGCCTTCCAGCGCCACTTCACCCCGATTCACTTTGTCATAATGATCGAAAGCTTCGTAACGATCACGGAACGCGGGATCGGAACTGGAGTAATAACAGTTCGCTTGTCGTAACGTGGCCGTCGGCACAAGCTCGCGGATGGCGATGGGATTGGCTTGGCAGAGAGCTTTGAAAAACGCGTCCGCCTCGCCGAGACGTGCGAGAGCCTCGCAGAAACGCAGGTGCGCGTGGGTGTACATGATGCCGATTTCCCGCCCGAAGTAACTGGCGCTCTCGGCGCGTTGGAAATAGGTCTGAGGGCCGCCATGATAGGCGAGCGGGCGGTCGAATAAATGCGCGCCGTCCGGGCTGAGTAGGTGCTTGCGGATTAAACCGAGATGGGTTTCAGCCTGCTCACGGGAGAACATGTCGTTGATGATCGCATGAATCATCGGCAGCACGCTGTAGGAAAGCCCGGTCGTGCGATCACTCGGGTGAAGCAGATGATCGATTTTTCCGTCTTCATGGAAATAGGCCAGTCCTGCGACGACGTCATCCAGCATCAGGATTTTTTGAAACTCTAGCAAGATAGTTGCTGCCCGGTTTTCTAGGTCTTTCGCACGCTCTGATTTTCCGACATGACGCAGAGCTGCCGCTAAAGCGACGAATGTCTGATAGTTAAGCGTCACCGTCCATGAACTGCAAAGCCACTCTCGCATATCGGGCTTCACAGGCTGAAGGGAATCATTCCAATCGCCATGGCCGTAAGCTGCTAGACTGGTTCCGGTGATGACCCGATGCTGGATAAGTTCCAGTGCACGGGCGATGTGTTCAGTTAGAGTAGCTCTTTCCGCAAGTTCATCGCCATCGGGGTGGAAATACGGCAAGGTTTCATCAAGCAGTCCGGCATCCCCGGTTGCTGATAGGTATTGAGCCAGAGCGAGCACCGGCCAATAAACGATGTCACCATGAGAATCGCCCGGCCGAATATTCCGCTCGCGATCAAAGAACATGAACCATTGCGGCCAGTCCCCATCAACGTTCTGTTGGCGGAATACACGCAACAGTAAATCGCGCGCCGCATCGAAGCGGCCAATTGCTAACAAAAGCTCAAGCGGGCCTTGGGATACATCCCGTGTTCCCCAGCCCCCGCCGGAGTACTGTTCCAAGCCGCGAGGTGATAGATAATGGATTAACGCGTTGTGGATAAGCCACGGGAAAACCTCAGCCATCCGATCCACCGCAGGAGCGAGGGAAGATGCGTGCGGTCCTGTGATTTTCAAACCGAGCGGAATGATCTTCCAGAAATCAGGCACATGATTAGATTCTAGCGGCACCAAATCGCCCTCGATGACCAGCCCGACCGTCTGGCTTGCTGCGGTGACGATGCAGATAAATGGCTGGCTGCGGGAGACTCCATTCGAAAAAAGCAGATCATCGCCACCGATGGTTTCGATTTTTACACCCACCGCCGGAGTGATCCGGAATCCTCCATCGGGAAAGCGGCGGCCGATATCACAATCCGGGATCGCCCGGACGAATACGCCTCTGCCATCCGGTTCAATGCGAAGCGGAATGGAAGAGCTGCCATCGTCTCCGTTGATAGAAACATGATGGGAAATCAGAAATCTAGCAGGTGATCCTTTAAGAATCGAGATCGACAAACCAAGCTCATGCCGATCATCTGGCGCAGTGGAAATCACCTCGATCACCCCGCCGGAGTGCTTGTAGATCCACCGGCAGGAAGCTGGACTCATCTCGAAGGCCGATGGCTGATTGAGCAGATGCCAGCGCCCGTCGATTTCTACAAACACTCGCTGTCCGTGGCTACGAAAAAGCCCGAGGTAGGTGTGACAGGTCGAGAGGAAGCGATTGATACTAACATGTCCTTGCGTAATCATCGAGTGGAACACCCCGGCCATCCATGCGGTGGAGGTGAGGGCGGATTCATCGGGAGTGAGCGATCCGCCGGAACGTAGAATATGTCCGTGGGGCCTCAGAACTTTCAACTCTTTCGGCTTAAGAACGACATGGCGGGAATCGCCAGTGAAAAACGAAAGAAGCTGCCCATCCTCGCGCTCTTCATGCCGGCAGGTGTCACCGAAAAACATGGGAATCTCGCTATCATCTAGCAGCAGTGTTTCTAAAACCGGCGCATTTGAAAATAGGCCACCCGATGGGGGCTTGTGACTTACAATCGGAGTCCGGTTAGACGCCAGCGCTTCTGGCAAAGCCAACGCCGCATTGATCCATGAAACGTCAGCGGCCGAGGTAGCCGTGGACTTATCCGTCTCGAATAGACCGTAAAAGCTACGTTGGATGGTGGCACCCGGAGCGAGAGTGAATGAGTCGTCTTGAACTGCCGCCATCGAGTGTTCGTGTTGGTGCCGCTCCCCGGGCAGGCCTTCCGTTAGACCAATCGGACTATCGGAGGCGCGGGTGGCGAGGCCGTGAAATTGGAGCGCGTCAGTAGCATATGAAACGCCGCGCCCAAGTGAGCCGATCACGGTCCATGGGCAGCGACCACCCATCGACTGATTCTGCCGCGAAGCCACGGCGAAGCCTTTCTCCGTATGTTCCAGCGGCGTGTGGTCCACATATTGGCTCACATAATATTCGTTGAGGCGCACCGCTCCGTAGTGGGCGAGAGCCAAGTCCTGAGTATAGATTAGATCGCAAGAAACCGGCGTTGATCCGGTGTTTTCCAAGTCCACATGCCAAAACCACGCGACTTTGGATTCTGCTAGGACCAAGCTCACCCGGAATAATAAGTCGCCCCATTTCCCGGATGCTGAAAACTTTCGACCATCACTTTCGTAAGTCGCTGGGCTGCTCGGTCCGAGAAGTGGTGTCGAACCCGGCCGATCGCCCAATCGGCGCAGGAAAAGATTCGCTGGTCCGCCTTCCGCCTCATTGCCGAGAAAAAGATTCAGCATGATATCGCCATGATCCATCCGCCGGATCGAGCCATTGGTATTAATCTCCACGCTCAGGCCGGATGCGCTGGCAAGACGGATCGGGCTAACAAGGGGTGACAGGTTTTGATTTTCCATACGCCACTATTGATGATTGTCATCAGGGATTGCAAGACCTGTCGGGGCGTGTGTGGCTGAGTGCGGCGAGATCATTTGATCGGTTCATTTCCTCCCTATCACTTTCCGCCCTTGCCACATGAGAAGGGTTTGCAGTTCTCATTTGATTCTGGTCGCTGGCATACGCAAGATCACCGCATGGCAAAAGCGAAGGACGAAAATCGACTGGTGGTTAAGGTGTTTATCTATGGGATTCAACCGCAGATCTGGCGGCGCTTTTCGATCTCCAAGGAGGTGACATTTATTCAATTCAGCGATGCCTTGCAGGCGGTGATGGGATGGGACAACAAAAGCCCGCATGAATTCCGCCACGGTAAAGGCAAACGGCTGACCGATGTGATCGGGCCGATTGGCCTTGAAGATCAGACGGCGGGCGAGTTCCAAGATGAGGCGGTGCTGACTGTTAGTGAGTTTATCGGGAAACGCCGCCTGCCGATCCGAATTCTGTATCGTTATGATTTTGCGGACGAGTGGATTCATGAGATTGTGTTTGAAAAATGGGCAGCGGGCGAAGGTGGGCCGGAAGTGATCGATGGTGCGCGCGCCTGTCCTCCTGAGGATTTTGGTGGCACTTTCCAATATATGCAGGCGCTTCACGGTGAAATTGAATGGGCCCATCCCGGCTACGATCCCGAAGCTTTCGATCCAAAGGCGGTGTCGTTTATTCCAAAAATAGAGCGGAAACGCCGCCACTGAGTTCGGGCGGTGTCATTCATTGAGCGAATAATATTAGAACCCCCCATCCCTGCCCAGAATCAATGATCGATTTACACGGTTTGACCGCAAAAGATATCCTTGAAGAAATCCGACCACTGGGCATGGAGAGTTATAAAAAGGTGCTGTTAAACCATGGGGTGAAGGAGCCTTGCTTCGGGGTAAAAATCGAGGAATTGCAGAAAATCAGAAAGCGCATCCGAGTCGATTACCGGCTGGCGCTGGCGCTCTACGACACGGGCGTTTACGATGCGATGTATTTGGCGGGATTGATCGCCGATGACGTGTGCATGACCCGTGAGGACTTGCAGCACTGGGTGACAAAAGCAAATTGCGGCGCGCTCGTTGGATCGACCGTGCCATGGGTCGCCGCAGGTAGCCCCCAAGGTTATGGGAGCGCGCTGGAGTGGATCGATTCACCTGCAGAACTGATCGCGGCAGCCGGTTGGGCCACTCTGGCCAGCATCGTCTCTATCAAAAATGATGCCGAGCTCAATATCGCGGAGTTGAAGGTACTTCTCGAACGCGTGCGGCGGACGGTCTATCAGTCACCCGGCAAGGTCCGCTATCAGATGAATGGATTTGTGATCGCCACCGGGTGTTATGTCCGAGAACTAACCGAAGTTGCCCTGAAATGCGGTGAGCAAATCGGTCCGGTGACAGTGGACATGGGCAATACCTCCTGCCAAGTGCCGTTCGCCCCAGACTCTATCCGAAAATTTCAAGAACGCGGCACCATCGGCAAGAAACGCAAATCAGCGAAATGCTAAACCTTGTAATCTAACATTAATGGCAGAGCCGCAGAGGGATAGCCACGAATGGACGTTTAAATCCTTTCACTGGGAATACGTTTCGAGATTGTAAGGGCGACTAGATTTCGGTTGCCTCGCCGCATGACAGAACCTCGCCGCACACTGATGCCACTCGCATCCGCCACCGTGGGAATGCCGCCCGTGATGGAGCCGATCAAGTCGCGGATGCAGGCGTTTGTGGAGGCGAGGGAAATTTCCGGGGCCGTGACAGCGGTGGCGGATGTGGACAAGATCCTGCATCTTTCCGCAACGGGGCTGGCAGATCTGGAGAAAAATCAGCCGATGGAGGTGGAAACGGTTTTCTGGATCGCCTCAATGAGCAAGCCGATCACCGCCACCGCCGTGATGATGATGCAGGACGAGGGGAAACTTTCCGTGGACGATCCGGTTTCGAAATACCTGCCGGACTTCATTGGAGCCAAAGCAGGCATTACCCTCAAGCAGTGCCTCACCCATTGCAGCGGGCTGGACGATCTCCACACGGACGAAACCAATGACGTGGCCACGCTAAAGGAACTCATGCCGCTCATCGCCGCCAAGCCGTTGGTGTTTCCGCCTGGCAGCACGTGGTCCTACTGCCAATCTAGTATTAACACGGCGGCCCGGGTGGTGGAGATTGTGTGCGGCAAGTCGTTTCCAGAGTTCCTCAATGAACGCCTTTTCAAACCACTCGGCATGATAGATACGACTTTCTATCCAAGTGAGACGCAGGTCCCTCGCATCGCGAATTCTTACCAACGGACCGATGATGGAAAACTCGAAAAGGCCGCAATCACTCTCCTTGGCACCAAACCCATCACGGACAAAAGCCGCTACCCACTCACCAGCGGGGGGCTGTTCTCCACCGCTAACGATTACACCCGCTTCGTCCAGATGATCCTGCGCGGCGGGGAACTGGATGGAACACGCTACCTGAAACGTGAGACTGTCAAACAAATGACCACCGTCCAAAGCGGCGATCTCGTGGCCGGATTTCTGCCAGGCAGCGCTTGGGGACTTGGATGGAACATCGTCCGTGAGCCGCAGGGGGTTACCTCCGCGCTATCGCCGGGCTCGTTTGGCCATGGCGGGCTTTTCGGCACGCAGGTGTGGATCGATCCGGTGAAGGGGCGCATCTATCTGCTTCTGATCCAACGTGCAAATTTCGAAAATCAAGGTGGTGCGGATGGATCTGAGATTCGTCGGGAGTTCCAAAACGCAGCTGCAATCTAACATGAAGCTTCTCCTCATCGGCTACGGCTATCTCGGCCAAGCGATCACCCACCGGTTCCGTGAGAACGGTTGGAATGTCACCGCCGTCACTCTCTCCGGAGTCGAGGGTTCTATTTCTTGTGACATCGGAAATTCTAACGATGTAGAAAAACTCCCATCCGCAGATTTCATCATCCACTGCGCTGCCTCGGGTCGTGGCGGGGCGGAGGCCTATCAGCACGTCTATGTCGATGGCTGCCGGAACCTTGTGGAGAAATTTCCTGGCACGCCGCTGCTTTTCACTTCAAGCACTTCGGTCTATGCGCAGACTGATGGCACACACGTCACTGAACAAAGCCCCACTATCCCTGATAGAGAAACGGGCAGACTCCTGCTAGAAGCCGAGCAGGTCACCCTCGAGGCGGGCGGGCTCGTCACCCGCTTGTCTGGTATCTACGGCCCGGGTCGCAGCGTGATCCTGAAAAAATTTCTCAGCAGGGAGGCGGTGATCGAGGAGGACGGCCGACGTTTCCTCAATCAAATCCACCGCGACGACGCAGCCAGCGCGATTGTTCATTTGGCCACGTCTCGCCCAATGCCTTGCAGCGAAATTTTCAATCTATCCGACTCCACGCCACTCACCCAACTTGCGTGTTATGAAAAATTGAGCGAGCGATTTTCCCGCCCGCTCCCACCGTCCGGCCCTCGCGATCTGAACCGCAAGCGCGGCTGGACCCACAAGCGTGTATCTAACGAAAAGATGCGAGCCACGGGTTGGCAACCGGTCTTCGCGTCGTTCCTTGATGCCGCCTTGGACATTGCTCCCACGCTCTGAGGCAATTCACGGGGATTGGATTCGTTTAAGAAAAATCACGACATCAAAGGCGCGATTTTCGCCCCCTCCTCAATGTTAGAATTAATTGCTCACCGCTCGCTAGCGGGCCGTGATGATGAAAAAACATTGATATTCCCGCGAGTTTTTCCACGCTCCTTGAATGACTCATGAAGAGCGGACATCGTGGATTAAAAACGGTCTCTTTCTGGCGCTGGTGATCGCCATTGTAGCCGGCGTTTGGTTTTATCCGAAACCTAGCGAAGAAGCCGGTCCTGCAGCAGGACCAGCAGTCGAGGATCCTCTTGAGATCAATGACTAACACCTGCCCGGAGATCCAAGCTGTGAGAAGCTGGCTGACGTTCTGAACAAGGTGCAGAGGAAATACGATCGCCAAGTGAGAGTCACTCGGATCGATGTAAAGGCTCACCCGGAGCTCGCCGCAGCGCAGGGCATCAAAAAGGTGCCGCATGTCATGATCGTGTCCGCAAAGCAAAAGGTTTTCGAGTTTGAGGGTCTCTGGACTCAGGAACAAGTGGAGAGAAAAGTGGAGGAAATCCTCCGAGGTCTCAAGCGGGTTGGAAAAGACTGGCGCCCCGTCGTCGCAGGGATGACGCCCGCCAAAGACTGAGCCCGTTAGAAACTTAAAGTCACACCTATGAAGTTTGCCTTGGCTTTTGCGATGCTCGCGATGATTTCGCTACCGAGCTGTGAACGTGTCCGCAAAATCGTCAATTCTGCGGGCAAAAAAGCCCCGGCAGAAAGCGGCGTGCATCCAAACATCGGCCCCCTGATCGTCGAGATCCCTGATGGTGGATACGAAACTTTTCTGAAGCAAACTGACCAGTTAGTGATCGTGGACTTTGATGCGGATTGGTCAGGCCCGAGCAAACAACTTGCAACACTTTGCGAAAAAATCACCACCGAACGAGGCGGCGTGGTCATCGTCGGCAAGGTGAATGTCGATCATTTCCGCGAGCTCGCTAAGCTTGAAGGAGTTCAAAATGTCCCAGACGTTAGAATTTACCGCAATGGACGGATGGTGGAAAGGTTCGTGGGGCTGCCAGACGAGGATGAAATGCGGCAGAAGGTGGATTTCCACGCGAAAGGCCTGACGGTTTCCGCCCTTCTGGCAAAAGGGAATGCGGCACCTCACCCGACGACCCAACCGATGACCAAAGACTGGATGCCGGATGGCCTCCGGAGGCGTTAAAACCCACCAAAACCGCAGAAAACCGCAGCGCCCCCGCCAATGTGCGAGGTTTGTCCACCATGCCCTTTACAAGCCGCATGATCCCTGCCACACACCTCGAAATTTAGCCGCCCGGCGACCCTTTTTCGAACCTGCTCCCCACCATGCCCAAAGACACCTCGATCCGTAAAATCCTCGTCATCGGCTCCGGCCCCATCGTCATCGGCCAAGGCTGCGAGTTCGATTACTCCGGCGTCCAAGCTTGCAAGGCATTGAAAGAAGAAGGCTACGAGGTTATCTTGGTGAACTCGAATCCGGCCACGATCATGACAGATCCGGAGTTCGCACATCGCACCTACATCGAACCGATCACCCCGGAAGTGGTGGAAAAAATCATCATCCGCGAGAAGCCGGATGCCTTGCTCCCGACCCTCGGTGGGCAGACGGCACTCAACACCTCGATGTCGCTATTCAAATCCGGCATACTCGCGAAATACGGCGTGAAAATGATCGGTGCCAATGCAGAAGCCATCGATAAAGGCGAGGACCGCCAGCTTTTCAAAGAAGCGATGATCAAAATCGGCCTGGATATGCCGCATTCCGGCATCGCCCACACCATGGAAGAAGCGCGCAAGGTGGCAGAGGAGATCGGTACGTTTCCGCTCATCGTCCGCCCCGCCTTCACGCTCGGCGGACAAGGCGGCGGCATCGCCTACAACCGTGAGGAATACGAGGAAATCATCATCCGCGGTCTGGATCTCTCTCCGGTTTCCGAGGTGCTTATCGATGAGTCACTGCTCGGTTGGAAAGAATTCGAAATGGAAGTCATGCGTGATTGCGCCGATAACTGCGTGGTCATTTGCTCGATTGAAAACCTCGATCCGATGGGCGTCCACACCGGCGACTCGATCACCGTTGCGCCCATCCAAACCCTAACGGATCGCGAATACCAGATCATGCGTGATGCCTCCTTCGCCGTCATCCGCGAAATCGGCGTCGAGACTGGCGGATCTAACATCCAGTTTGCCACATGCCCGAAAACTGGCCGCATGATCGTTATCGAAATGAACCCACGCGTTTCCCGATCATCCGCGCTGGCCTCGAAAGCCACCGGATTTCCTATCGCGAAAATCGCTGCGAAACTGGCCGTCGGCTATACACTCGATGAGTTACCGAACGACATTACCCGCGTCACCCCTGCTTCATTCGAACCAACCATCGACTACGTGGTGACCAAAATTCCGCGGTTCACTTTCGAGAAATTTCCGACGGCGAATCCAGTTCTAACGACCTCGATGAAATCCGTTGGTGAGGCCATGTCTATCGGCCGCACGTTCAAAGAGTCCATGCAGAAATGCCTGCGCTCGTTAGAAACCGGGCGGTGGGGATTCGGCTTCGACAACAAGGACCCGCAAAATCCGACGCGCGATGAAATCACCCGCAAACTTCAGATTCCCAATGCCGAGCGCATTTTCTGGCTGCAAACCGCTTTTGTAAACGGCTGGACCTTAGAAGAAATCTACGCTGTGACCGCCATCGATCCTTGGTTCCTCCGACATCTCCAACAGATCGCAGATGAAGGCACAAGGATGACAGAAGGCGTCTCGCCTGTATCTTCAGATCTCCGACGCCTCAAAAAACTCGGCTTCTCCGACCGCCAAATCGCCAAAGCCTGGGACACCGTTGAGGACCAAGTCCGCGCCGAGCGAAAAGCCAAAGGCATCATCCCCACCTACCGCCTCGTCGATACTTGCGCTGCGGAATTCGAGGCTTACACCCCGTATTTCTACTCCACCTACGGGGACGAAAACGAAGCCCGTCAGTCCGACAAGAAGAAGATCATCATCCTCGGCGGCGGGCCTAACCGCATCGGCCAAGGCATTGAGTTCGACTATTGCTGCGTGCACGCCGCCTTCGCATTGAAAGAACTCGGTTACGAGACCATCATGGTGAACTCGAATCCGGAAACTGTCTCAACCGACTACGATACTTCCGATAAACTTTTCTTCGAGCCACTCACGTTAGAAGACGTGCTCAACATCTGCGACCAGGAACAACCCTATGGCGTCATCGTCCAATTCGGCGGCCAAACCCCGCTTAATCTAGCAGCCGACCTTGAGCGACACGGCGTTCCAATCATCGGCACCTCCCCGAAATCCATCGAACAAGCCGAAGACCGCAAGTTCTTCTCCGCGTTGTTAGATAAGCTCAATCTCAAACAAGCCGAAGCCGGCACCGCCACCAATGAAGCCGAAGCCCTCGTCATCGCGAACCGCATCGGCTACCCGGTCCTCGTCCGCCCATCCTTCGTGTTAGGCGGCCGTGGAATGATGATCGTTTACTGTGATTCCGAGCTGACCCGCTACATGCGTGAGGCCGTCATCGCTTCGCCGGAGCGCCCCGTTCTCGTGGACCGCTTCCTCGACAACGCAACCGAAGTCGATGTCGATTGTATTTCTGATGGAGAAACTTCCGTGGTCGGTGCGATCATGGAGCACATTGAGCAAGCTGGCATCCACTCCGGCGACTCCGCTTGTGTCATTCCGTCCTTTTCACTATCAGAATCTATCAAGTCAGAAATCACCCGTGCCGCCATCGACCTCGCCCGCGAGCTCAAGGTCCGCGGCCTGATGAACATCCAGTTCGCGGTGAAAGACGAGCAGCTCTACGTCATTGAGGTTAATCCCCGTGCTTCACGCACCGTGCCGTTTGTGAGCAAAGCCACCGGAGTTTCTCTGGCCAAGCTCGCCGCGAAGGTCATGGTCGGCGAAAAACTCGCAGACATGGGCTACACTCAGACCATCGTTCCGCCGCACTTCTCGGTGAAGGAGGCCGTCTTCCCGTGGAACCGCTTCCCCGGCATCGACATCGTGTTAGGCCCAGAAATGAAGTCCACCGGTGAGGTCATGGGCATCGACGCCGATTGGGGCATGGCCTATGGTAAAGCGCAGATTTCCGCCTTCAACCCGCTCCCCACCGAGGGCAACGTCTTCCTTTCTGTCTCCGATCGGGACAAGGACCGCGCCGTCGCCGTCGCCCGCGATCTCGCAGAACTGGGTTTCAAGGTTTACTCCACGGGCGGCACCCACGCCCGCCTCACCGCAGAAGGCATTCCTAGCAGCCGCGTTTACAAAGTCCTCGAGCAAGCCCGCCCAAACGTGATCGACATGATGAAAAACGGCGAAATCCATTTCATCATCAACACCCCGGCCACCCACGAATCCCGCGCCGACGAAGTCCTAATCCGCTCCACTGCCATCGCCCAGAAGATCTCCCACGCCACCAACCTCTCTGCCGCTGAAGCCTCGGTGAAGGCGATGCGGTCGTTGAAGACCAAGGAATTCACGGTGAAGAGCATTCAGGAGTATCATGCTTGAGTTTCTAAATCAGAACACCCTCGATTAGGAATTTTCATCAAGCCACCCAATGAGATCAGAAGAATTTGAATTGATCTTGGACCAACTTTGCGAGCGCCTTACGGCAATGATTGCGGATCAAGGCGTATTTCCCTCGTCTCCCGCTTTCGAAAGACAGGCACGCGAACTCTTGGAAATTCTGCTTCAAGATTCGGGCTTTTCGATCAATTTCAGTCCGCATCCTCATGTATTCCCCGATATCGTTTTACCTCCGTTTGGGATTGAAGTGAAGTTTACACTTAATGACACATGGCGAAGTGTGGCCAATAGCGTTTTTGAATCCACCCGCGCACCCGATGTGGATCACGTCTATCTTCTATTTGGGAAGATGGGCGGTGAGCCTGGTGTCCGATGGGGTCACTATGGAGATTGCGTCGTTCATGTCAGAACTTCTCACGTGCCTCGATTCGAAGTCGAAATTGGCTCTGAGCGATCACTATTCGGGGTATTGGGAATAGACTACCCAGAGTTTTCCAAGCTTCCCGAAGCCGATAAAATGCTTCACATCCGCAACTATGCTAGATCACGACTCAAAGTTGGTGAGCGCTTGTGGTGGCTCGAAGATAAGGAGGACGCTGAACACACTTTACCAATTCAAGCGCGACTTTACACTAGCTTGGATACAGAGGAAAAGCGGTCGTTGAGAGCGGAAGCCGCTTTGCTTTGCCCTCAAATCGTTGGCTCAAGCAGAAATCGACGCAAATACGATGATGTCAGCCTGTATCTTCTGACCTATCACGGCGTCCTTGCTCCCCAAGTCAGGGATTTGTTCAGCGCCGGAAGTGTCGCGTTAAGGGCAGATTCGACACGGGGTGGCACCTACATTCAGCGTTCACTGCAGGACATTGAAAGCGAGATGAGAAATGCCGCCGACTATTTGCCGGACGCGTTGTTTGGTGAATATTGGGGAGAGGATGTACCCAAGTCCCAACGAATTGCATGGTGGCTTGCCGAGGCTGACAAGCATGCGGCAGATTGGTCTCCCTCAGCCGTTCTTTTTCTGAGTTGAGTTAGCTGGTTTTTTTGCGGAACGGGTTTCATCCTCATTAAGGACTCGATAAACTGCATTAGCAATGTGCCATGCCAACACGGGTGGCACCGCGTTTCCTACCTGACGCTCGGTTTCGCGCAGCTTTGAATCGAAAATGAAGTTATCTGGGAAAGTCTGAATTCTTGCGGCCTCACGCATCGAAAGTCGCCTGGGCAATTTGTAATGAAACTGGATATTTCCATGGCACTCTGCTCGGATCGTGTGTGCCGGCTTGTTTGCGGAAATTTTCCGGTTACCTTGCTCTGGACTTACGTTCGCGCGGCTCCAGACATGGTTGATCGTGGGATCTTCGACCAAGCCCATCAGGTCTCCAATCGCCTCGTGCGAGGTCATCCAGTTTTCGCGGTTACGTTCTACCGCCGGGGGAATGAACTCCGGTTTGCCGTTGGGAACGCCCACGATAAAGACACGTTCACGGATTTGCGGCACACCATAGTCCACCGCCTTATAGAGTTGAACAGATAATGTGTAACCGAGATTTGAAAAATCGCGGACCACCTGCTGTAATGAATCACTACGGCTTTTCATCAGAAGAGCCCGAACATTCTCCGCCACAAATACTTTAGGTCTGAGCTTGTCAACTGCGGCGACCATTGCCCGATACAAGCCACTTCTAGCACCACTCACTCCGACGCCCTTGCCATTGATGGAAATATCCTGACAAGGGAAACCACCAATTAAAACATCAGCTTTTTTAGGCATTGTCGAAATCAGGTTCCAGATATCTCCGGGATGTATGTGATCTCCGAGGTTCTTTTTGTAAGTGCGGCAAGCCGCTTCATTCAGATCATTGGCCCACAGGATTTCATACGGCAGCTTAGGGTATCGCTTGCCGAAAATTTCAAACCCGCCTTCGAAGCCAAGATCCATACCGCCGCATCCCGAAAACATCGACACCACCGAGTATTTTTTCTGAGTGCGATAGCTAGTTCCGACAGCAAGCGTTGGTGGGGAAATCAAGGACTCCTTCTGGAACAAGCTGGCCGCTTTCCCATACGTGCAATACTCTTCGGCGACAGTGGAAAACCAGTCCTTCAACGTGCTGCCCGAAAGCGCCAAGTTTGCGTAGAGCTTCTTTTTGGTCTTTGGATCGACCTCGATTACAACACGTCCTGAATCACTGCGAGCCATGCGCGTTTCTATGTTCTCCATGTTACATAGCAAGCGCAAATTTGGCAGGATTCGCTCCACCGCCATCGCTCAAAAAATCTCCCACGCCACCAAACTCTCAGCCGCCGAAGCCTCGGTGAAGGCGATGCGGTCATTGAAGACCAAGGAATTCACGGTGAAGAGCATTCAGGAGTATCATGCTTGAGGTGCTTATTGACGTGCATGGGAAATGCATATTTTCCATGCACGTAAGCAGAACATGTATAGGAAATCGTGTTTTCGAATTCTGAAATTCTCAGACCTTGCGGAAAAGCTTGGCTTGTAATGTTTACTTATTTGAATTTTTCAGTTTCCCATCTGTTTCATCGCTGCATGGATGGCCGCCTGCACGTCGGGGTCTGCATAAAACGGACCCGCGCCCGGACCGCCGGTGGTGTGGGTTTCGAGAAGCACTAGTTCTCCATTTTTTACTAAAAACGATGGATTCCCACTATCGCCTACGATCAGATTACGCCGATAGATCGCATTTAGATTGGTTAGATAATCAAACTGCACGACAGCCCCTGAAATCCCAGCGAGCCGGTGAATCGAGAGCGTCTTCGTTTGATCTGAAACAATTACCGGCCTACCGATTATGGCATCGCTGGCATTGGCAAACCGATAACATTTGATGCTGGGAGGGAGAGGACGGTTCAATTTCGCGACGGCGATGTCCCCCGCTGCTAGATGCCTAACGGATGCAATGTAGCGTTCCTGAGGATTGCCTGCCAGATCATGAAATATCAGTGGCACATCCGACGGCCGCGTGAAATGTGCGGCCATCACTACATAGCTCGGAGCAATGAGCGTAGCTGTTCGGGGGTCGTTCCATGAAACGCCGGTGAGATCGAAGGAGTGCGCCCAATTGTTACGCCACTTGGATTGCGCTCTTGGCTGATAGTATTGGAATAGTGCGCCCTTTTCCGCTTTTTGGGGCAGAAACCCAAGTCCGGATTGAGCGGCCTGGCCAGTAGGAACCGTGGGCCGGCTGTGAGTGCTGCATGCGCAAAGCAGTAACAACAAAGAGAGAGGCATTTTTCATAAAATCTACCGTAGCTACTGCGGCTTTGGCATGGGCTCGTCGCCTAACATTCTATCCAAATCGGCCACCCGCTCCCACGGGCAGCGTTTGCGTTGATATTTTCTAAAAACCACATCGCGCAGCTCACGCAACACGGCCTCGGGCGGCGGGGTCATGTCCGTCCAAGTCGGGTTGCGCTTTTGAGTCGTCGTCATGATCGTCCACTTGCCGCCGAGGTAGGAATTGGCGCGGTAGTAAACTTTTCCTTCATCCGTATTCTCGGACCACTCGTGACTTTCCATGGCTGGACAATGGCTGGCTGAGGCGCAGGAAACAAGCGGCGATTCCCACCGCCTGGCAAATCGCCATCGACTCCCACCCCGTGAAAGCCCATCGTCAGCCATGGCAAATATCGGCGAACGCGCGTCTCTCCAAATCCTTCACGAAAAAACCTTTGGGCTCTTTTTGGACGGCGGGGAATTCGGTGAGATTCTCCTCCCGCGCCGTGAAATGCCAGTCAAATGGGCGCTTGGTGAGTTTGTAAGTGTCTTCATTTACCTCGACTCCGAGGACCGCCAAGTCGCCACGCTGAAGACGCCGAAAGTCATGCCCGGCCATTTCGCCCGCTTGAAATGTGTGGATGTCACCGGCATTGGAGCGTTCCTCGATTGGGGCTTGCCGAAGGATTTGTTAGTGCCCTTCCGCGAGCAGAAGGTCCGCATGGAGCTCGGAAAATTTTACATCGTTTATGTCATGATCGACGAGCAAACGGGTCGCATCATCGCCACCAGCCGCACCGCTCGGCACATGGATCAGGTCCAACATCACTTCCGCGTGGAGCAGCAGGTAGACCTTATTATCTACGGAAAAACCGCGCTTGGTTACAAGGCCATCGTGGATAGCACTCACAGCGGCCTTATTTTCCACAATGAGGTTTTCCAAGCGCTGCAACCCGGTGAAATGCTTAAGGGCTACATCACCGCCGTGCGCGCGGATGGAAAAATCGACATCAGTCTGCATGCTCCGGGCCGTGCGAAAGTCGATGGACTCGAAGCGCAGATTCTAGCAGAACTTGAAGCCCGTGGCGGTTTTTGGTCGCTCGGTGATCACAGCCCTGCTGCGGAAATTAACGATGAGCTCGGCGTCAGCAAGCGTACTTTCAAACAAGCTACTGGTGCGCTCTGGAAGAAGCGCAAGATCACCATCGAGCCAAACGGTATCCGGCGGGTGGAGCCCTAACGGCTGTCATCCCGGTGCCTCGCCATGATTCGTTTTTTCTCCTGATAGCTGCCTATCAGAATATGCATTGGCAGGAAGACGGTCATCGCCATGCCAAGGGCGATATGGGTGAAGTGCATGAGTCGCGTTTCCCACACGAAGGCGAGAATCCCGTAGCCTGTCACCACCGCGCCCAGCAGGGATCCGAGGAAGAGTGTGCTGCCGGGGCGGTTGATTTTCGCCGCCCATGACTTCGAGGCGTGTTTAGGCAATGCGGCACCGAGTGCAACTAACAAAATTAACGCTCCTGCTAGATGCACCTTCAGCAAGGTGTTTTCTATCGGCTGGGCCATTTCCGGGTCCCCGCGGAAGAAGTGCCAGATGATCGCCCAAGTCGCGCCGCTGCCGACGGTGATGGAAAAGGCGGAGTAAAGCCAGCATCGCTGGCGGAAGCTCATTTGAAAAGGACGGCGGCGCATTAGCTGTTAGTTTAATCAGTAGATTTCGCGGAAAGTTCCATCAGCTTCTAAAACGAGAGCTCCGCATTTTAGCCGTTTAAGCAAGTCCGTCGCTTTGTTTGGGGGAAGATTCAAAACCGCCTTGGTCATCGCATCGGCCAGCGCGCAATTTTCCGCAAAGACGGTGATTGAGATTCCAGAAGATCGCGGTGCCGCATTCACTAGATCTATCAAATCAGGATTCCCGCCTTCTTCGGAAAACGTGTAACTGCCCGTCGTCGCTAGCGCTGGGAATGGAATCTCGCGCAGCTCGAAAAGCCCGCCTTCCGAGCCGGGTTTTTTCACGAACGCCGTGCGTTCTTCATCGCCGATGAAGCGTAAATCACCGCCCGCGTTCACCACGCCTGAGCCTCCGTGTGCCATGATCGTTTCCGCTGCTAGATCGACAGCGTAGCCTTTTGCCACGCCGCCGAGATCCAAAGCGAGCGGGCGGACCGCGCGGACTTGGAGTCCGTCGATTTCCAGATCCCGAAAAGTTGCGGCACGGTCTGGCAGATCATCGGAAAAACAGGGGCGACGTCTAACATGAACGAGTTCCACACCCGCACGGACAGGGTCGAACGCGCCTGCGGACGCTTCCGCCCACTCCAGGGAAAGCCGAACCACCTGCGCTGTGGCCGCGTCCACCGTCACCCATTCGAGGTGCGCTTTACGGGAAATTTCCGCTAGATCTGAGTCCGGTGAATGTGCAGACATCAGGCGCTGCACCTGCTCGATCGGCTCGAAGGCCTCTGAAAAAACCGCCGCGTTTCCTGCCCGTAGCCCGATCTCGACAAAAGTGCCAAGCAGCGGCCGGGCGCGGCGATCTAACCGTGGCATGGCTTATTTGGGCAGCGCCCGGATCGCTAACAAACGCTTCACTCCCTCGGTCACGCTGTGACAGGAAAGCGTGGCACCGGAGATGTTCATGATATCGCCGCCGAGCTTGAATGCCTCACCCAGCTTCTTGCCCTTGAACTGTTTGCGCCAATCCGGACGACGGACTTCTCCGCCGTAGGTTTCCTTGTATTCGAGAATTTCCACGCCCCTAACTTTTCCATTAGACCCGACACCCATGGCAAAGGTGATGAACTCGTGCTTTCCCACCACCTGATCGATATACATCTGTGAGCCATCCGCAGCGGTCCACACCTGATAGTCCTTGTCCCGGACGCCCAAGCCGGTGCTGGAGGTGATCGCCTTGCGCTGGTCTCCAGTTAGTTTTAGCGAGGAGGCTTTGAAATCCGCCGCCTTATGGTCGGAGAAAATGACCCCGAGCGCTTGCTCTGGGCTCAGATAGACCGTGGCCATCGCCGCCGGCGCGACCGCAGCCATGAGGCTTGGCAAGATGAAGATCCCGGATGAAAGACGCATGTTAGAATTCGGTTTTGTTAGAGATTAAAGCCCACCTTCAAGCGGATTTCATTTTGCACCTGCTCCGCGAAGGCACGGTTGCTTTCCTGTTGACCGTCTGACTCGTTGCCATAAATTTGATAGGCCCACGCCAGTGTGGCCCACCATTTTTCGGAGCCATAGTGGATGTTAGGCCCGATGAAGATCGCGTCGTGTTCGAATTGGCCGAAGTCGAACTGCGGAAACTCAGCGCGCATGCGTCCCTCCAGTCCGACGAACCAGCCGGGTGCGAACCGATAAGAAATCCCCATCCGCGTTTCCAAGCCCAGCTCTTTGCTGTATTGCTCGGCGGGCTTCTTGCCCCATCCCATATCAAAACCCAAGCTGGCGGTAGTGATCAGCGTGTTATCGACGAAGTTTTTCTGAAAAATGAGGGTCGGGGCGAGGAAGAGGTGGTTCTCGACAATTCCGGCGGTTTCATCGTGGCGGTTGTAGCCGAATTGCTGGTTCAGCGCGAGGCCGTAGCCGTCGATGAACGGACTCTTGAACCGGTATTTGCCTGAAATCGCGACGCCACCGAAGCGATAGCCACTCTGGGTCAGGTCCTCTCCATCGTTTTTCACCATGCTGCCAGAGAAATAATTCTGCTCCACGCTGAATGACAGTTGGAGCTCGTCCGAATAGCCGTATTCGATTTCGGTCTCGAAATCATAGGCGTTGTAGCTGCCGTCCTCATCCGCCTTGCCGGTCCGCAGGGTGCTGAACTGGTAAAGATCCACATGCCCTTTTGGCAGCGTTTCCGAGCCCTTGGCCCATCCGAAAAGATTTTCATCCGCCCGCGATTCCAAACTGAACAACGGAAACAAGGCGAACGACGCAAGTGCAAAGCGAGTTGGAAGAGTCATGATTTTGAAAAAGGAGGTGAGTATATCGGGATCGGGCGGGATGGCGGAGACTCATAAGGAATTTTCCCAGCACGTCAAACGTAAATGATACGCAATCTCATTAAACATAGAATTGGGACGCTTGAGAACCTTCAGTATCACCTCGGCTGAACCCGCAAATGACGGATTCGCCACGGTTTCAGAATTTAAAGCGCGGCCTTGATTTCACGGGTGGCGGACTCCACATCCGGGGCTTGGAGCAATGCGGAAACGACGACGATCCGACGGGCACCGGCTGATAGAATTTGTGGGAGAGTGGCCGGAGTGATGCCGCCGATGCAGAAGGCGGGGATTTTTGAGCCCACTTCATTTTCCATGATGGCGATTTCCCCCAAGCCGATGGCGGGGCGACCTGCCTTGGTCGGCGTTGGGAAAAGCGGGCCGAAGCCGATGTAGTCGAAGCCCTCCGCGAGAGCGGCGCGGGCCTGTGCGAGAGAATGGGTGGAGCGGCCGATGAGGAACTTAGGGGAGACGGAGGATGAAGGGGGACGAATCCCGCGGTCCAATAAGAGTTTCGCTTCTGCTAGGGAGCCGTCGTCTTGGCCGATGTGGACGCCATCCGCACCGATTTCTGCAGCAAGGGTGGGGTGGTCGTTGAGGATGAAAGGAACACCTGCGGCGCGGCAGAGCGGGAGGAGTTTTTCCGCGACGCGGCGGATGGTCGCGAGGCCGTGGTTCTTCGCGCGGAGTTGGAGGATATCCGCGCCACCTGCTAGAAGTGAGGTGGTGACAGATTCAGAGCGCTCTTCAGGAGTGTAGCCTAGATCTAGGATGCAGTAGAGAAGGGGGTCGCTCATAGCACCTATCAGACTTATAGGACCTATTTTACTCGCTCTTCTAAATAGCGCGCGACCCAACCGATATCATAGTTTCCAGCAGCAAAATCCGGGTGAGCGATGATTTCCTGTTGGAAAGGAATGGTCGTCTTGATGCCACGAATCATGAACTCACCGAGGGCGCGTTTCATACGGGCGATCGCAATTTCGCGAGTGGCTCCGGTGACGATGAGCTTGGCAATCATTGAGTCATAGTGCGGAGGCACAGTATAGCCAGAATAGACGTGGGTATCGACGCGCACGCCTTTTCCGCCGGGGGCATACCAAAGTTCGATGGTGCCGGGGCTGGGAGTGAAATTGTTGAATGGATCCTCAGCATTGATCCGGCACTCGATGGAGTGGCCGCGCGGGGTTGATTCCAAAACATGGTGGGAAAGTGGCTCACCAGCGGCCACGCGGATCTGCTCCTTGATGAGCTCGCAGCCCATCACTTCCTCGGTCACCGGGTGCTCGACCTGGATGCGAGTGTTCATTTCCATAAAGTAGAAATTTTCCGCTTTTTCATCGACGAGGTATTCGATGGTGCCGGCGTTCTGATAGTTAATGTTTCTAATCAGATTAACAGAAGCCGCACCCATGCGGGCGCGGAGCTCGGGAGTGAGTAGCGGCGATGGACATTCCTCGATGATTTTCTGGTTCCGGCGCTGCATCGAGCAATCGCGCTCTCCGAGGTGAATGTAATTTCCATGGGAATCACCAATCACCTGAAACTCCACGTGATGCGGATTGATGACGAGTTTTTCCAAATAACAATCGCCATTGCCGAAGCAGGCGACGGCTTCGTTCGAGGCAGCTTGGAACAGGCTGAGAAATTCATCTTCGTGGAAACACGGTCGCATGCCACGACCGCCGCCGCCGGCAGTCGCTTTGATCATGACCGGGAGCCCAATTTTTTTCGCCTCGATGAGCGCGGTGGCGGCATCCGGCATGATTTCCGAGCCGGGGGTGATCGGCACGCCGTTTGCGATCGCAGTGGCGCGGGCAGTCGCTTTGTCGCCCATTTTGGAGATCACTTCACATGAAGGCCCAATGAAGGTAATCCCGGAGGATGCACAAATTTCAGCGAAGCGCGCATTTTCTGATAGAAATCCGTAGCCGGGGTGAATCGCATCCGCACCGGTAATCTCGGCGGCGGCGATGATTCGATCAATTTTCAGATAGGATTCCTTGCTTGATGCAGGCCCGATGCAGACTGCCTCGTCGGCAAGCTGCACATGCATCGAATCCACGTCTGCCTCGGAATACACTGCGACGGACTCGACATCGAGCTCGCGGCAGGCACGGATAATACGGAGGGCAATTTCGCCGCGATTGGCAACTAGGACGCGCTTGAACATTTTTTGAAGAAGTTAATGGTTGAGAGTTGATAGTGAAAGGGAAGAATTTGGCGATTTCTGCCTATCAACTATCAACCATCAACTTATTTAATCCGATAGAGGACATCGCCGTATTGGACGGGAGTGCAGTCCTCGGCGACGCAGGCGCAGATGGTGCCGGATTTTTCCGCCTTAATCTCGTTCATGACTTTCATGGCCTCAATAATGCAGAGCGTCTGGCCGATAGAAACGGTGGAGCCGACTTCGACGAAGTTTGGCGCGTCCGGCGCGGGCTTTTGATAGAAAGTGCCGACCATGGGCGAGGTGATCTCCGTCCCTTCGACAGCAGGCGCGGCTGTGGGTGCCGGGGCGGATGCTGGTGCGGCTGCGGCGGGAAGATAGGAGCCTGCGGGTGCGGCGGCAGGAAGCGCGGACATGAGAGAGCGAAGGTCATCGAGGTCAGCACCTTTTTTCAATTTCAAGTGAAAGTCCTTCTTGGTGAGGTCGAAGTGGGTGAGCCCGTGCTCATTCATAAGTTCGACAATTCGGCGAATTTCTTGGAGGTCCACGGTGTTAGAAGATTGGGAGTTGGATACTGAAGAAAAGCGGTCCAGCGGGACGCGCCCTGTCCGAGCTAGCTAGAAGGATCGGACAATGAGCGTCAAGCGGGAACACCATGACCACATGGAACACGGAAGCGATTCAATTGCGCGCGCCCCAAGGAGCGAGTCGCCCAACAAGATTTCAACGGTATTTTAGCCGTGGAAGTGGGCGCGGGCGTGCTTGGATAGCGGTGTGTTCACCACAATATGGGCAGCAAAAATACTTTTTGAAAATCACCGTGAAAGCCACCCGGAGGCGGTAGCTACCAAGAAAACGCCGGGCGCTGCCATGTTTTGCGCAAGCATTGTAAGAAACCGTTTTTCCGTGGCAAATCGGGCAGCAAGCGCGGGAGGAAACACTCCCGAAAATGACGATTGCGATCACTGTCAGTCCGATGCAAGAAAGGGCGACTTCCATAAATTCGTGATCTTCCTTCGCCACGGAGTAGATGATCACCCCGCAGATAGAGGGAATCATTAGGAAGATAAAAATCACCACTCATGAAACTAGCTTGAAACGGGCGACAGTGTAACGGGAGGGGAGTAGATGCATTTTCATGGCTACTAACTTTCGTTTTTCTAACATAGTCAGACTGGTCGCGGATCTCCGCGGAGAATTATTGGTGTGGTTATGACGAGATTGGTTGGGTGGATTCATTCAGTCGAAACGGATAGAGGCGTCACGTGCCCGCGTAATTTTCATCATCCGCACAAAGAGTTCCTTCAGGTGATGATCACGCAAGGGGCGGCCCATCAATCTCTATCCAAAAGGGCACCGCAGTGCCATCGGTAAGTTGCCGCGCGGCCATTGCTGCGCCCGATTCAGAGGGGAATTTGGCCGCCAGCCGCCGATCCATCGTCCAAGCGGCTGCGCCACTGCTGTAAGCGCACCAGATTTCAATTCCGTTGGCATAACGCGCGCCGGCATTCCAGAGTCGACCGTTTAAAACCGGTTTGCTCACGGGTTTTCGCCTGCTGGATTCAGTTGCCTTCATCGAGGGATTGAAGATTTTTGGATCGAGAAATATGATTCATATTGTGGAAATATTAAAATAAACTAGCAGATTGCGTGCCTTTGTTTGAATGAGTCTAATGGTAACGATTTAGAAAGTGATAGTCTATCAAAACGCTTTAAATTTTCTAGTGTTCCCATTGCGAAGTAGGTGGCATCTGAGAGGGGAGAGAATTACAGTTTAGGGCGATTCACGCTATTCTGCTGGAGTTTCTCATTTCCCGCTAGTCCCTCAATGCGGGGTGTCCGACTAAATTAAGCGTAAGAGCCAGTGGTCTGTTAGTCCGAAACAGAAGAGTTGATCTGCTAAGGCACGTAAGCCACATTGATTTTAAGCGCCTTCTGAAGACTGGAATATCCTTCAGCGGTCGCCGCCGTCGCCCTTCGAGAAGCGGGCAATAAGTTCGGCTTGGGAATGCACTCCAAAGTGTCTAAAGATCACTTTAGAATAGCCGTGAATGGTGTTCGGACTAAGGCCGAGGTGGTCGGCGATTTTTTTCGGCTCCAACCTTCACACAAGCAGTTGAGGACCGTGCGGTGGCGAGGATAGAGATTGGTAATTTTCTGAATGGGTTTGTCCGGAAACTCTTGGAAGTGAAGCCACGGGACTTCACTGAGGATGATGTGGGCAATTTGCGCGTCGCGCTCGACGAAATGCGGTTGGTTGAGCTCCCGATAGATGCCGATCGCGCTCATGCCGCCGCCATTCATCGGCCGCATGGAAGTCATCAAGGGGCCGATGTTCGCTTTGTCCCAAACAATCCCGCTGCCGACTTCTCCAGTTGCCCATTTGGATCCATTTGGAAGCGCGTGCGGGTGAGGTGGACCCCCCTTGCCTGAAGCTTATGCGATGACGGGCGCGTCACCGGTTCCATTGCCGGGTGGTTGATCGCATCCAAATAGCGGGCGAAGCGCTCCCCGGTAAATCCACCATGTTCCAAGTCGATAGACGATGGCGGTTTGTCAGGGTGAAATTCGGACATCGCCCATACCCAAGCCGTCGCATCGATCATGGCACACAATTCATCCATCAGCAGGCGGCGTTTTTGGTGAATATCTCCCCGCACCGCAACCACCGCGCCTAGAAGCCGGCCGATCTTACGCACATCCTTCTCTGATAGAGTGGGAGAATCGTCGGAACAACTAATCACTAGAATCTAATGCTTCTAAGGTGAGACGACTCTTGCAAGAAAATTCATAAACCAGTAACCGGAATCAATGATGAAACACTGATCGGATAGATTCGGTCCACCAAGTGGAGGTTCGAGAATTTCAATGGTATTTTAATCGTGGAAGCGGGCGCGGGCGGGCTTGGACAGCGGTGTGTTCTCCGCAGTAGGGGCAGCAAAACCACTGTTTGAAAATAACGGAACAGGCCACTCTGAGACGATAACTCCCGAAAAAAGTCCTCGCATTCCGGTGTTTTGTGCAACCCTGATGGGAGAGCGCTGTCGTATGGCAGATCGGGCAGCGGGCCCGCCAAGAAATGACCCATTGGATGATCACCGCGATCACGGTGACTGCGATAAGTCCCAAAGCGATTTGCATGAATTCATGATTTTGCATCGCTACTGAATATCCAATCACCCCAAAGGTAGAAGGAATCATCAGGTAGATCAAAAGCAACACCCATGAAACGAACTTGAAATGGGTGACGGTGTATTGCGAAGGAAGTCGATGCATTTTCATGGAAGAAGAAATTTAATTTGCTAACAGCTAACGTGAATCGTTGCCGTGAAAATTAGATTATGGTGACAATTTTGACTTAATTGATCGAAAGTTTATCGAATAAGAAAGAGTGCGAGCAATCGCATGATATCATTGTCATCCCCTAGTAAATACGATGCAGCGTTACCACTTGTTTGAGAACGCGCTGCCGCTGAGGCGGTTGTGAAACTTCAGCTGGTATATTCATGAGGGGATCGCCGGTTCTTAATGCGAGGAGACGTGCTAACAACTTAGGGGCTCGCATCAGGTCAGCAGACTGCGTGCCGTTTTTCGGCCCGCACCATCAGCAAGTCCTAAAATTGGATCACTGCCTGAAACTCTCGCAGATCGCTTGGCTATTTTTTCAGCGGAAGGGATGGGTCCTTTGGTGCACCGTCTGCTAACAAAAGCAAGACGGACATACTCCGCAACTCATAGAAAATCAGCTCACAACAGGCGGTGCAAACCCTTCACGGTATTCGCGGCGAACGATGGTCTTGCTGGCTTCAATGTGATTGGTGAAAGAAAGAGTCGATTTATCCCAAAGTAACTCGCGGTTAGGAAAACGACTGGCTTTCACCGCGAGAAGGGTGGCTTCGGTCATCCGAATGGCGTCCTTGAAGGGGCTGCGGAGCTCCGTTTTGATGCCAAGGCAGTTGTCCACCCAAGCGTGCCAGTGGTTGAGCCCAGGGAAGTCGGGTAGACCGGGCATGTCGAGGCCCTTGGTGAGCTTTCCTTCACGCCAGACTTCGATAAATCCGCCCTCCGTTAGAGTCAAGGTGCCATTCTCACAAACGACAACGGTCATGTTGTTACTGGCGAAGTTTCCGGGTGGCAGGCCGATCGCCGCACGCGAGACGGGCTGTGCCGAATCGCTGTAATAGATGGGGAAAACCTTGCGGGCGAACTTGTCGGAATTTACCGCGTAGGTGATAGTCGAATTGCAAGGATGCGTGTGAAACAGCGGGTTTTCTGTTTTTGCGCAGTTAGTTTGTACGGCGAAGGGTGTTAGCAATTCATCGTAACCGTAGAAAATTACGTCGAGCACGTGCAATCCCCAGTCGCCGAGGCCATTGCTGCCATAATCCCACCACGAGCGCCAGATCACCGGGGCGATGCCTTTGCGATAGGGCGTGTCCGCCGTGGCGCATTTCCAAAGATCCCAGTTCAGATTCGAGGGCGGCGGGGTGGGCTCCGCAACGGTGCGGTCGAGATTGAAATAGGTGCGGTCGTTCGGCGAGTTCACCCAAACGTGTGCTTCAACCGCTTTTCCTAACACTCCGCTTCGGAGAATTTCCACGGCGGCACGGCGACCGGGAAAAGCCATACGCTGGTTACCAACCTGCGTGACAAGATGCGGTCGTGCAGCGATGGCTTTTTCCATCATCACTAGCTCTTCTAACTGATGAACAAGTGGTTTCTGGCCATAGACGTGTTTTTGGTTCGCCAGCGCGGTGAGCATGATCGGCGCATGGCTGTGATCGGGAGTGGAGACGATGACGGCATCGAATTTATCCCCATGTTTTGAAAATGCCTCGCGATAATCCGCGCAAGTGAAGGCACCCGGATGTTCGGCGGCAGCCTTGGCAAGCGAAGCAGAATCCACATCGCAAAGCCCCGCGATCTCAACTGATGGGTGGGATGCCACTTGGTGGCGGTCCTCACGGCCGATGGTTCCTACGACCCCGATAGAGAGCACCCGAAGCTTCGAGCTCGGCGAAACGGCCGGGGCTTGGCCAAACGACAGGGCAGGCGAGGCGAGGCCGATACCCGCAACTCCGGTGGTCCACAAAAAACGGCGGCGATCAATCAAAGTATTCATAAAGTTTCTCACACACTTACGACGGAGGGTGATCGTTTCAATCACGTAATCGGGCAGTTTTGTTCAAATTTAAGTCATTTCATTTTAGACATCGTCTGGAAGATCGAAGTGATCATGAGGTAGGCCATCGTGCCGATGAGGCCAGCCATGATGATGAGCACCACGGGCATGACGAGGGCCATGATGCGTTGGAGATCTTTGTCGAGTTCCTTGTCGTAGCGCTCGGCAGCACGGCGCAAGGATTGGTCGATTTTTCCGGTTTGCTCACCCACGGAAATCATGTCGATCAACAGCGGCGGAAAGGCCCCGTTGCGAATAAGAGCTTTGGAAAACGAGCGCCCGTCCCCCACTTGGTCGATCACCTTGTTGAGTTCTTCTCGGAGTGAGCGGTTCTCGGTGGCATCTCGGGAAAGTTCGAGCGCGCGCAGGAGCGGCAAACCATTTCCCACGAGGTTCGCCATCGTTTCTAAAAACTGGACGTAGAATCGGCTAGTGATCACCGGACCCACGAGAGGCAGCTTAAGCTTGATGCGATCCCAGGCGGGCTTGTTCGCCTCGTTGTCTTTCCATGCTTTGAAAAAGATGAACGATGCAATCAGAGTGAGCACGATGACCAACCACCACTTGCTGAGAAAAGCGGAGATCCAAATAAGGATCGCCGCACCTAACGGAATTTCGCCGCCGCTGCTTTTGATGAGAGCGGTAAGCTGCGGGATGAGCGTGGTGACAAAGACGATCGAAACGCCAATGCCTGCGACGACAAGGAACGCCGGATAGATCATCGCGAGAATCAAGCGCGCTTGAAGTTCTGCTAGAGTCTTGAGATAGTGAGCTTGGCGTTTGAGAATATCATCCAGCGCACCGGACGCCTCACCTGCGGCGGCAAGTGAGCAATAAAGCGGACCGAAGCTAGGACTGACTTTTTTCAAAGCGACAGAGAAATTGACCCCGTCCCGCACGATCTGGCGGATCTTGTAGGAAACGGCCTTGAGATTTCCTAACTCTTGGCGGTTTTCCATCGACTTCAGCGCTGGCTCTAACTGGAGTCCCGCACTGAGCATATCGGATAGCTCTTCAGTGAAAAGCACCACTTCCGCGCGTTTTAATTTGATAGGACCTTCAGGAATTGCGGTTTCCTTCGCTTCGGATTTATCCTTATTGTTCTTGGCTTCCTCTGCTTTTGCGTTGGCGCTGCCCGTGGTTTTTTTCGCGGTCACTACGCCCGTGGTTTCCTTGAGATTGACCGGTTGCAGTCCCTTGCGGTCTAGCATGCGCAAGGCTTCGGGGCGATCTGCGGCGTCGAGTTCACCGGTAGTGACGGAACCGTTAGCAGCGAGGGCTTTGTAGGCGAAAAGAGGCATGAAAAATTTGAAATTTCAGATTTCAGATCTCAGATTTACTCCCCACCGCCGACATCGGAGGAGGTGACGGAAATGACCTCCTCGATGGTCGTTTCACCCTTCATGACCTTGAACCAGCCGTATTCACGCATCGGGACGTAGCCATCTTTGACCGCTTGAGCGCGGAGTTCGTTAGATTGGGCCCGGTGGGCGACGAGCTCCTGCATCGGCTGGGTGATGAGAATGATTTCGTAAATCGCAAGGCGGCCGGAGAAACCGGTCATGCGGCAGCGGTCGCAACCTTTCGGCGAATAGGCCTGTCCTGGAATGTGTAGCGGGATTCCAAGATCGACGCGGTCTTGATCGCTAACAGCACGCGGAGTTTTACAATGCGGACAAAGTTTTCTAACGAGGCGCTGGGCGAGGAAAGCGCGGACTGCGGCGGATACCAAGAACGGCTCGACGCCCATATCCACCAAACGGCTGATGCCGCCGAGCGCGTCATTCGTGTGAAGCGTTGAGAATACCAAGTGACCCGTGAGCGAGGCGCGGATGGCGATCTCCGCGGTCTCGAGGTCCCGGATTTCCCCAATCATCACGATATTCGGGTCCGCTCTTAAAATGGAGCGCAGAGCCGTAGCAAATGTTAGGCCGATCTCATTTTTCACGGCGATCTGCATCACGCCGACCAGCTTGTTTTCCACCGGATCCTCGACGGTGACGATGCGCCGCTCCGGGTGATTCACCTCGCTTAGAAATGAGTAGAGTGAGGTGGATTTTCCCGAGCCAGTCGGCCCCGTGATGAGAATGATTCCGTTAGGTAAATGCAACAGGGTTTCGATTTTTTTCTGAACGAAGGGCTCCATCCCGAGCTTGGCAATGTTGAATTTCTCTTGGTTGAGGAGACGCAGCGATACGCTCTCGCCCTCGACGGTGGGGACCGTGGCGACCCGGACGTCGATGGTGGCACCTTCAAACTGGAGGTTGATCCGTCCATCTTGGGGCACGCGGCGCTCGGCGATGTCGAGGCGGGCCATGATCTTTAGCCGCGCGATCACGGAGCTTTGCAGCGCCTTGATGTTTTCTGGAACGGCGACCTCGATCAGACGTCCGTCGATCCGATAGCGGATGCGCAGGTTCGTGCTCAGCGGCTCAACGTGGATATCCGTCGCCCGCTGATCGAGCGCTTCGCGGATAATCTGGTTCACGAATTTGACGACGGAAGCTTCCTCGTCGTCGTCTTGGTCGATGACGTTGGCCTCGTCTTCGCCGCTTTCGAGATGATCGTAGTCAAAATCCCGACCTTCTAAAATTTGTTCAAACGTGTCTGCACCCACTCCATATAAGCGCCGCAGGGCTTCGTGCAGACGTTTCCGCGACGCCATGCACCAGTCAATCGGTAGTGCGAGTTCCTGTGCCGCCGCTTGGCGGGCGATGAGATTAAACGGGTCAAATGTGCAGAGTTTGAGTCGCTTGTGATCGCCCTCACCCTCGATGGCCACCGGCAACAAGCGATGTCTAAGCGCCAAGCGTGGCCCGCAAGCCTCGCGCAGCGGCAAGGGTACCTCCGCCATCGGAATGCTGTCGAGCCACTCGATTCCCAAGTCATGCGCCAATTCCCGCATGTAGCGTTCCTCGTCGATCACGCCGGAATCCAGCACATCATCGATGGGCGATCGCTGGCGTTGGGCGGCGGAGCGCAGGACTTCGGTTAGAGCGGGAATATCGTCACAACCAGTGCGGCGGGCGGGTTCAATCAAAAGCTGGGTCATGTGGGGCGACTTCTTGTCGCTTAAAACCTCACCAGGTGCAATCTTGTCTCTACAATTTGTCCAAATCGCCTGATTTCGCCAAGTTTTAGGGTATTAAGCCTCAGTCGCCGAGTCGCTGATCCGCTCGAATTTTTTCCGCTCCCGCGCCTCGCGGAAAAAGCTCTGGATGACGTGCAGACATTCCTCGCCAAGCACGCCGGGGGTAACATCGCAGCGGTGATTGAGTGGCGGGTTCGCTTCAAGCAAATTGATCCACCCGCCGGCGGCACCGGCTTTGGGGTCCGGGCAGCCGAAGACCAAGCGCTCTGGCCGACAATGGACAATCGCTCCGGCGCACATCGGGCAAGGTTCCTTCGTGACGTAGAGAGTACATTTCTCTAACCGCCAATCGCCAAGCGCGACTTGTGCCGCAGACAACGCAAGCATTTCGGCGTGGGCGGTGGCGTCCTTGAGCGTTTCCACTTGGTTCCATGAACGGGCGATAATGCGGCCCTCGTGCACCATCACCGCGCCGATCGGCACCTCCCCGGCGGCGTATGCCTTGTGGGCCTCGCGCATTGCTTGGCCCATGAAATAAATGTCGCTATGCAAATCAATGATCGGTCCCTCGTCGTCCACGCCCGATGGGTAGCGGATGGCGCAGGCGGATGCACGCGGATTTCCGGATCATTTTATGCCCGAGCCGCCTTCCCAAGCCCTTGATGATCTTTCCAGACTGAAAAATTTTTGCGTGTCATCCATGCGCGTTCGTGGTTCGTATCACATCTGTGATTCCTAAAACTTATCAGGATCGGGTGATCGCCCCGTCTTTACTCGCGGCAGATTTTTCATGCGTGGGAGATGAGGTGAGCAGGGCGATCCTAGCAGGAGCGGATTGGCTGCACATGGATGTGATGGACGGGCATTTCGTGGACAACATTTCTTTCGGCCCGGCGATGGTGCAAACCGTGCATGAATCGAACGACATCTACCTCGATGTCCACCTAATGATTTCGCGGCCCGATCACTATTTGCCGCGTTTCGTAGCTGCCGGTGCCGATATGATTACCGTCCACGTCGAGGCCGAGCATGATGTGGCCGAGACTCTGCGGCGCATTCGCGAAGCCGGTTGCGAGGCCGGGCTCGCGCTCAATCCCGCCACCCCTTTGGGCGCCGTGGAGCCGTTTCTCGATCAGATAGATTTGTTGCTTTGCATGACAGTGGTTCCCGGCTTCGGCGGCCAAGCATTCATGTCTGAAGTGTTAGAAAAAATTACAGATGCCGTGAAAATCAGAGCTGCGAAAAACCTAACATTCCACATTGAAGTGGACGGCGGCATCGATGCCATCACGGCCGCCCGATGTTTTTCTGCCGGGGCAAACGTGATGGTTGCCGGCTCTTCCACGTTTCGCGCACCGAGTATGGTGGATGCGGTCATCGCGATTCGGAACGCCTAAACTCCATCTCCTCACCGCCATGCCACTCATCGATCATTTATTTTCTATCGGTGCCGTTCGCAAAGCGATTTGGAAATTTTGGTATCCCTTCCTTACCCGGCGGCTTCACGGCGACGAGGTGATTTTTCTCAATTACGCCTTCGAGACCGATCCACCCATGGCCATTCCGCTTTCACCGGAGGATGAGCCAAACCGCTCCTGCATTCAGCTCTATCACCACGTCGGCATGCAGGTGAATTTCTATCAGAAGAACGTGCTCGAAGTCAGTTGTGGTCACGGCGGGGGCGCATCCTACCTCGCCCGGACTCAGAAACCGGCAAAATATACAGGACTCGACCTCAATCCCGCGGGTATCGAATTTTGTAAAAAACGGCATCGCGTCGTGGGCCTCGATTTCGTCCAAGGCGATGCCCAGAACCTGCCGTTTCCAGATCACAGTTTTGACGCCGTTATCAACGTAGAGGCCTCGCACTGTTATCCAGACGTCCCTAAATTTCTCTCCGAAGTCGCCCGTGTCCTCAAGCCGGGTGGGTATTTTCTCTATGCGGATTTTCGTTTCAGTGACGGCCTCGAGGCATGGGAGACTGCGCTGGAAAATGCTCCACTTACTCTTAAACAAGGGAAAGATATTAGCGCGGTGGTCTTGCGTGGGATGGATTGCAACTCGGCCCGCTCGCTAGATTTGTTAGATAAAAAGTTGCCAAAATTCCTCCACTCCCTCGGCCGTGACTTCGCCGGAGTCCAAGGCTCGCGGGTTTACAATGCGCTCGCGTGTGGGGAGCTTTTTTACCGATCGTATTGCTTCCAGAAAAAGCGCTGAGGGTAAAAACCGTATTGATCCGGATCGCCCGATAGACAAGGATATATTAAAAATATAGACTTGTTTAATTTTAAGAGTGCTGGTTTAATTCATCTGACCTTTACCCATGAAAACGCAATTCTGCATCGGCACGACATCGGTTTTTCTAAGCCTCCTCACACCGTTGGTGGCACAGAACTACACTGAGAACCTCGCAAGTCTTCCTGAAGGGCGGCGCGTGGCAGCGGCCAGCGTTAGAACCTCGCTCCCTCCGGCAGAACTGCCCACGATGGAGAAGGCGCAGGGATCTGTATCGGAAGGACCGGCATTTTACACTGCGCAGGATGCAATGACATTGGAAACCCGCCTGCAAAATGGCCGTCCCGTCGCTGCCGTGGTGGATCTCGCAGTTTTGCAAAAGCCATCGCCCTTCCGCCAAGTGGCCGCGGGTGTTTCTGGCATTCCGACCGACGGTGTGAAAACCGACCTTGCCCTTATTTCCGCGGTTTACCGTGAATCGGGGAAGCCAGAGTCAAACTGCGTGAGCATCTCACTCTCGCTGGACCAACGTATCAAACTCGATGACTCCAAGCTGCTTGAATTGGTTGAAACCGAAGTGAAGGCCAATCCCGGTTGTTCGTGCGAAATTGTCAAAACCGCGATCACGGCAAGTGACGCCGATGTCGAGAGAGTGGTTTCCATCGTCGAGTCAGCGATCATCGCCGCTCCTGAAATGATGCGGATCATTTCCCAATGCGCGATTGCGACCGTGCCCGAGTCGCTGGCCGGCGTTCAATCCGTGTTAGCCAAATACGAGGCGAATGGCGGTGATGGCAGCTCCAGCGCGAAGAGTGCGAAAGATTCTAAAGACGCTAAAGATTCTAAGGCCATCGCGCCAGACAGTGTCGCCGCGACCCCGAATCCTCTGGATTTCCCTGGTCATGGACCCACCGGACCCACACCCCGTGGCCCAGGTGGAAAACCGCTGTTTCCACCGAATCCTCCCATCATTATCACGCCGCCTAACGTGACCGATGTAGATCCTTGAGTTTTATTCGAGCTTGAGCTGATCGAGAAGGGGGGCCGCAATTCTCTCGCTCAAGCTGCGGACTTGCGGGTCATTTCGCTCGTCATTGTCGTGGACTTGCTGAAAATGCAGGTAACCCCATGAGCGGTATTTCCAATCCATCACCCGGCACTGAAGCCCCCAGACTGCGGGACCTCTCGCCGCAACAGGTTCGCTCGGGCTTGGCGGCATGGCTCGGGTGGCTTTTCGACGGGTTAGACATGCACTTGTACACGCTCGTGGCCACTGCGTTCGTGGCGCAGTTGTTGATGACAAGTGAGGCCGATCCAGAGGTGGGGAAAAAGGCATCGATCATCCAAGCGGCCTTTCTCGTGGGCTGGGCACTGGGCGGTGGTTTTTTTGGCCGGGTAGCGGATCTGCTAGGCCGGAGCAAGGCGCTGGTTCTGACAATTCTAACTTACGCCTGTTTCACCGGCCTGTCGTATTTTTCACAAGAATGGTGGCACTTGCTGGTGTTCCGATTTTTGGCCGCTCTGGGAATCGGTGGGGAGTGGGCGGTGGGGGCATCGCTTCTATCAGAAACATGGCCCAAAAAATGGCGGCCATGGATCGCGGCCACGCTACAAAGTGCGGTGAATTGCGGGATTTTGTTAGCCTGCCTGGCAGGAGCCTTGCTCAAGGGGCACCCGCCACAATGGATCTTTCTGGTAGGGATTCTACCAGCTTTCATCACTTTATGGATTCGCAGCGCAGTGCCGGAAACAGAGGAGTGGACCGAGGCGAGAACAGGGCACGACGTGCCTAAGATCCGCGAGCTCTTCGGGCCAGAAGTGCGGAGCGTGACGTGGCGGGTCATGTTGATTTGTGCGGTTTCTCTAACGGCGCACTGGACTTTTATGTTCTGGCAGCAAAGTTACATCCGCAGTCTGCCGGAGGTGGGGACTTTGAAAGCGGCGAAGGACGGGGCGACGGTGATGGCGCTGTTATGGATCATGGTGGGCTCGCTGATCGGAAATTTCGCGGCGGGTGGATTGGCGGGATGGATCGGATATGGGCGGGCGATTGCGCTGATGTTAGCCGGGTATTTCGTGGTGATGTGGTTTACCTTTTCCAGCGAACACAGCTTGCAGATAACTTATAGCCTGTTCGCGATCATCGGCGTGATGCAGGGGTGTTTCGGACTGTTCACGATGTGCCTCCCGCCGTTGTTTCCAGTGTTGCTGCGGAGCACGGGAGCTGGGTTCTGTTATAATATTGGACGCATCCTCTCCGCAGTGGGCGTGGTGTTTTTCGGGATCTATAACAAAGTGCAGGGCGACTATGCAGGAGTTCTTCTAACGGCATCCTATCTGTTTATCCCGGCGGCATTTTTCGCGCTGTTACTGCCGGTCAAAGGTGCCGAGAAAGAGGAGTGAAATCTACGGCAGCTTTCCTCGGATCACTTCCCACACCCGCTCAACGTCCAGCTCCCTTTGGCAACGCATGTCCAGCGGGCATTTTGCGAGAAAACAGGGAGCACATTCCACATGACGGCGGACGATACCATGGCGCTTTCCGAGAGGGCGTTTCCAAGCCGGATCGTTCGGTCCGAAAAGCACCACACAAGTCGCCCCAGCATGTGCCGCGAGGTGCGGCAGAGAACCGTCCGCAGCGACGACTAGCCCATGCACCGCGAGTAGTGGAAGGACCCCCATTAGCGGCGCGGCATGGAAAAACTCCACTCCTTGCCCCAGCATTTCCGCTAGATTTTCTCCCAATCCCCGCCCGCCATCCACGCCGGCCACTGTCACCCGCTGACCCCCTTCTAGCAGTTTTCTTCCGATTTCCACCCACCTGTCAAGCGGCCACTCATGACTCGGCCCGAAGTCCGATCCCGGGCAAAGCAACACGGCGCTCCCCACCGGCTCGATTCCAATCGCTAAGGGCATGAAAAACTCGGCTTTCCCCGGCTCCACTCCTAACGACTCTACCGCAGTTAGATAATACCGCACCCGATGCTCTAGCGGACCCACTGCAAAATGAATCGGATGCGTGATGAGTTTCTTCAGTTTCCGCTCATCCTGAGCCAGCCGCTTTGGAATTCCCGCGATTTTAAAAACCTCTGCCGCAAATCCATACTCCCATGCCAGAGACACCTGCCAAGCTCCACGGATTCCCGCTGCCATCATTTTCGCTTTCGCCCTCAACGGAAAATCGATTACCTCCAATCCTTCGATCATTTTCCAAAAGTCCCGCTGTTCTGTTGGACACAAAATTCCTACAGCCAACCCGGATGCCACCATCGCCCGCAGCGCCGGCACCGCAAAACACGCCTCATCCCATCGCTCCGGCGCAGCCACCAGCATTCCTTCTTGTTTCTCCGTCACGCCTTCACGCTAGCGAATCCCCGCCGCCGCGAAAGCCCGGAATTTCCCGCTGTCACACAGCCCACAAAACCCCCACATGAGCACTGCTGGTTTTTCTGGCAGATTCTGAATCTTCTTTCTTCCGCCTTTTTCCCCCGCCACCATCCCCAGCAGTGAACGCCCGCGTCCTCATCGATGGCCCTTCCGAGCTCGTGTTCGACTACGCCATTCCGGCGGGTCTGAACGTGCTTCCTGGCTGCCGTGTGCGCATCCCGCTTCGCCGCAAATCCGCCACCGGCACCGTGCTTTCCGTCATCGTGCCCGAGCAGGCAGACTTCGCCCTCCGCGAGCTGGAATCGCTTATCGATCCCGAGCCGCTCATTACCCCGGTTCTGCTCCGCACTGCCGATTGGATTGCACACTACTATGCCTCTAGTATCGAGTCCGTGATCCGTTCCGTGTTGCCAGAAGGAGTTAGATCCGAGGAAAACTCCGCGAAAACTCGCCGCGTCGCGATCCTTGATGCAGCACCCGATCCCGCAGCTCTGGCAAAATTAGAAAAACGCGCGCCCCGCCAGTTTGCCATCCTTTCTCTGCTCGCCGCCGCCGCAGACTTGCGCATGGCTGTAGCCTACCTGGGTGAGGGAAATGCCGCAGCGCTGAAATCCATGGAAAAAGCCGGCCTGCTCCGGTTAGAGGCCGAGGAAGTCCGTCGCGATCCGGAGGCGGACAACCAGGAGGAATTCATTGAATCCAAGCCGCTCGTGCTCAATCCCGGACAAGCCACCGCGCTGGAATCGGTGCTTCAGGCAGTCGCCAATCCCGCAAGCTCCAAACCCATTCTTTTGTTAGGCGTCACCGGCTCTGGCAAGACTGAGGTCTATCTGCAAGCTGCACAACGCGCACTCGATCTTGGGAAAACCGTGCTCGTTCTCGTCCCCGAAATTTCCCTAACACCTCAAACGGTCCGCCGCTTTAAATCCCGCTTCGCCGCGATGCGCGATCAGGTGGCCGTGCTGCACTCGAATCTATCACAAGGAGAGCGCTTCGACGAGTGGCACCGCATTCGTAAGGGCACCGCACGCATCGTCATCGGCGCGCGCTCCGCCGTTTTTGCACCGCTGCCGGACCTCGGGCTGATTCTCGTCGATGAAGAACACGAGAATACCTACAAGCAGGAAAACGTTCCACGCTATCATGGCCGCGATGTCGCCGTTTTGCGGGCCGCTTTTGAGCCTTGCGCCATTGTGTTAGGTTCCGCCACGCCGTCACTCGAATCGTGGCATAATACCGAGACCGGGAAATACGAGCTCCTTCGTCTCAACGAACGCGCCGATGGTGCTTCCATGCCGCTGGTCCGCGTGGTGGACATGCGCTTGGAACAAACCAAGCACAAGGGTGGCGTCGCGATTCTATCTGATAAACTCCGCACTGCCCTCGAACAGCGATTAGAAAAAGGCGAGCAATCCATCCTCTTTCTGAACCGCCGCGGCTTTGCCCGTTCCCTCCAGTGTCCCACCTGCGGCCACGTCTGCCAGTGCCCGCACTGCGCCGTGGCCCTTACCTATCACCGCACAGACGAGCGCCTCGTTTGTCACGTTTGCGGCCACCAAGCCATCGTTCCTCGCAAGTGCCCGGAGTGCAAAAGCCCTGCAATCATCCTGCAAGGCTACGGCACGCAGAAAGTCGAAGAGGTGTTAGCTAAAGTTCTACCGAAAGCCAAATTCGCCCGCATCGATGCCGATGCCATGCGCCGTAAGAATGCCCTCCGTGATACTCTATCAGCTTTTAAATCTCACAAAATCGACATCCTGATAGGCACGCAGATGATCGCCAAGGGCCTGCATTTCCCGAACGTGACTCTCGTCGGCATCCTCAACGCGGACCTGGGCCTGCATGTCCCGGATTTTCGTGCCGGCGAGCGCACTTTTCAACTCATCACTCAAGTCGCCGGTCGCGCCGGTCGCGGAGATCTGGAGGGCGAGGTCATCGTGCAAACCTTCACGCCACACTCGCCTTCTATCCAATATGCTCGCAAGCACGACTTCGACGGGTTTTCCGAGCAAGAAATGGAATTCCGCCGCCAGTTTTCATTTCCGCCTTACGCCCACTGCGCCGTTCTAACGTCCCGCTCCACCCACGAGCGCCGCGCTGAATTCACCTTACAAACTCTCCACCTCCGCTTGGCGGAAAACTTGCCTAACGGAATCACCCTTGGCGAGGTGCTGTCCTCTCCGCTCATCCGCTCGCACGGTCAGTTCCGTTTTCAAATCACCCTGCGCTCCCACCGCGCCCGCCCTTTGACGAATCACGTCCAACAGATTCTCGCAAAAACCAGCCTGCCAGAGGACGTCACTGTCGTCTTCGATATGGACGCACTGAATTTTTCCTAACCCAATTTTCGATGGGAAATCACTCGCTTTTCCCCCTGCCCATAAGAAACTGGCCTACCCACTCGCGAAGATGAGGGTTTCTTTTTTGAATCAAGCCGGAAAAAGTCGTCGGCAGCTCCGGGCTGGGTGATAAAAATCCGGCACACTGCTCGGCGGTGTCTTGAAACCGGTGGCCACTCACCACAAGCTAACCGTCGAGGAATTGCTCGCAAAAATCGACCTGTGAAACCAACGGCAATCACCGGAAATGTTAAAATGCGAAACCTGCCCCCATTCATTCCCTAACCCGCTTCCATGAAAACGAACCGCCAATGTCTGTTATTTGGGACAGGAGCGGACCCCGGAGCGCTGCCCCCGAAGCGCGAAGCTTTTATCCGTGGAATTGAACTCCGAATAAATGTTAGAGTAGGGTAAAAAAGCAGTCTTGATCGGTGAGGTGGCTTGCCTCGATCTTGACGGTCTTGCCGTCCTTGATGACATACCCTGAAACGTCGAAGGTTGTCCCGCCAATCGTCCATCGGTTGAATTGGCGGACTTGGTCGGCGTAGAAACCAATGCGCGCTGGATACGAGTGCTCCGAGAGGTAACAGAATGCACTCCATAACGCGTTGGGAACTTTGCGGCGTGCCTCGGCAAAGAACGCACCAGCCAGCAGGTGTCTCGCGAGGTAACTGGATGATCGAGCCTGTCAAAAAGGCATGGCACGTCCTTTCTGATGAATGGGGTCAGCGCTCTTGGATTAACATCAATAAATGGGGTCAGAGTAAACGGATCAACAATCATGTGAATTGGAGAGCAATGACCCTATTTACGCTCCCGCTTCCATTAGAAGGGCTTTCAACCGGCAATCGAAATTTGTTTTGCCATTTATCCATAGGCAGCTTTTTGCGAGGGGATGGGGAGAGTGGCGCGGAGATGGAGAATACTAAGCTTGTCTCCGCGCTACTCTCTGCGATCTCCGCGACTCTGCGTTTCGATTCGGAAATGAATTCTGGCAAACGGTCTAGTCCCAATCAGGTAATGCCATTTAGCAAATTGTTCGATGTGCGGTAGTAAATTTCGCATATACAGAGCGCATGGGTTCAAAATGAGGCAGACTAGACTACAAGAACGAGGCACCTGAGGTCTCCAAAAGGCACCGTATCGAGAAGATCGGTTGGAAGAGAGAGCGGCTTCTCGCCATCAAGCATTTGCTCGAAGGTGAACTGGATATCCCCGCAGTGGCCCATTTGGTAGGACGCCATCGAAACAGTATTAATGATTGGATCAAACTGTTCCGGAATGGTGGAATTGAAGCGCTTCTAACGCGTGGAGAGGGTTCGGGAAGAAAGGGCATGATAACAGCCGAAGCTAAGGCGGAACTAACCGAAAAGCTCCGGGCGGGAGAATTTCGGACTGCCGGCCAAGCTGAGGCCTGGCTCAAAGAGAAGCACGGCATCGCGTTCGGGACCCATTCCATCTACTATCAGCTGGGAAAGCTC
>JANYEC010000111.1 GCA_025363295.1 Akkermansiaceae bacterium
AGGTTCCGGATGGATATTGAGGTGAGGTTTTTGTCTCACCCGCCGGGTGAGCGGAAATCACAGCCATGGGAGTATCCATGGCATTGAAGTTAGGTCACTTGCCGTGTTCTGGCGAGGTTTCCATTTTCCTCTTTAGGATAAATCTTTCCGTCACAGCCAACGGGACTCGATGTGTATGTCCGATCCGGGCTGTTTTTTGAGGTCACTGGACCAGAGGAATTTCCCGCCGTCGAGGATCACGCGGCCGCCGTTTTTAGCTTTTACGGTGACTTCGTGCCCGGCGATTTCGATATTCTGGCCGCTGAAGGTGATGATTTCACGGCAGCTCCGGGCGTCGCAGATTTTGAGGACCAGGGCTGGGGTGGGTTCGATGTTGGGCTCGTCGGCGAGTATCATTTGAAGGCCGGATTCGTCTTTGACGATGGACCGGACCTGGTTGGGAAAAAGCGCGGAAACCTCGCGCAGGATCACGGCTGCGGCGTCTTCCTGCCGCGCGGGCGGAGCAGTCGCCAGGTTTTTCCCGGGCGTCGCGGGACGGAAGAAAATCCACGCGAGCAGGACACAGGCCGCCGCCGCGAGCGATCCGAACAGCCAGGCCCCGATGCGCGGATGAGTGCCGAAACGGCTGGATTTCAACTGATCGCGCGCCGCCCGCATCACGGCGGCATCGACGGTGGGCGAAATTTCAACCGGTCCGGGCTGGAGACGCTTAAGGGCAAGAATCAACTCCGGCGGCACCTGGGTGGTGTCGTCGTTGGGGGATTTCTGCGCGTTTTCCGGTTTCATCGTCCTAGAGTTGAGTGGTTGAGGCGGGCATTTCGTTCACGAAAGAAAATATTCGCGTGTCTTCGGGTCCTCGCGGAGACGGGAAAGCGCGTGATGGAGCCGGGATTTCGCGGTGCCAAGAGGGATGCCCGTGGCCTCGGCGATCTCCGCAAGGCTCAGACCATCGACGAAGCGCAGCATCAGGATTTCCTGGTGATCCTCGCTAAGATCGGCGAGCACGGCGTCGAAATCACTCGTCGATCCGGGTTCACTGGCCGGCGCGACGAGGCGGTCGAGCACGCTTTGCCCGTCAGGCCCGGATTGGAATTTCGCGACCTTGGCGGTGGCATTGAGCGAGTGGTTTTTCACCGCCGGATAGAGGAATGTCTTGAGCTGGCAGGTCAGGACGAATCCGGGAAATTTCTTCAGCAGATAGAGGAAAGTTTCCTGCAGGACGTCGTTTGCCAGCGAGTCACAGCGGGTGAATTTCCACGCCAGCGAGACCACCCATTCCCGATAGCGATGGTAAAGCGCCTCGAACGCCGCCGCGTCCCCGGAGTTCATCGCGGCGATGAGTTCCTGGTCGCTGAAACGGGTGTGATCCGCCGGGTGGGTCAATGGATTAGGGAGGGGGGTTGGAACGGAGCATTCTGTGAGTAGCCGAGAGATTGGGCATCAAATGAAGCATCATTCCATGTCAAAAATGGGCTAAGGCTTGCGAGCGTGGGGATAGACAGATCAAGGTTTTGCATGAAGGTTGCGACTATCGGCCAAACACTTCGGGAAATTTTAAAGGGGCACCCCGGCACCAAAACTCGCTTGCTGTCGTGCCCGTTCAAAATTTCGCGAAGTGTCTCGCCGGTATTCGCAATTCTCATGCGAAAGCTTACGCCGTCTTTTGCCTTGCTCGCAAGCCTTAGCCCTTTATTCACGTTGGGGGGATTTCCATGTCATATAATTCTCCCCAAAACTTGATCCCATTTGCAATGAGAATTCGGACGCGTGAGAAAGGTGCGCCGCGGCATGGCAGCATCTATCCAAAAAAGATCCCCACACAAACTAACAAAAAATTACCAGAACTCTCATCAATTTGGACCAGTGATTGGAAACGCTCCACAATTCTCCTCAAAATTATTGAATGCGCTTCAGTGGAAAGATCTTCACCTCCACTGTTTTCGCCACAAGCATGGATGGCGGGTTCCCTGTCAGGTCATTGAAACCAAGCAGGCGTAGCGGTTCGGTGGACCAGTGGGTGCAGTTTCCAGGAGCAATTTCATAGGGCGCGTGCTGCACGCGGCCGCAGTAAAGAGCGCCAGCAGGATTCACAGAAAATAACAGATAGCGTTCGACGAGAAACCATTCTAATGACCCTTCAACCGCAAGCTGTGTGGAGGATGCTGTTTCGTAGCGAAATTTCGATAGATTGGCAGCAAGGCTTTTCCGGTGGCTGTGATAATCGATTTGATTTCCTCGCCGGATGATCTTCATCGCCGCATGCTCATAAGGGAGGTGGAAAAAACGCCGTGCGATTTCAACAGCGATGGGCTGGTTACAATCCAGCGAAAAAAACCAAACACCGGGTCGCCCTTCGGCGTCATGCACATAGGTACGGACGTTAAGTTCGAGAAAATACGAGAGTCTCGGCACGGGGGGTAGCATCACCGGGCGCACGCGATCCATGAAAAACGGGACAACTCCCAGCCAAGCTTGCCCGTCGTAAGTGTCCACAAACAACCCGGCTGGCAGCCGCGCTTGGATGAGCGAGGGATCGATCGGCCAGTGAAGAAAAAGCAAACCCGACCAGCATTGTCGCATCACCGGAAAACCGTTAGGCTTTTCGCGGGCTGCTAGACGCTGGTCGGGAGTGGGAGATTGAGTCGGCACAAAGTCCGGTTCAGCTTACGAAACTTATTTTGTCATCAGCTTCGAGGTAGTCAAAAAGAGTGCTAGTTGCAGGATCCACCCCGGCTTCTGCACAGACACCGATGAACCATTCCTTTTTGTCCTCGATATCGTAAGGCCGTGCGGACTCGACACCATCAGACCATTCCGCGATTTCCGCAGCGGATTTCGGAGTGCCGTTAGCATCGAGCCACGCGGCGACTTCTTCAGTGCTGGCACCGCCTTCGAGCAGCTTTTTCACATCCGCCCCGGACACGCCTTTAAATCCGAACAGATAGTTATCGAGTGGGCAATCGAAGTGATAGCTGCCGACGTTCCCGGCGATATCGGCGCGGCCTTTATCGAGCGCACGAGCGAGGATTGCATAGCCGCCGATGCGGACTCGTGGGCTGGTAGGCGCTTCTTTAGTGAGATCTTTTGCTGACATGATTTGATTGATTGCTAATTGCTATGTATTAAATTATGGGGATTTATTTGTCTGCCGCCATGCTGTTCTTTCCGCGAGGAATCGATCCGGCGCAAATGAAAAGATTGAAAATGAATCGGTCCCCTTCTGCGGTATCCCCGCACCACATGGTTGCGGCTCGGCGCTGCGATCCTTTGGTCCATTTGAATTCCGAGCTACGGAGAGCGAGGGCGGCAGGTCCGCCCCATTCAGAAGGTCCGTTGGTCATTGTTAGCTCTAGGACAGCTTCGTTGATATAGCCGGAATGTGAAGAATTGGATTTTATCGGAGCGTCCGGCGTAAAAAATTAGGCACCTAACATGCCTGACCTATTAAATATTTCGAAGTGGTTATTGACCCACGAGTGGTTGAAATCAACGTGGTGCCGCTGGCCGGACTCGAACCGGCACGCCCTTGCGGACAACAGATTTTAAGTCTGGGGTGTCTACCATTCCACCACAGCGGCTTATTCACAGCCACGCGAGACGGCTGAGCGAATTAATGCGTAATCTCCATCTGGCGTCCAGCATTGCCTTTGTGATTTTGCGTTTTTTTCGCGAACCTCGTTTTTTCGCCTGATTGCTTTAAAAATTATACGAAATCCTTCTAGAGCTAAACTTAATTCGTGAGTGCCCGCGTTTACTGGATCGCGCATCCAGCCGCGAATCGTGGATTGGCGATTCTCTGGCTAGTTTTGCTCGCTTAAAAGACACCTCGCCGCCAGCGGCCACGACGTCTCGAAACTACGGCGCGTGCCGCAGATGTAAGTCGTTAGGAATCGAAAACGAATGGTCGTGATTTTACGCCATAGACGATCTCACAAACGCACCGGCGGGATGCGGATTAGGTTTAAATTATTAGGATGGGTGAAGAGGACCTAACATGTTAATCCGTGAGAAATGACCCCATTTATTCTCATGGAAGCCGAGTCATCCAATCACTACCAGCCGATCTGTTTCGATGCTCCTCCGTTGTTTGAACCTCAACCCCCGTGATCGCCTTCCGCCGCCGCTGGTAGTGGTGGATGCGCTTTGACGGTCGGCAAAGAAAATGAAGAAGACGGCTCTGCTGTATTTGGTTGCCTTGTTGGTAGGCTGCGGCAGCGTCAAGATTCCGTCCACGCCTCAACCTCCTTACAGTATTTCGAAGTTCCAACCTGATGTCTTGCCGCTGCAACCTGGTGACTCCGCCGAACTATCTGATATGCTTCTCACGTTTCCGATATTCGAAATCTCACTAAAGCAACGTCGATCTTGAATCGAGCGAAACCGTTCCAGAAAACGCGGCCCACAGAATGGTCTCCTTTATGAAGGAACCTTCCCAAACTCCAATTCTCGCGAGAATTGACACCCCCGCCGCTATCCAAACCCATGCGAGTCCGGCAACAGTTATTAGTTTCCAGTTGAGTGCGCATTGAACGAGAGTTGCCATCGCCTTTCTCACTGTCAGATAACGCATCATTATCCCGACGAATAGGGTGCTGGTGATTGAATCGCAATCTCGCGGTTGCTCAGTGTGATTGACATCTTAAAGGTCGTGATCGTGAACAGTTTTCTTGGCAACGCCACTACAGCTTCAGGAGAGAATTGTAGTCAGTTCAGATGGATTCCGGCCCTGAATTTCTCAAAGGCACCAGTCCTCGCACGGTAAAATCCGCGGGCAAAACCCATCTATCTGGGCTCACTACCTGCCCCAGGACCGCTGCCACCACGCATAATTCGGATGCGACGCGGCAGGTCGGCGAAGCGGAAGATGGACTGGAGCAATTGGCCCATTCGCTCATCGGCAACTCCTTTTCGCTCCTGCTACAGGATCAGGATATCAAGGGTGCCGAGGGTTTCGAAGTTCGGATTCCGCTTTTTGGCACGGCGGATGGCTCTTTCGTCATCGATGGCGATCAGATGCCCGCGACTTTCCGCCAAGGCGAAACACATTGCTTCGCCATCACCGGCCCCCAGCAGCGCGGCGTAGTCAATCAGGAGTTCGAACTCCAAATCGGCTTGCGGTTCGATTCGTTCGAACAACCCAGCTTTCTCCTCGATCAGCCGATCCGCCGGTTGGAAAAGGATTTCCTCAAAAAAGGTGGCCTCCGCGAGAACATGACGAAGGCCCGGCTGGATTATCGGAGAAAAAATCAATAATGACTATTGATCCTATAAGATCTATCATCCAAGACGACATCACCTTTCCCCGTCATTTTTCCCCCATGAAATCCCTCCTCCCGCCTCCCATCGCCCTTACGATTGCTGGATCCGATTGCTCGGCTGGTGCGGGGATCCAAGCGGACCTGAAAACCTTCCAACATTTCAGCATCCACGGTCTAACTGCGGTGACCTGCGTGGTTTCGGAAACGGCTAACAGGGTCCGCTGCGTCCATCCTGTGCCGGTGGAAATCGTCACCGATCAAATTTCCCTGCTGCTCGAAAGTTTCCCAGTCGCCGCCATCAAGACGGGCATGCTTTTTTCCGCAGCGCATGTCACTGCCATTGCGGAAATTCTGAAAAATTATCCTGGCATTTCCCTAGTTGTCGATCCCGTCATGGTCGCCTCCACGGGTGATTCATTGCTGGAGTCCGCAGCGCTTGCTTCTTACAAAAATCTGTTACTCCCGCTTGCCACGGTCATTACCCCAAATCTTCCCGAAGCCGAGGTTTTGCTAGGCGAGAGTATCCCTGATGAGAACTCGCTGGAACTCGCCGCCCGCAAGCTGTCCCAGATGTTCGGCACTTCCATTTTGCTGAAGGGCGGTCATCTCGCTGGGCCACATTGCATTGATTTGTTAGTTGAAAACGGCCACGCCCACCGCTTCATCGCCCCACGCATTTCGGTCCTCGGCTCCCACGGCACGGGGTGCACGCTTTCCGCCGCCCTGGCTGCTGCCATCGCCCTCGGCCAATCACTCCCGGCAGCGGTGGCCACCGCGAAAGAATATCTCGGAGAAACACTGCGGCACTCCTATCAATTTCAGTCGTCTAACGGTGAAATCATCCACGCTCTCAACCAAGGGACAAGCCTACGGTTAAGCAACGGGCGGTGACTCACGCAGATCTAACTATTTCGCCTGAGCAGCGGATTCCATGAGGTCTGCCGCAGGAAGCACGACGTTCGAGGGAACCGGTCCTTGGTTTTCGCTGTCGGCTTTTGGACCGAAGCGGTTGATACCGATACCAAGAAATTTACCGTCTTTGTTGAATACCGGCATGCCGAGGGTTTGGCCGTTAATCTTCCCGAAGGTCCGTGGCTGGGTGACCAAAGAAATCACTTCGCTCGTCACAACCACAGGCTCACGATTGAGATCTTTGCTGAGACGACCGAGGATAATCACATCATCCAGCAGGGTCATGGGCGCGGAATTGGCCGTGTCCACCGGATGAAGTTTCACGGCATCTGCCTTTTCTGGACGTATGAATGCAAGATCGAGATCCGGGTCCTTGAAGGCGACTTTGGCTTCCACTTCCGAGCCATCCGGCATCAGGATTTTCACCTCCTTGGTCGTGCCCTTTGCGGAAAGTTTCATCGGTCCCTGTGGCCCCTTGACCATCATGCCATCCAAGGTGGAAGCCGCATCGAGCGTGGAAAGTGGGACCACGATTAGACCATCCTTGCTGATGACGGTGCCCAGCATTTCGAGCTTCCGTTCTTCTTTTTTCGCCGGGTTATCTCCTGCAGTGAATTCAATTTCAACGACGGCGCTTAGAAAAAGCACGGCGTCTTTGTTAGATGCGGACAGCGCGAGCGCCTTTTCCTTGAGGGGACCATCGGCGGCAGAAGCGAAGGGCGCGGCGACTAGGGCGGCGAAGATAAGCGAGCGTGATTTCATAGGATGATGTTCTGTGAGAGGGGATGGATTACCAGGTAGGTTCAAGTTCGATGAAATGGGTGGAAATTCCCCGGCGGACGAACATGACAACCGGAGTGCGGCGGTTTTTTTCAAGATCGGCAAGGATAGGTTTCAAGGTTTCGATGGAATCGGTCGCTTTTCCGTCGATAGAAACGAGAAAATCTCCCGCCGAAAGGCTACCGAGCGCGGCCCAACCGGCGGGGGTGACGGCGCTGATGAGCACTCCTTTAAAATCGGCGGGAAGCTTTTCGGAAACCCTATCAGCTTGGCCGATGTCGCGGCTGTTAAATTCGAGCGTTTCGCAATCGTAAGAGGCGAGTTCGGAAGTTCCCTCAGGGCTCGCGTCTAGCGGGACTTTGAGGGTGAGATCTTCCTTGCCACGCCGTACGGATAGATTCGCTTCGGTGCCGATTTTATATTGGCGAATCAGTGAGGAGAAAACATCGGACTCTTCTGGACGCGAGGTCGGGATCACCGTGCCATCCAGTTTCAAAAGAAGATCGCCGGTTTTCAATCCTGCCTTCTCGGCACTGGATTCTGGATGAACCTGAGTCACCCGCACCCCCTTGGAGCCGGGGATGCCGAGGGCTTCGGCGAGGTCGGAGGAAATGACTTGGGTATCAATGCCGATCCACGCCTTCTTCGCAAGGCCGGGCTTGTCCGCGTCCGGCTCGGGACCGATCTTGACGACCGTTAGATAATTGCGCCCGTTGCGTTCATAACCTATCAGAGTGGGGACAGGCTCGGTTTTTCCGGCGGTGATTTCGGCACTCACGCGAACGAGTTCATCAAGATTCGGAGTAGGTTTACCGCCGACTGCGAGAATCAGATCCCCCGGAGTAATCGCAGGCTTGGAGGCAGCGGCCGCACCGCCGGGGCGGATGCTTTGCACGATGACCGCCTTGTTATCATCGCGGAGGAGTTCTTTCGCATTGAGCTCGGTTAGATCTCGCGCGGTGATTCCCCAAGAGAGCAGTTCTTTTTCACGCGGTTCGGCGGGTTCGCGCTGGATGGTGGTGAGTTTCCAGGTGAGCGGCGCTCCATTGCGAATGCCATCCAAAGTGAGCGGTGAGCCCACTGCGGTTTCTAATAGAATTCTGTTAAACACCGGAATATCCTCGGCCGCGCGGGAGGCAGGGATGTCCGTGCCATTGCAGCGGGTCACAATATCACCCGCCTTGAGACCCGCCTGATCGGCAGGTGATCCGGCGATGACTCCACCGACGAGAATGCCGGCTTTCGCATCCATTTTTTTGAGCAGTGGCTGGGGGCTCAGGCCGACCCAACTCCGCTGGATGTGACCGTTCGCGATGAGCTCGTCTGACACTTTTTTCGCGAGATTCGCGGGAATCGCACCACCGAGGCTGCCGATGCCCACTTCATTTACCCCGACGATCTCCCCTTTAAGATTTACCAGAGGACCACCGGAGTTTCCCGGAAAAATAATTGCATCGTGGCCGATCCAACGAACCAACTCACCGACAGACTCGCCATCTAACCGCATGGCACCCCCTGGCGCAATCATCTCGGTATTCGCCACAATGCCTTGAGTGACAGATTGGGAAAGTCCGGCAGGGCTACCCATCGCGAGCACGACATCGCCAACTTCCAAATTTGAACTATCCCCAAACTTCGCCACGGGCAGCGGTGCATCTGGGTTGCGCAGGTCTTTCCGATCAATCTTTAATACTGCTAGATCTGCTAACGGATCAGTGCCGACGAGAGTGGCTTTCAACTCTTGCCTATCAGCTAGGCGCACCGTGATGCGAGTGGCACGGCCAGCGACGTGGTGATTCGTAAGGATATATCCATCAGGGGAAATGATCGTGCCGGAACCACTCATGCGGCCCTTTTGCATCCGCCCATCTCCACCCACTTCGGAAACCACATGAATCCGAACGAGCGCCGGATAGACCGCTTGCACCGCTGCTTCGATTTGTGGATCCGCTTTTGCATGAAGACGGCCGGAAACCAGCGAAACCGCGATGACGAAGGCTGGTACGAAACGGGTGAAAATGCGCATGGGTGAAGAAGACCCCGACGGGGCCTGTCCTGCAACAGCGAAACCACTTGTCCGTCTTGTCTATCGAATCCTGACAATCGTTTTTCCACAAGCGCGAGGCTTTACTCGGAGAGCGGGAGACGCGAGGGTTGGCGTAGCTTATGGAGGCAGCCATTGATTCTTTTATCCGGTATCTCGCGACGGAGCGTGGGCTTTCCGAGGCGTATCAATTGTCCGTCCAACAGACGCTTAACGCGCTGAATGGATGGGTGAAAAGTCGCCACACCACGCTGCCTGACCTCGGGGTTGAAGAGCTCGCAGCGTTTCTCAGCCAGCGCAAGAAAGATGGGCTCAATGCGGCATCACTGCGCATCACCACGGTGCATTTGAAGGTATTTTTTCGCTGGCTGACCGCCAATGGCAAACTGGAAATGGACCCGGCGGAGCCCTTGCTGGCCCCACGGCCGGACCAGTCGCTGCCAGAAACTCTGCACGCTTCCGAGGTGCTTAAATTGTTAGAATCTATCGACCCATCCGTCCCATTGGGTCGCCGCGATTTGGCAATCCTTGAGCTATTCTATTCGTCGGGCCTGCGGCTTTCCGAGCTGTGCAAGGCGCGCTTGGAAAATTTGAGTTTTGAAGAAGGCTTCATCCGCATCACTGGCAAGGGCGGCAAAACCCGGATCGCGCGAGTGGGAAAAAAAGCGCTGGAAGCAATTTCCGCCTACCTGAGCAACGAGCGCCCGGACTTGGTTACGAAAAAAACTTCATCGCATATTTTTCTCAGCATCCGGGGCACTCTGCTCTCACCGGATCGCGTGCGGCAAATTGTGAAGGAGCGAGCAAGTTTCGCAGGAATCGAGCAAAACATCTATCCGCACCTTTTGCGCCATTCGTTCGCGACCCATCTGCTAGAAGGCGGTGCGGATCTTCGAATCATTCAAGAATTGCTAGGCCATGCGGATATTTCTACCACGCAGATCTACACGCATGTGGACCGCCAGCGGCTGAAAGCCGTGCATAAAAAATTCCATCCGAGAGGATGAATCCATTCGCATTCCGCTAGAGACTATTTCGCAGGTAGTTCCGCGCCAGCCGGAGTGCCATAAGGCTTGATTTGTAGTGGCGCAGGACCATTGCCGACATCTTTGGGTTTTTCCGTAGGAGTGGGTCCGGGCTTCGGTGCATCTGGGGATACTGCTGGGACTGGAGCAACCGCAGTGACAGACGCACCATCCACACGGACCGCTTGAAATAGCAGGTTGTAATTGTGACGCAATGCGGCGGGGAAAGAAACTCGGCCTGCCTCGACGATATTCTCACGAAGCATCTTCGCGGATAGATTCGCCACGAGGTCCACACCGATTTGCACGGCGCGCTCGGTGTCCCCCACGATGTGCCGATTCGCCTCATTTCCGCCCAAGATGAGATCGCTGGTAATGGACTGACCTTGAATCGCGATGTTAGACTGAGCTCCCGCGATCGCGCCTTTGGCATTCACCGTGACTTCTAAAATCGCATGATCATCCGATGCTAACCACCCGCGAACATGATCGATGCGGACCGAAACGAAAAGCCCACCATCCGGGGTTGGACTCGTTTCAGGCTTGTAGGTGCGGTAACCAGATCCTGATAGAGAATACTCCGCAGATTGATTGCCCCTCTTGGTCCACCCTCCGAGATTTTTTCCGAATGACTCCATGTCAATCGCCACACCTGCAAATGATAGCAGGCTGCTAGATAGAAGAACGAGAATGAGTGATAAAATTGATTTCATGAGAACAATCGTTTCATTGTTGCCGGATAATACTCCGGAAGGTCCGTAGTTATTCGATAAAATCCGCTGGCGGTGTAGGATTAGGCGAGCCAAAGAGGCGCTCGACCTGTGCGTGTGCCTTCATTTTGTGCTCGTCCTTGATATAAGCCGCCACCGTGCCAAGCGCGGCGACAAGTGCGCCCCAGTCATCCCCGTAGCCTATGCCGGGAATGATATCGGGGATCAAATCCATCGGTAAAATAAGATACCCCAGAGCACCTACGATGACGCCTTTGGCCCAAGTCGGCGTGTCTTTGTCTTGCAGGCAGTAAAATAAAATCAACGCGGACAACAAGGTCTTCCTACCGGCGGTGAGGGTAGCTTTTTTCAAGGTTTTCCACAGCCTGGGTCCGGAATACCAGCTCGGGGCCGAAAGCATGCCTGGCAATGGAGGTGGGGCTGACATGCGCGGAAAGTGGCCCATTTTCAACGCTGGAGCAAGCAGAAGCGCAGATCCGTGAATCCAGCGGTTGCACCTCGCCATCCGAATCGCTAGCGTCGCGCCGTGATTCGTCCTGTCGATGTGCTCTTGGAATTTCTCGAAGCGGAACAAGCCCGTGGCGTGAGCCATGTCCATCTCGACCAGGGCGCTCGCGATGGCTTGCGGCAACTGCAAAATCAGGCACGACCCGTGGCGAAAACCGCACCTCCCAAGCCTGCCGCACGAGTCGAGATGCCTGTGGAAACACCGCCGCCACCTATCGCCTTAGTTCCCACAAACCTAACAATCCAGGGTAGTTCACGCGCGGAAAAAATCGCCAGTCTGCGACGCCAAGCGGAAACCTGGGCACCTGCCCGCGCGCTTGGAACACTGCGTGAGACAATGATTTTTTCCACCGGAAATCCCGAGGCGCGCATTATGCTGATCAGTGAGGCACCGGGCTATCAGGAGGAAAAAGAACGTCAACCTTTTGTCGGGCCTGCTGGGCAGAAACTGAACGATATTTTGAAAGTCATGGGGCTCTCCCGCGAGGAAGTCTATCTGGCTAACATCGTCAAATTTCGACCTGCGACCCCGAAACAGACGATAAACAATCGCCGCCCCACGCCCGAAGAAATGACAGCGTGCATGCCTTTTCTCCGTGCCGAAATTTCTATCATTCAACCCCAGTGCATTATCGCCCTCGGAGAAACCACAGCGGAAGGTCTGCTAGGTCTATCAGGCCACATCAGCACGATGCGCGGCTCATGGCACGACTTCGAAGGCACCCCGGTGCGAGTCACCTATCACCCCAGCCACCTTCTACAAACCAGCGCGGGGAACCACACTAAGCGCCTGCTCTGGGAAGACATGCTCAGCGTTATGGAAAAAATCGACCTGACCATTTCCGACAAGCAGCGTGGTTACTTTTTACCGAAGGCGTGATGCAGGCATTCCTGCCTATTCTGCGGGCGAGTGCTTATGAAAGAACAGGCAGGACTGCCTGTATCACAATGGCTTCTCTCCCAGAATCCTTAGGGGATGCGGATGCTTTTTCCTCTGCAATCCGAATTGCCTAACTGCATGCCTTTGCAAATGCGCCTTCGCATCCTCCACATCGTCCGTGAAGAAGATTAACTCCGGATCATCCGGACTGATCGTCCCCGCCTCCGCCATCTGATAGACGAAATCCATCAACGGTTGCCAATAATCCTTCCCCATCAGCACGATAGGGAAAATCTTCAATTTCCCCGTCTGGATCAAGGTCATCGTTTCAAACATTTCGTCCAAAGTCCCCGCCCCTCCCGGCATCACGATGAAAGCATAAGAGTATTTTACTAACACCACCTTGCGGGTGAAAAAGTATCTCATCGTCACCGAGCTATGGACGTAGGGATTCAGCGCCTGCTCGAAGGGCAGCTCGATGTTCACCCCTAACGAACGCCCTCCCGCTTCGAAAGCGCCTTGGTTTCCCGCCTGCATAATGCCAGGCCCGCCGCCGGTGATGACGGTGAAACCAAGCTGTGCACAGGCCTCGCCCATCTTCCGAGCCATTTCATAATAGCGGGTGCCCGGCTTCGTTCTGGCGGAGCCGAAAATCGTCACGCATGGCCCGACAAAATGCAACGCGCGGAAGCCCCGCAGAAGATCCCGCGCCACCCGAAACAAGGTCGCCAGATCCCGGATGCGGGTGCCAGGACCTGATAGAAGTGAATGATCCGGCGACTCCAGCTCGAAGATCTCCTGCTTGCGGATTTCCTCCTCGGTGATCGCGTGCGACGCGGGTTCCGGAAGTTTTTGGGAAAGGGGTGAACTCACGGACAAGGATTAGCACAAATTTATCCGTTAGGGAAAATCGAAAAAACGCGTCCACCTCTCCGGGACCCCCATTCATTCCTTCAGCACGAAGGTCGCCATGATCCGCTGTCCCGCATAGACTTGGGCAGCCCCGTCCAGAATTTCGCAAAGCGCCTGTAAAGTGCGTGTGTCCATTCGCGCCGTGGAATCCGGTTCAAAAAGTCTGCGCGGGGCGAATGCGGGCAACAGCGTGACCACTTTCAATTTCCCGTTAGACTTGCTCTCACCATAGGTCGTGAGTTCACCGGCCATTCCCGCTTTCAGCCGATAGACCTCCTGCTCGCTCACCTCGATGCGGATCCGCAACTTCCGAGTGTTCGCCATCCGCAAAATAGACGAGGGAAAATTGAGCGAATCGACTACCTATCACCTCACTGGAGGCATGATCACCGGGATCATTTCCCTCTGGTTACGGCGATAGATGCGGAAGTCGCCATCTACCGTGATGACGGGTAGCTGCGAATTGATTTCGCTCATGCGGATCAGGCAGAGGTCGGCGAGGTCGGCGAGGTCAGGCTGGTGGTCGGCGTAGCGGCGTGCCAATTCGACGAGTTCCGTGCGGTGACCCTTGATATCGAAAGCGAGGCGGACCAGCCCGGTTTCCATCATGCGCAGAACGAGTTCGCTGTTTTTCAGATGGTAGGCGGTTTCCGCTAAAACGGCCTCGCGTGTGAGAAGCGGTTCATGAATGTGCTCGGCAAGTGCATAAGCCCAAGGGAAATGGAGGTTTCTGCGGTTGGCGAAGGCAACTAGGAAGCCTGTGTCCGCGATGCCTCTCACGCTTCGAATCCTTTTTTGAGGCTGAGTTGGTGTGAACCTTCGACGCTACCCGCAAGATCGAGAAACGGCTGACGTGCCTTTTTTGTGCGCAATTGCTCCAGTTGCTCCCGCACAAGCCTTCCCTTGGGGAGACCGGTGACTCGGGATTCTTCCTCGAGCCATTGAAGTAAGTCTGCTGGCAACCGCAGCGTGATCGTCTTACTCATGTGCAAACATGTAAGACGAATGACCCTAGGTAGTAAGGAAAATGGAATTCCCTTTCATGATACCGGAAACCGCCACCACGGCTCGGGCTTGCTGTGGTTTCGCGGTCTTCTTTCCGGCGACTTTTTCCCGGTCGCAGCGGGAATTTCAAGCCGTAGCCTACCCGGAAAAACGAAAAACGCGCCCGCCTCATTTTGAGGTGGACGCGCTTGCGGGATTTCAAGAATATCAGCCAGCGAAATTCGCGGCCACCACGTCCCAGTTCACCACGCTCCAGAAAGCGGCGATGTAGTCCGGGCGGCGGTTTTGATAGCTGAGATAGTAGGCGTGCTCCCAGACGTCGAGCCCGAGGATCGGCTTGCCTTCGCAGCCGGCGATGGCAGCCCCCATGCAAGGGCAGTCCTGATTGGCGGTGGAGCAAACAGCGAGCGAGCCATCGTCTTTTTTCACGAGCCATGCCCAGCCGGAGCCGAATCGGGTGGCGCCTGCTTTTGCGAAGGCTTCTTTAAATGCATCGAAGGAACCGAACGCCTTGTCGATGGCCGCAGCGAGATCGCCGGAAGGAGCCTTGGCACCGCCGGGAGCGATGACTTTCCAGAAGAACGAGTGGTTCGCGTGGCCACCGCCATTGTTGCGGACGGCACCGCGAATGTCTTCGGGCAGCGAGGCGAGATTGCCGATGAGTTCGCAGAGGGATTTCGCCTCAAGATCGGCTTTTCCGGCGAGAGCATTGTTGACGTTGGTGATGTAGGCTTGATGATGCTTCGAGTGATGGATTTCCATCGTACGAGCGTCGATGTGGGGTTCAAGAGCATCGTAGGCGTAGCCGAGTTCGGGGAGTGTGAATGACATGGGAGTTGCGGAGTTTGGTTTGCGTATCGCCGCTCCATCCGGTATTTCGATGGAAACAAGCAACGCTCTCTACGAAACCGAGCCAGCCGCCTGCCGCAAGGACAAAACCATGATTCCTCCAGAACTTCAGCCGTATCTCCCCGAAATTTGCACCGCGATCGTCAGCCTTTTCTTCGGTTGGCTGTTCACCAAACTCGCTGCATCGGCGAGAATTTCCGCTGGGAATGAGCGCTTGAAATCCGAAGAGCGCCGCTCGGCCGAGATCGAAGCCCGCCTCGCCCACAGCACCGCCGAGGCTGAGCGCAGCGAGCAGGATGCCCAAACATTTCGCAACCAACTGACAGAAATTCGCTCCCGGCTAGAAAGCGAAACGAAGGCAGCCACAGAAAAACAAGCGCTGCTAGAGCGCGCGGAAATTAAACTCGCAGACACTTTCAAGGCACTGTCCGCCGATGCTCTCAAGTCCAGTTCTGAGCAATTTCTCCACCTCGCGAAGTCGTCGCTCGCCACCCAAACTGAGGAAGCGAAGGGCGAAATCGAAAAGCGTAGAATCGCCATCGAAGCTTTCGTTAAACCCGTCGCCGAGTCGCTCGGGAAATTCGAGCTACGCATTGGTGAGATCGAAAAATCTCGGGAAGGCGCTTACTCGGAACTCCGCGAGCAAGTCCGTGCGCTCGGCGAAGGCCAGCTCGGGCTCCAGCGTGAAACGGCCTCACTCGTCAAAGCTCTACGCCAACCCACTGGTCGCGGGCAATGGGGAGAAATGCAGCTTCGTCGCGTGGTTGAGCTCGCCGGCATGCAGGAACATTGTGATTTCGAGGTCCAACACAACTCCACCACCGACGAAGGGAAAAAACTCCGCCCTGACCTCATCGTTAGACTGCCGGGAGGCAAGACCATCGTCGTCGATTCCAAGACTCCGATGGACGGCTACCTCGATGCGTTAGAGGCGACTGAAGATACCGTCCGGGAGGAGGCACTTCACCGCCACGCCCGCCAAGTCCGGACTCACATCCAACAACTTTCCTCGAAAAACTACTCCGCACAATTTGCCCAAGCCCCAGAATTTGTGGTGCTTTTTCTCCCCAGCGAGTCGTTCTTCTCCGCCGCCCTTCAAAGCGATCCCGGGCTCATCGAGCGGGGTGTGGACCAAGGCGTCATCCTCGCCACACCCACCACTTTGATCGCACTGCTGCGCGCGGTTGCATTTGGCTGGAGGCAGGAATCCATCGCCGAAAATGCCCGGGAAATTTCCCAACTCGGACGCACGCTGCATGAACGGTTAGGAAAACTCGCCGAGCATTTTTCCAAACTTGGTCGCTCGTTAGGCAATGCCGTAGAAAACTACAACAACGCCATTGGCTCATTTGAAACCCGCGTCCTAACAACTGCTCGAAAATTTGAAGAACTCAAAGCCGCACCTGAAGCCGCCAGCATCACCCAGCTCGAACCCGTTGATAGTGTTCCGCGCAACCTGCAATCTTCTATCAGTGCACCATCCCCCTCGCTTCCTAAATCTAACTCGCAGGAGATGGTGAACCTCACGCTTGATTCTCGCAAGGCCGACGAATTGCTGGCACCGGATATGGACGATGATTTCACCTTCGTGCCCAATCCTCCGGCCAGCGCCCGCAGCGCTGCAGCGGATTTGAGATCAGCGCTTGAATGACAGGGATCCGCCAGTGTTCTATGAAACTCAGATTGTCGGATGGCACCTGCTCGGCTGTGGTTGTGGTGTCTCGCCGCAACGTCCCTGAAAGAGAAGCTTTGCGGCGAGACGCCACAACCACGTTCAAAGACGCCTGCGGTGGTTAGCTTTTCAAAGGGTTTACAATCTATCAAAAAGTTTCAGAACCCTCGTTAGGCCAGCCTTTTTCCGCGATCTCTTTGCTTACCCGCCGCATGTTAGGAATCCACAATCCTTCGCGTGCGAGTTGCTCGCCGTCCCTTGGAAATTCACAGGTGCCCAAAGTTTTCTCCGCCAGATGAAAACACATCCATGCGCGCCACGACCGAATTTCCGCACGCGGGCCGCTCATCCGGGTGGCGAGATGTTGAAAATGTCGGACGGGATTCCCGAGGTAGCCCCATGTCCCGTTAGAGGCGTTCTCCATGATCCATACGAGCGCGCGGTAAGGCGCGGGATGAGACTTTAAAATGTCCTCATTTTCCGAAAGATCAGCCATCCATGCCTTGTTCAACTGAAGAATGGCTTGGGCGGGTTTTTGAGCGAGCCATTGAGATTGGGCGTATCGCAAAGCATCGAGATAGAATTCCGCGCCTTTGTCCCTGCCATGACGCTTGGTCAGCGAATAATCGTGGATCTCGGTGACTTCTGGGAGATACGGGCAGGGAGGAGGTGTCGATCTCATAGAACAAATCAGGCTGATATTCTGCGCCCGCTTTCTAGGAATGGAATTACCAACTGCGTGACGATGGCACAATGCACCCATTCCGCCACTTTTCCGGGCTTGCATCCGCCATCGGATGATCAATCCTCCCGCTCACATGAGTAACCGTTTAGAAGGAAAAGTTCTTGTCGCTCAGGGTGGTGGTCCCACGCCTGTTATCAATCAAAGCATCGTCGGTGTCGCCCTCGAAGCCCGTAAATTCAGCCAGGTGACGTCCATTTACGGCGCAGTTCACGGCGTGCGCGGGATCGTCAACGAAGACTTCCTCGATCTCACCCGTGAGACCACTCACAATCTGGAACAGGTCGCGGGCACGCCGTCGTCCGGCCTGCTTTCCACGCGTGACAAACCGGATGAAGAGTATTGCGAACGCATGTTTAAGGTGATGCAGGCCCATGACATCCGTTACTTTTTTTACGTCGGCGGAAACGATTCCTCCGATACCGTGCGGATCGTCAATGAGCAGGCGAAGGCCGCCAGTTACGAGCTTCGCGCCATCCACATTCCGAAGACGATTGATAACGACCTTGAGGAAAACGACCACTGCCCCGGCTTCGGCTCGGCTGCGCGTTTTGTCGCCCAGGCATTCATGGGCGTGAATCTTGATAACCGCGCGCTGAAGGGTGTTTACATCGGCTGCGTGATGGGCCGCCATGCCGGTTTCCTAACGGCCGCTTCCTCGCTCGCACAGAAGTATGTCGATGACGGCCCGCACCTTGTTTACGTGCCAGAGCGCCATTTTGTAATGGAAAATTTCTTAGCCGATGTGGATCGCGTCTATCAAAAGCACGGCCTTTGCACCATCGCCGTTTCCGAGGGAATTTCCGATTCTGAAGGCACACCTATGATCGTAAAACTGCTAGGCACAGAGGAGCGCGACTCTCACGGCAATGTGCAGCTTTCCGGCACCGGCGCATTGGGCGATCTCCTTTCTAACGAAATCCGCAAGGGGCTGGGCATCAAGCGCGTCCGTTCGGATACTTTCGGTTATTTGCAGCGCTCATTCATGGGCATCCAGTCCGATCGCGACGCGCACGAATCCCGCGAAGTCGGCGAAAAAGCCGTGCAATACGCGATGTGGGACAACGTCGATGGTTCCGTGGTGATCAAGCGCCCAGTCCTCAACTACAGCGTGGATTACGAACTTGTGGACATCAAAAAAGTCGCAGGAAAAACCCGCCACATGCCGGCTCATTTCATCAATGAGGCTGGCAATGGCGTGACCCAAGACTTCATGAATTACTGCCGTCCGCTGCTCGGCTCCGATATGCCTGAGTCGCATCGTCTTCGCGCACCGCAAGTGCCGAAGATTCTGCACAAGTAAGTTTCCATCACTCGACTGTCACGCTCTTCGCAAGGTTTCTCGGCTGATCAATCTCACAGCCGCGGAGCCGGGCGACGTGATAGGAAAATAACTGGAGGGCGACAACGGCAGGAATGGTCGCGACCAGCGGGTGACAACGCGGGATGGTGATAAAATCATCCATGCATTCCGCAGTCTCGTGATCGCCTTCCGTGACGATTCCAAGGATACGGGCACCGCGCGCGCGGCATTCCTCGACGTTGCCGAGGGTCTTGTCCTTGCCTGGCACATCACAAGCTAAGGCGATGACCGGCGTGCCTTTTTCTAACAAAGCGATGGGGCCATGCTTCAGTTCGGCAGCGTGATATCCTTCCGCGTGGATGTAGGAAATTTCCTTGAGTTTAAGCGCACCTTCGAGAGCGACAGGATACATCGGACCACGGCCAATAAAGAAGGCGTGTTCGTTTTTGGTGTAGTCGGCAGCGATCTTGGCGATGAGGTCGTTTTGCAAAATCACTTTGCTAACAAGATCTGGGATGGAGCCGATTTCGCGTGCAAGTTTGATCCCATCTTCCCGCGAGTAGCGGCGGCCACGGCCCAGCTTCAAAGCCATCATCAGGAGCACGGCCACTTGGCAGGTAAATGCCTTGGTAGAAGCCACGGAAATCTCCGGTCCGGCATGCAGATAGACTCCCCTGCCCGTCTCCCGCGCGATCGTGGAGCCGACGACATTGCACAAGCTCATGACAAACGCGCCTTTTTGGTTCGCCTCGCGAACGGCTGCTAGAGTGTCTGCTGTTTCTCCCGATTGGGAAATGGCGACCACGAGATCGCAGTTGCCGATGATGGGATTGCGATAGCGGAATTCGGCAGCCTGTTGGACCTCCGCGTGGATGTCCGCTAGATCCTCAAAAGCGTATTCACCGACAAGCCCCGCGTGCAGTGAGGTGCCGCAACCGATCATGACCACGCGGGTGAGCTCTGCGAGTTCGCGCGGTGAAGTCCCCATTCCTGCTAGAACGGAGGAACCGACGTCGTGATCCAGACGCCCGCGAATCGCATTGGCGAGTGCTTCCGGTTGCTCGTGGATTTCCTTGAGCATGAAATGATCATAGCCGCCTTTTTCCGTGGCGGCGGCGTCCATCCCGAGCTCGGCGATTTCGCGGGTGACCGGGACATTGTTGAGATCGCGGATGTCCACCGAGTCCGCAGTGACAATCGCGATGTCGTTGTCATCCAGATAGATGACGCGTTGAGTATGGGCGAGGATGGCGCATGCGTCCGATGCGATGATGCTTTCCCCATCTCCCACGCCGATGACGATGGGACTGCCACGGCGGGCGGTGATAATCCGATCAGGTTCCTGTGCTGATAGAACGGCGATTCCGAAAGCCCCTTCCACCTGGTGCAGCGCATCACAAACGGCTTGGAAAAGATCGCCCTTGTCACACTCCCCGATCAGGTGGGCGAGCACTTCCGTGTCCGTTTCCGAGAAAAAGTGATGACCTTTTCCCTCCAAACGGGCTCGGAGAGAACGGTAATTTTCAATGATGCCATTATGCACTAACGCGATATCCCCTGACTTATCGAGGTGCGGGTGGGCGTTCACCTCCGTTGGTGGTCCGTGAGTCGCCCAACGCGTGTGAGCGATGCCCGTTGTCACCCGGTTAAAAAGCTCCTGAGGCCACTGCGTCCGCGCACGGTCATTGAGCACGGAAACTTTCCCCGCGGATTTGGCAACGAGGATCTGGTCATCATCTAACACCGCCAGACCGGCCGAGTCGTAGCCGCGATATTCTAGGCGGCGCAGGCCATTGATGAGCACTTTGGGCGCGTTTGCTTTTCCGATGTATCCGACGATTCCGCACATATTCGATTTTAGATTAGAAGTTTGAAATTTGAGATTGAAGATCCTGTTGGACGATTTCTCCCGGGCGCGTGTGGGTCATTGGCCAGAGTTTGCGCCCGGGGTAGATGGAGGTGTTGATACCGGTGTGGACGCCATCGCCGATGATGCTGCCAAATTTCCGGCGACCCGTATCGACGAGTTTTCCGCCGATCATCGAGTGATGATTTTTCCCGTCGTGGCGGAGATTCGAAGTGGTCGTTCCTGCTCCGAGATTGACCTTTTCACCTAACATCGAATCCCCGATGTACGAGAGATGACCGACGTTCGTGTTTGAAAGGACGAGACAGTTCTTGATCTCCACGGACTGGCCGATGTGGCAATGGTCGCCGATGCTGGTGTTGCCGCGGATGTAGCAATTAGGGCCGATCTTGCAGTTTTCCCCGATGATGGCGTTGCCCTCGATGAAGACACCGGGAAGGATGCGTGTGCCCTCACCAATGAGCACGATACCCTCGATGACCGCCATCGGATGGACTTTGCCGAGCAGCAGCGACTCGGGCAACGCCGCGATGACCTGTTCGTTCGCTTTTAGCAGATCCCACGGATGGACGATGACGAACGAATGGGACGCAAGCGATGATTTTGATAGATCGGGTGAGGCATCCAGCCAGGCGAGCGGTGTGCCATCCGCATCCACTAACGAGCGGACGTCGGAATTTGAAAACAACGCGGCATCCTTTGCATCGAGCCAAGCGTGGGGGTGGATAGAAGCATTCTCCAGCGGCCCATTGCGAAGCATCTCGTGATGGACACGCAAGGGCATGCCCCCGATGGGGAAATCCTCGATCTTCCGGGTGAGGGAAAGCGAACATGGATAAATCTCAGCGGCGGACATCGTTCAGCCTATTTCCTCCAGAATGGCAGTGGAGAATTTAGAGACCCAGCTCTTCACCTGTGCGTCCTCGCGATGCTCTACCAGAACACGAATCTTATTCTCAGTGCCGGAGTAACGGATCAGGTGACGGCCCTTTTCGCCGAATTCCTCCGTGGCTTCCTGCATCAGCTTCTGGAGCTTTGGCAAAGAATCTAACGGAGGCTTAGAGGCAACTGGCATGTTAGACAGTTGGGTGGGATACTCGCGCATCACGCTGGCGAGTTCTGCTAGGGTTGCCTTTTTTTCATGCATCATCCGCAACACTTGGAGCGCACTCAAAATGCCATCCCCCGTGGTCACATGATCGCCGAAAATGAGATGTCCCGAGTTTTCCCCGCCGAAGTTATAACCATTTTTCCGCATGCATTCGATGACGTTGCGATCACCGACTGCCGTGCATTCCACCTTGATGCCGTGCTCTTTCATGGCCTCGATCAAACCCAAGTTGCTCATGATGGTGGCGACGAGCGTGTCGAGCTTGAGTTTCCCCTGCTCTTTCAGGCCGATCGCGCACATGGCCAAAATTCGATCGCCGCTGATCACCGCGCCATTCGCATCGGTAAAAATAACGCGGTCCGCATCACCATCAAAGGAAATACCAAGGTCCGCCTTGTGCTCGATGACCAGCGCGGCGGCGTTTTCCGGATGAAGGGCGCCGCAGTTGGCGTTGATGTTGAGTCCGTCAGGCTTCGTGGCCATGGTGATGACCTCCGCGCCGAGCTCGTTGAAAATCACCGGAGCGATCGAATAGGCCGCGCCGTTTCCACAATCGAGCACGACCTTCATGCCGTGCAGCGAAATGTTATCTGCCGTCTGCTTGGCGAACTCGATGTAGCGGCCCCGGGCATCGTCGATCCGATGGGCTTTCCCAATCCATTTCGGGTGCAGCGGCGGTGATTCCGGCTCGTCACCTAAAATGTGGCGCTCGATCAGATTTTCGAGATCATCTGATAGCTTGAATCCATCTGGCCCGAAAATTTTAATTCCGTTATCCTCATAAGGATTGTGGGAGGCGGTGATCATGATGCCAGCGGCGGCACCCATCGACTTCGTCAAATGCGCAACCGCAGGCGTGGGTAGAGGCCCGACCAGAAAAACCTCCATGCCCATCGAGACCAGCCCACTCGTCAGCGCCGTTTCGAGCATGTAGCCGGAGATGCGCGTGTCTTTCCCGACAATCACGCGATTTCGTTTGGGCTCGCCGGAATGCAGGACATTCGCCACAGCCTTCCCCATCCGCAGGGCGACTTCAGCGGTGATGGGAAATTCGTTCACCCGGCCTCGAATGCCGTCCGTTCCAAATAATTTCATGTGGCGAATTGATCTAGGAAAGAAGAAGATTTGTTCAAAAAAATATGAACAAATCAAGCTAAATACTCTTGGATTTAAAGCATATCAATGGGTTTCGTGACCCCTCAAACACCGAGAACCGCACGATAAATCCGTCCTGGAGATTTTTTCAGAAACTGCCGGGCGAGCGATTCAAATTCTTCGGAGAGGTCCGTTAGATGGAGTTCCAAATCCCCTTGTCCCTCATCCGTGGCGAGCATTTTTAGGCGAGTGAGTTCCTTTTTTAAATGTTCGGCACAGGTCGTAGCCGAATCCACTAGGCTCACCTCGGCGGGCAGGATCTCGCGTAAAACGGGGATCAAAAGTGGGTAATGCGTGCAAGCAAGCATCAGCGTATCGATCCCTTTCTCTACTAGCGGGTCCAGATAGGTCTTTAAAACCAAGCGGGTGGCCGGGTGATCTATCCAGTTTTCCTCGATGAAAGGCACTAGTAGCGGCGTTGCCACGGCATGAATGATCAGCCCGGTCCGTCTGAGAGCCAGCGCGTGTTGGTAGGCATGGGAGCCAACCGTGCCGCGAGTGGCGATGATCCCGATGCGCTGGGCATTCGGATTGGCAAGGGCGGCCTCCACTCCCGGCTCGATCACGCCGAGGATGGGAATCCGGTATTTTTCATGCAAGCTCGGCAAGGCATGAGCGGTGGCCGTATTGCAAGCGACGACAATGGCTTTTACGCCTTTTGAAATGAGAAAACGCACGTCCTCATCGGCAAAATTACGGATCGTTTCCGGGCTTTTCGAGCCGTAGGGAAGTCGGGCGGTATCACCCAGATATAGGAGATTTTCCGCAGGCAAAAGTTCCTGCACAGCCCGGACGACGGTCAAACCGCCGACACCCGAGTCAAAAATTCCAAGAGGCGCTGAATTCACTGCCGCGATTGTGCCTAGCCTCCCGCCCGCGCCAAGCCAAAAGCCATCGGGGAAAAGAGCATCGTACGAGGATCAGAGGGATGCCATTTGATTTTTTCGTTCCTCAGAAACGCCGACTCAATGAAGGCGAGTCTCCATCGCCGAAACGCCATGGGAAATCCATCGCTTTAGAAATGCCAATGCGCACACCGATGATCGGGTCGATTGGCTTCTGTAAAATAATCCGCCGCCCCTCCATTTCCAAAAAGCGGCAGCCATGATGCCGGCCGTCAATGCCGAGTGCACGCGTCAACCTAGCAGGCCCTGCCCCGAGCATTCGATCCGCGATGCCCGGACGACGGCGACGCATTTCTGCAATCCCCTCTATCGGCTCAATGGCGCGCAGTAAAACAAAGCCGGAATCTTCGCCACCTTTCACAGAAATGTTAAACAACCAGTGCAATCCATAATTCAGATAGACATAAGCGTCGCCCGCTTCGTGGCAAGCGAAGTAGTCGCGGGCGCTCCGTCGGTTCGCTAGGTGGCAAGCGGGATCGTCCACGGAAGAATAAGCTTCGGTTTCTACAATTCGAGCCATACACCCGTCCCATTGCAGATGGGCTCCAATCAGTGCTCGGGCACACGTCAATGGGCTCTGAGTGAAAAATTCTCGGGTTACTTTCACCTCGAAAATACCGCCCCGCAAATCCATGGTTGCAACTTCTATTTTTCTAACAATTTCAATTCCCGTTCTTCACCGAATGAACGATCGTGGCAGTTCAATGATGGAATCCCGCAGTGCGACAAATACGCGATCCCCTCGCTCGCCAGCGATGATGGTCCCGCCAGTGAAACTGCCGAATGCTGGAAGCACCAAGGTCTGCGAGCGAAACACGAAGCTTGGCATCCGCATAGGTCGTTGAATTCCGTCGCAGATTCTTACCACGGGGTGCCAATGACCTGCTAGATGCAACTGGTCCGCGATGGCTTCCGCCGGGTCGTGAATGACCCTAACTCCTCCCGCTAACATCATCGATGGAGCCGCTCGCATCTCTAGCGGAAGACACTTCAGTTTGCGATCATGATTGCCAGCCACTAGCACCAGCGGCACGGCGAGATCGAGGATAAACTTCCCCAGCGCGTCCTCAAGTTCCGACGTGATTCCAGCAGGAGCGTGAAAAAAATCACCCGCAATCACCAGCCGCCGTGCTTTGTATTTCACCACCAATGTTAGAAGACGCGCGAAGTCTCTCAACATGTCACCCTCCGGCACTGCTAGACCCCGCGCCCGAAAAGTCGCTGACTTTCCCAAATGGACGTCCGCCACCACCAGTGTGCCGCAGTCACTTGCGAGTGCGGCACCTTCTGATAGAAGATGGATTTCTGGGTGGTCGGGAAAGGGAGTCATCTAAGTCGCTGAATCTATAACAACCCAGTCCCCTACGCAAATGGGCATTCTGCTTCTTCGCAGCTTGGGACTTCGATCAAACAACTTAGAAACCATGACGGCGACGCGCGGGCTTGAGGCTGTATTGGCGTTTTTTGGAAGTCGGCGAGTCAACCTCAAGCGCCGGATCGGGTAAATGCCCGGGCTTGTCGAGTCCAGCGGCGTGGTGGAGTTCGTGAAGCATCTCACCGAGACGGGTCGCGGCATCGGTGGCCATCAAAGTTGACTGGAGTCGGTCTGCCCACAAGGGAAACGCCATGGGAGTTAGATGCTCGGTTTCCACCAAGTGAAATGGCCGACGTGTTAGGTCCTGGGTCACGCGGTAAAGTCGGGTGAACTCCAGTTGTTTTTCTAAAATTTCCCGCTCTGATTGGCGGAGTAATTCGTTCTCCGGGTCATAACGCTGGAGGACTTCATAGAGAAGCGAGGCACTGGACTGGATTTCGCGCTGAGACACATCCCGGCGGCCAGGTGGGCGCTGGAGGATGAGGCCGGAAACTCGGGCGATTTCCCGGAAATTCCTACGCGCCAGCTCGCCGGTATTCATGCAGGCGATCAGGTCTTCGAGTAGATTTTCCGGGCTCAGATAGCGACGAAGTTTCGCTTCATCGAGCGCTAAGCCGCGACGAGCCGTGAGTGAAAACCCATAGTCATTCTGGCTGGCTTGAACGGTTTGCTGGTTTTCCTGACTGATTCGGTAGGCTACCATAGCTCCGAGGCCCTCGTGGACGAGGCGACCGGCGAAAGGGAATAAAAAGAGATGCTCACCCTCCTTGGAGCGACTGAACTCTATCAACAGGGCCTCGTCAGAAGGCAAACACGACCATCGGAGTTGAAGTTCAAGGATCGGCGCGACCGCTAACATTTCAGGGTACGCTGATGAATTGTTAGGATCTTGTGAATACTCGGCGATGATCTGGGAAATCGCATGCGTCAGCTCAGTAGAAAGCGGCATACGAGCGCCGCCCCAAATGGCAATGCGACCTTTCGAATTCTTCACCGCCGGTTTGACCGTGGCAACACGCTGGTGAAACCGGACGAGTGTGAGGTGGCGACCCGCGAAAATCAGGTGCCCACCCGTCTTGATCCCGGCGATGAACGATTCCTCGACGGAGCCGAGAACCCGGCCATTGGCGAATCGGATAGAGACAGCGGGGTCACTCGAAATCGTGCCGATACTGAGTCGATGCTGAAGGATGAGGCGTTTATCATCTACGGTGTAGCGGCCATCGGTGATATGCGCTTTCTGATAGCGTGGATAGGCAGCGAGTGCCTTTCCACCGTTTGAAATGAAGCCCAGCGCCCACTGCCACTCGGCATTCGTTAGATCGGAGTAGGCGTGGGCAGATAAAATTTCACGCTTCATTTCATCGGGTAGAAATGGCTCCCCGATGGCGCAGGTCACGAGGTGTTGGACGAGGACATCGAGGGGTTTACGCAAGGGATCGCGGGTCTCGATGGCGCGGACACGCGCGGCCTCACGCGCGGCGGCGAATTCAACTAACTCAAGCGCATTGGACGGGACACACAAAATGCGTGAGGGTTTTCCTGGCTGGTGGCCCGAGCGACCCGCGCGCTGAAGCAGACGAGCAATCCCTTTTGGCGAGCCGACTTGGATGATCTGGTCCACGGGTGAAAAATCGACCCCTAAGTCCAGCGAAGAAGTGGCCACCACACATTTGAGCGAACCGTCGCGCAGGCCGTTTTCTGCGATGTCACGCTCGGTGCGGTCGAGCGATCCATGATGCATGGCGATTTTCCCGGCCCAGTCGGGCCTGAGGGAAAGGAGTTCCTGATACCAGATTTCCGTCTGTGATCGGGTGTTCGTGAAAAGCAGGGTTGTGTCAGCTTTTTCCAAATGCTGGACAACTTGCGGTGCGAGTCGGGTGCCAAGGTGACCGGCCCACGGAAAACGCTCAATCTCATTTGGAATGATTGTCTCAATAATGATTTCTTTCGCCAAAGCTGCCGAGACCTCCACTGAACCGGGAAACGCAGATCCCAGCAGTGTGCGGCGTGCCTCTGTGAGATTGCCGAGCGTTGCTGATAGTCCCCAGATTGGCACGCTTGGGAGCCATGCGCGGAGTCGGGCGAGGCACAGCTCCGTTTGGATTCCACGCTTCGTTCCTAACAACTCATGCCACTCGTCAACGATGATGGCGGCAATGTTAGAAAATTTTTCCCGAGTGTCTGCATGGGTAAGCATCAGCGACAGTGACTCGGGAGTCGTCACGAAAGTGTGAGGAAGGCTCTTTCGCAATCGGGCGCGCAGCGCGGCAGGCGTGTCGCCGGTTCGGGCCTCCGCGGTAAGTCCAGCACCGAGCATCTCAAGCGGCTCTCGCAAGGCGCGCAAGGTATCGGTGGCCAGTGCACGCAACGGCGTAAGCCACAAAACCCGACAGCCCTTTCCCGATTCAAGCGTGACGGAAAGAGGCCCCAAATAAACGGCGAGCGTTTTGCCAACTCCGGTCGGCGCATGCAGTAAACCCGATTTTCCGTCGAGAAATGCCTGCCACGTCGCCTCTTGGAATTCGAATGGTTGCCAACCCTTGTGATCGAAAAATGGCCTTAGCAAGCCAAGGGTTTCTGAAGTTGCTGCACGCGGGGTCATGAGGGCTGATCTGCGCGAACAGCACAGACTTCCAAATTAACACGAAACTCGAAGGGGGCAATCAAAGGAACATCCCTTTTTTTCACAGTGGCGACGTAATGTTCCCTATAGCGACCGACGGGTTCTTGAGTTCGATGAGTAGGCCGTCGGGCCCGAGCAGATCGGCGGGTTGGCTGTAGTCTTTGAGGAGTTCGTCGAGCAGTTCGTCTTTGATGGTAGGTTTCATGGATGTGGCTTGGATGGAGTGTCTCAGGCACATCGGCAAAATGCACTTACACAGAATTCCTTACCCCCCCTCCATTTTTCGCAAACGACGCGGCAGCAAAGGTCGCGGACGAGGGCGCGATCATCACCGCTGGCCAAACCGCTACTTCACGAAACATGGGCTCTTCTGCCTGCTAGAAGCCCAGGAAGTAGAAATTGCGAGTCTCCATCGAGGAGCAAACCACTGACTGGCGAGCCGGATGCGGGAGATCCGCCAGTCCGGTTCTGAGGGGGAACGGCGCAAACCAATGCGCTGTCCTTACCTCTATCAATTTTAGCACCCGAGATTGCCATTTCTTAGAGGGCGACTGAATAACGGTCCTCCGACAAAATGTCGGCCTTAAACCCAACGAACTCCTGGCTTATGGCCGATTTTGGGACCAGATGGCCGAAAATGGCACCCTTAATAGCTTCCAAAGCTTTAATCTCAGGTTCATCTTACATCCAACGAAAGGCGATAGTGCACTACGGTGAACTGAAAACCTTTCCAACATATCTTGTCTCGCACAGCTCTGCTCAAGGCATGATCGATCTCCGGGGGGAAGTCGATTTTGACGCCAGCAAAGCCTAACGAGATCTTTGGGGGGAAAAATGTGCAATCTCAGGCGCGGATCGGAAACGGTCCGCGCCTGCTTCGTTTTCAGTCCGACACCCTTGGATGTCACATACATCACCAGACGCAGAGGCGAGTGGAGGGGCGCAGAGATAAAGAATACCAAGTTTCCCTCCGCGCTCCTCTCTGCGATCTCCGCGACTCCGCGTTTCGATTCGGCAATGAATTCTGGGAAACGGTCTATTCGCTTGAAAGACAAAGAAGCGAAGTGAAGTATCAAACGCGCTCACTCCCAAGCCTACTCTTGAATTGCTATCTATCTCTCTGTTTCCGGGCAAATCAAAAAATCCAGCTTCATCACATCATGACCCCACAATCCCTACTCATTAGTCTGTTAGCAACAACCGCATCTGTTAGCGCCGATGGATTCTATGGCGATCCCCCGGATGCCACCCATCCGTGGGCAATCCACGACATGAATCGCCCGCAGCCGCCCGTGGTAACACCGGGTGGTCCCAGCACCCAAGATCAACCGGGTCGCCCGCCATCGGATGCGATCGTGCTTTTTGATGGCACTGCCGCAACATTACAAAATTGGGAAGCCGATAAAACACCCGCCGTAGCCACCCAATGGGTCGTCAAGGACGGCATCCTGCAATGCGTGCCCGGCAGCGGTTACATCCGCACGAAGCAAGAATTCGCCGATTGCCAGCTCCATGTTGAATGGACAGCCCCCGAGAAAGTGGAAGGCAAGAGCCAGGGACGTGGCAACAGCGGGATTTTTCTAATGGGCAAAGTGGAGGTGCAGGTGCTCGATAATTACGACAACCCCACTTACGCCGATGGCACTGCCTCAGCGATTTACGGAGTGAATCCTCCCATGGCTAACCCCTTGCGGCCACCCGGCCAATGGCAGACCTATGATATCATTTTCCGACGCCCGGTATTTGATTCAAATTCCAAGGAACTCGATCCCGGTCGGGTCACCGTCCTCGTGAACGGGGTGGTCACCCAAGACAGCACGCCCCTTCAAGGTGGCGGCGGTCACAAGGCGCGCTCACATTCTGCCCCATGGCCCGACAAAGGTCCGCTCAAACTTCAAGACCACGGAAACCCGGTGAGATATCGCAATATATGGTATCGCCCGCTCACACCACGCGCCGTGGAAGGTGGCACTGACGGTCAACTCACTCCCGCCGCCGCCACCGCGAAAAAGCTTGAAATCGCCGCCCAGATCCGTGCCGATGCCGCTACCAAATCGGGACTCGACGCTACACTCCGGCAAATGGAATCACTCTGCTACGCCAATGATCCGGCGACACTCAGTGCCACTCAAAAATCTTCAAATGAATTTCTAACCAAAACGATCGCGCTCACGGGCACCGAACTGGAAGGGAAAAAAGCTGAAGTGCTGAGTCTCTACAATGCCGTTCATTATCTGAGCAAACATCAGTTAGTCACTCCGGCCTATCCGGCTGAAGCAGGACTTAAAAAACTGATCGACGAAAAAGGCTGGGAGCAAAAATAGTTTGCCGCCTATTAGGTGCTGTGAATTCCATTTCTTGTTAGTCATAACAAAAGGGGAGCACACGCGCCTTCGCGTGTCGTCCTCGGCGCCCTCGCCGAGGACTTGCTGAAGACCGGACGTGCGATACTTTACCTCGAAAACCTAAGCTCCAGAGCAGTCCCAGCCCATTTCCGGCTGGGGGCGCCGGAAATCACAAACGCGGGCTCTTATGCTCCCCAACACATCGCGTTGCATTCATTTCGCAAATGACAAATGCTAATACGTCGCAGCATAGAGGCTCCAATACCATGGCTTGCGAGAATCAACAAAGCGTCCGGTTTTCCCAAAGACAATCAGCGATCCTCGCATTCGGCTGAAAACAGACAAACTACTGGGGTATTCGCCCTTTACACAAAATTCACACCTTCGTCATTCCCAAATCCAACATGCCTGCTAACTTCCAGAGAATTCACACTCATCCATGGAAAACGCCACCGAAACGGAAGTCGCCGATGCCGCCAAACACCTTCGCTCACTTTCTAGCGGACTGAATCAAGTTCTCTTCGGCCAAGAAGAACTCATCGACCTGGTGATCACCGGAGTCCTCGCACGAGGGCATATTTTGCTAGAGGGTCTGCCAGGCTTAGGAAAGACCGAGCTGGTGAAGGGCCTCTCGAAATTGCTCAAGCTGGGCACCAAGCGCGTGCAGTTCACACCGGATCTTCTACCAGGCGACATCACGGGAAATCCAGTGCTTCAAGAAGTGGACGGACGACGCGAGTTTGTATTCCAGCCAGGCCCCATTTTTACGAACATTGTGTTAGCCGACGAAATCAACCGGGCATCGCCGAAAACGCAGTCGGCTTTGTTAGAGGCGATGCAAGAACGCCGAGTCACGGTTCTAGGAAAGACTCATGACCTACCCCTGCCGTTTTTTGTGCTCGCCACACAAAACCCAATTGAACTCGAAGGCACCTATCCCCTTCCCGAAGCCCAGCTCGACCGATTTCTATTCAAGCTGGAAGTCACTCGCAACGACGTAGCCACCCTTCAACGAATCGTTTCTCATCGTGAACTCGGGACTGAGCCACAAGTCGATCCAGTGATGAGCGCCGAAACTCTCAACTCCCTGCTAGAACTGGTTAGGAGAATCTATCTGCCCGATGTCGTGGCAAACTACATCGCCCGTCTTGTCGATGCCAGCCACCCGGGCCAATCTGCCGCCTCGCGTGGAATCCGGTATGGTGCCAGCCCGCGTGCGGCGCTTGCGCTGGCCTCGGGAGCCAAGGCCCGCGCACGGCGCTTGCGCTGGCCTCGGGAGCCAAGGCCCGCGCACTCATGCAGGAAAGGACACATGCGAGTTTCGAGGATGTCAAAGCCATCGCTCCCGCCGTACTGCGCCACCGGATCGTGCTCGATTACAACGCCCGGGTCGAAGGTCATACTACCAACGATCTTGTCCGTGCGTTGTTAGAGGAATTACCATTTCAGGCAGCAGCGACGCCACGAGTCCTGAGCGCGAAAATCTAAGCAACGAACTGTCCTCATGCGTCAACTTTTATTACTATTTCTGCTAGCGAGTGATCTATCTGCTCAGGAGACGATCATTCGCGAAGTCTATGATGCAAAAACGGATACCCACGTGGAAGTCGTGGCGCTATTTTCAAAACCCTCTCCCGGTGGATACCTGCCCGTGAGGGTCAAGGTGGCTAACAATCTTCGGACTCCTGCATCGATCCAGCTTTCGTTCGATTGCGCCACCAACTATTCGCGTGAAAATCGCACGGCTTCGACATTTAGATTCAGCGCTCTGGCCGGTAAGACACTTACTCAAGACATTCTCGTGCCACTCTCACCCAGCACAGGAACCTCTTCTTCTGGAGGAAATATCGTCACTCACTTGAGCGGGTCATTAGGAGATGCAACTAACAACCTCGCAGCGGTATCTGACAACTCGCATTCCTCGGTTCTATTGAGCGAGTCACTCTTCACGCCCAATGCTTCCGCTCTCGATGCGGCAATGGGTAGCTCATCCTCTAGCGGACGCAGTGAGTTCGCGGCGAAATTCGACCCGAAACAACTGCCTGATAGCTGGTTGGCGTTCTCAGGTTACGACAGCGTCATCATGACCGATACAGATTGGGCGAATACACCCGCAAGCGGGCGGAATGCTATCATTTCTTGGCTGCGCTTGGGTGGCCAGTTAGTGATCTTCACCACCGGCACGGTGAATGCGAAAGAAATCGGAATACCGGACGATAGCAGCTTTGGAAGTGTGGCGTTCAAAACCATCGCCTCCGATCTGAGGCTTGACGCGAAGGAAACTCTGGAAGTCGTCAACGCCCAAAATCCAAACAGCGCACGCTGCAAATCCATCTCGTCAGACTTTGCTGGAACATGGCCTTTGCAATCCCATTTCGGCGCCCAGACATTCCGTTACGGCCTGTTCATCGCGGTTCTCATTCTTTTCGCAATCGTCGTCGGACCGGTGAACCTCTTTGTTTTTGCGAAATCCGGGCAACGCCACAAACTTTTCATCACCACTCCGCTGATCTCCTCAGTGGCTAGCTTAATTCTCATCAGCCTCATTATCGCCCAAGACGGCTTCGGTGGCTCCGGAATGCGGCGCGTGCTGATGGAAGTGCGACCGGATGGCGATCAGAACGCTGCCTATGTCCATCAGGAACAATTCTGCCGGACGGGGGTCCTAACAGGTTCACGCTTCTCCATGAGCGATCCTTGCGTCTTCACTCCGGTGCCCATCGCATCCAGCCGATGGGCGCGTTACACGAACAGTGGAAATACTCAAACCACTTTCAATCTACAGCCTAATGACGGAAAAATAGAGGCTTCAGGCGATTGGTTTCAAAGCCGTTCGGAACATGGGCACCTTCTATCAGCCTTGGTTTCTACCCGAGGCCGAATCGAGCAAACTGAAGTCTCACACACGTTTCTCTCTACTTTTGAATTTCCGATTGAAACACTCTATTATTGCAATAACGACAGCCAATGGTATCGCGCCGATAGCATCGCTACCGGAAAACGTTTTAAGCTCACACCCGTCGATTTATCGATGGTCCTGCCAGTGCTACAACAAGAAGCTGGGGCCTTTACGGATCGCTACAAAAGAATGTTAGAACGTACCATGAAACGTAATGGGTATTACATTGCCTTCACCAATCAAGCGCCCGGGATTCCCACCAATCCCGGAATTCGCTGGAAGGAAACCCGCACGGTGATCACTGGCCCCGTGGCCGCTCCTTAAAATTTCAAATCTGAAATCACCCATTTCCAATTGCCCGATGTCCGCCCTCAAGATCAACAACCTCTATCGCTACTTTGGCAATCTCCAAGCTGTCAATGGAGTGACCTTCGAGATTCCGCACGGCTCCGTCTGCGGCTTCGTCGGGGCAAACGGCGCGGGAAAAACCACCACAATGCGGATTCTCGCCACCCTAGATTATCCCACGCTCGGCAGCGCGGAAGTTTGCGGAATCAATGTGGTCCACCACCCTGCGGAGGTAAGGCGACTCATCGGATGGATGCCGGATCATTTTGGGAATTACGAGCACATGACTGTGTTAGAGTATCTGGATTTCTACGCCCGCGCCCTTGGTTACAAAGGCAAGGAGCGCCGCGATCGCATTCAGGAGGTGATGGAATTCACCGATCTCATTCCTCTGGCAGAAAGATTTTCTAACAAGCTATCCAAAGGAATGACTCAGCGCCTTGGCCTCGGTCGCGCGCTTCTCCACGATCCGCAAGTCCTGATCATGGACGAGCCTGCCGCTGGTCTCGATCCCAAAGCCCGAGTGGAATTAAAACACCTCATCCGCGTCCTAGCGAAGGAAGGAAAAACCATTTTCATCTCGTCTCATATTCTATCAGAACTGGGTGAAATGTGTGATTCGCTGCTCTTCATCAATAATGGCCGCATCGTCCACCATGGCGATGCCGAGACGCTACGCCGCAGTTCAGACACCATGGGCGGCGTGCTTTACGATGTGCAAGTGGATGGTAAACCGGAATCCGTTTCAGACTGGTGTATCCTCCAGCCGAACGTCGAATTTCTTGAAGCCCGGAAAACCGGCGGTCGCATCCGCATCGACACTCAAGACCCCATGAAAGCCGCTGATGTGCTGGCCCGAATGGTCAAGGATGGCCTGCGCATCACCGAGTTCCACCGCGAGCAACGCAACTTAGAAGATGCTTTCATTGATATTCTCGGTCGCCTCGATGCCGGTCAAGATGCAATCACTCCTCCGCCACTGCCGGAGGAGAAGTTGATGGTGGAAGGTTGATAGTTGATGGAAAGACAAAGACCGAAATCCACTCTTCCTCTTCACGATCAACCATCAACTTTCAACCATCCACTTCTTCCAATGACCCTCTCCCACCTAACGGATTTTCCTGATCGCATTTCTCCAATGCTCGTGAAGGAACTACGCCAAGGACTACGGGCAAAAACCTTCATTGTTGTTTTCCTCACCTTGCAGGTTTTTCTGGGGATCATGCTTCTATCGGCGAGTGCCACCTCTTCTTCAGATCGAGCTGGCTCGGTGATCTCGGGCATGATTTTCACGTTTTTTTCGATCGCTGTGCTCGTCGTCCAACCCATTCGCGGAGTCGCTGCTTTATCTTCAGAAATCAAAGGGAACACGATCGACATGATGGTGCTCACTCGCCTCAGCGCTTGGCGCATCGTCTTTGGAAAATGGGTCGCTCTCATCAGTCAATCCGCCTTGATTCTATCAACTATCATTCCCTATCTCATTCTCCGCTACTTCTTCGGCGGTATGAATTTGGTGGGGGAGATCGTTTTCCTAGCATTGTTATTCATCACGTCCATGGCACTGACCGCCATCACCGTCGGCCTATCAGGAAGTTCATCCGCGGTCATACGTGCCATCATTCCGCTGTTCGGCACCCCCTTGCTTTTTATAGGTTTAATTTCTATGATGTTTGACGGCGGTGGGCGGCAGCTCATTGATACGTGCTCGCTCGATTCACCGCAGTCTCTAATCGCTGTAGGGATTTACATACTCGCCATCGCTTACCTTGGTGGGTCAGCCCTATCACTCGGAGCGTCTCTGATTGCCCCGGCTGCCGAAAATCACTCATCATTCCGGCGAATCGTCGCACTCACGGGGATGCTTGGTATGCTCGCTGCGATCTATTTTTCCACCATTGATAGAACTCTTTCGCTCTTACTGATCTGCCTGATTGCCACCCCGGCAATCCTGATCGCCCTCACGGAGTCTGCGTTGTTAGTTCCCACGGTTTGCCAGCCATTTGTAAAACGCGGGGCTGTGGGAAAAGCAATAGGTAACTTCCTCTATCCAGGATTGGCTTCGGGAATTATTTTTACAGTTCTCATTGCGGCCATTGGCATCACAGCTTGTTTAATCAAGCCTAGCTTATCGGCATCCAATGAATTCTATGCCGTCATCCTCGCCTACTTGGGCGCATTGCTTTTTCCGGCCGTCATCCAAGCATTCTTTTTCCGGGGGGATGGCCAGCGGGTCGCCAATTACCTGCTTTTGATGATTGGGTCGGGTATCCTCACAGGCATCCTTTCTGCTCTAACGGAAGCAATGTCGAATCGTGATTTCCTGTGGCTCTTTGTGTGGAATCCAACCGTCCTAATGAGCATGGTTGGTATGGGCCGCTTTGATCGCGACGCGCTTCTGATAGCGGCGATTTCGATGAATCTGATTTTCGTCACCATTCTATTCATCAAGGCAATCTCCCTCATGAAGGGAAATCGCGAAATGATCCTTCAGGCGGAGGAGGAACGCGGCGCATCGTTAGGTCAATCAAAACTCTAATGGATCTCGAAACCCTCAAGTCATGTCATGGGCGCGCAATGTCTGTTGCAGGACGCTTGCGACTGCCTCTGCGTTCACGCGTGTGGAGAGGTCAAGCAGGTGAGTTCACCGGTGGCGGGACCGGGTCATCAATGGATTTCCAGGACCACCGCGCCTATTCCCCTGGTGATGATCCCAGACATATCAATTGGCAGGCATACGCACGGACAGGAAATTATACGATGAAGCTCTTTCGCGAGGAGGTGCGGCCGGTTGTGGACCTGATTCTCGATGCTTCGGAATCGATGTTTTTCGATCCTGCTAAGGCGGCGCGAACGGCTGAAATTTTCTATCTGATTGCGGAAAGCTGCAATGCCGCCGGAGCATCACTCTCCCTGCATGTGGTGCGGGGCGATGTGAGTATTACTCTCGATCGCGGTAGTTTACTCACGCACCACTGGATGAACGTCGCCCGCGCCCTTCCCCCTTCGGACGCGGCCATCAAGCCGGATCTAACCAGGCTGCCGCTGCGGGCGAATGCAATCCGAGTCTTTCTATCAGACCTCCTTTTCCCCGGAGATCCAGAGCCGATCATGCACCTGCTTGGGCAACGCCAGGGCAGCATCGTCATTTTCTCACCGTTTCTCGAATCCGAAGCAGATCCCGGATGGTCCGGAAATTACGAGTTCATTGATGCCGAGCGGAAGTCGCGGCATCCGCATCGTATCGAACCGGCGACGTTGAGACGCTATCTGGATGCCTACACTAACCATTTCTCGCTTTGGAAACAACACACCCGTCGCCATCAGGCCGCCTTCGCCCGCATCTCCGCTCACGAGGATCTCGCCACCGCCTTGTTTCGAGAGGCAGTGCCAGCCGGGGCGTTAGAGCCGAGCCGATAATCTAGCATCCTCCACGCACCTCGTGTTTAGCCTCGCAAATCCCTACGGCCTCCTCGCACTGCTAGGCATTCCCGCTGTGCTGGCGATCCATTTTCTCCAGCGGAAAGCGACCGAACTGCCGATCTCTACCTTGTTTCTTCTAGAGCGCACGCACAGAGACGCGGCGAGCGGGAGGCGACTGGACCGAATCATTTCGTCCGTGCCACTGTGGATGCAATTGCTAGCAGTGCTGTTACTCACATGGTTTCTATCAGAGCCTCGAATTCAGAGGGCAGGAAGTGTGCAGCGTATCGCGGTGGTGCTGGATTCTTCTGCATCCATGGGCGTTTTTAAGAAGGAAGCGATCTTACGTCTCGCGGAGGAACTCCCCACTTTTCAAGGTTCAGCCTCCACCTTGGAGCTGACTCTCATGGAATCCGCGCCCGGGCGACCCAGACTTTTTGCAGGTTCATCCGTGGCGGAATTGAAAGCCGTGATGGAAAAATGGCAGCCACTGGACGGACTGACGGATCCATCCCAGGCGCTTCGACTTGCCCGATCATTAGTTTCCCGTGAGGGAACCGTCATTTACCTAACCGATACCCCGACTGACCTGTTGCCCTTCGACGCAAAACTTATCGCCATTGGAGAGCCTATCGAAAATGTTGGTTTCACCGGGGTCACCTTTGCCACCGAGGAAGGAGCACTGGTTTGGCGAGCGTTAGTTAGAAATTACAGCATATCCGATGTCGATCGTAACTGGTCGGTGGTGACGTCCAGCGGCAGCACCGCTCCTCGCCCGATCCATCTGGCCGCCGGATCGCTCATCACCCTGCAATCTGCTTTCCCGATAGATGAAAAAAGCGTCCGCATTTGCCTAACGAGTGATCGGTTTCCCCTCGATGACACCCTACCCATTGTTGCTCCCGCGCCCAAGGCCCTCGCACTTTTCACGGCTACCTCCCCTGCCTTCGCCGATCTCACCGGAAAACTTCTTCGTTCACTTGATGCCGCTGTGCCAACCCAAGACAAAGCCACTGCAGATCTATCAATTTCCTCCTACGACCCGCTCGACCCCGTCCTAACGGCAGGCCATTCTATTGTTTTCATGGAAGACAGCACCCGCACCGGAGCCTATCTCAAGGGTGGAGTCGTAGCGGCGGCGAACCCACTCATGGACGGCCTCAACTGGCAGTCCTTGCTCGTTCGGGAAACGATCATGCTCGACCCCGCACCCGCCGACACCGTTCTTCTCTGGCAAGAAAAGCGTCCTCTAATTTTCCTCCGCGAAACTATGGGAAATCAGCAGCTCTGTTTCAATTTTGACCTGCGCCTCTCGAATGCGGCTTCACAGCCCGCGTTCATCGTGCTTCTTCATCGTTTCGCAGAATCTATCCGCGCTGCGAAAGTATCTCCCGCAGCCGAAAATCTTGAAACCGGTCAACCGTTCAAGATCGATGCCGCTCCGGGTATTCCGGTCAAGACCACCTTCACCGACCTTGCCGGGAAATCCATTCCATGGAATTATTCATCAAACAACGTGCCTCTTGTTCCCGGATTTCTCACGGTCCAACAAAACGACACTCACTTACTCGACGCCGCCGTTTTCTTTGCGGACACCCGCGAGGCCGATTTCAGCGCCTGCGGCAAATCCGATAAACAGGCGTTATCTAACAAATCAACCATAGAGCGCCATACTAAACCCGATCCGCTCTGGCGTGTTTGGATTCTCGTGCTGCTTGTGGCCCTGCTTGTTTCTTGGAAATTCAGCACACCTCGGGAACTTCACATCTGACCTATTTAACTTATAGGATCTATCAACCATGAACTTCTCCACTCCAGAATATTTCCTACTCATCCCTGCTTTCGCGCTGTTGGGATGGTTTTGGCGCGGGTTACGTTTGCAATCGCCGCTGCGGGTATTGATTATTATTCTAGCAGTCATCACGCTGACCGAGCCTACGATCCAACATCAGCAGAATTCTCTCGATCTCTATGTCCTCTTGGATCGCTCGGAGTCCACGGAGGATTTGATCGACAAGGGACTCCCTGAATGGAAAAGACTGCTAGAATCATCAAAACCCAGCCGCCACGATACCATTCATTATATCAATTACGCCAGCGAGGTCGTGGAATTGGGTGCGGATGGATCATCATTCACCGGTGCCCGCGGACTGACGCGCACTGGGCTTGCGCTTCAATCGATCGCCGCACAATCGGATGAAAAGCGACCGTCGCGAGTGCTGCTCTTCACGGACGGATTTTCAACTGAACCACTGCAGGAAGCCGCCTCGCAAATGCAGGCGCGGGGTATTCCTCTGGATTACCGGCTGATCCGTGAAGAAAAGGACAGTGACTATCGAATTTCACGCATTGCGTTTCCTGAGCGGGTGCAGATCGGTGAACCTTTTCTCATTTCTCTAACGGTCCGGGGCTCGTCGGATGCGACGTTTCCTCTCATCCTGCGAAGGAACGGCCAGACGCTCATTGAATCGAGCGTCACACTGGTCAATGGGCTGGCGACCGTTGAGTTCACCGATCGCATTCCGCGCGCGGGCGGTTTCGAGTATCAAGCGGAGATCCGCCCGCAGAATGATGCCCATCCAGGAAATAACCAGGCCACGCGCTGGATCGAGATTGCTGGAGGGCCAAGGCTAATCCTTGCGACGCACTATCAGAATGACCCGCTTGCCAAAGCATTAGAATCGTTAGATTTCACGGTAGAAACCGTGACTGATCTTTCCCAATTGAAACCCGGCCTGCTGGCAGGTGCCCGGGCGGTGATCCTCAACAACGTGCCAGCTCACGAGATACCTAACGATTTCATGAAATCGCTGGATTTCTTCGTCCGCGAACAAGGAGGTGGCTTGCTAATGGCGGGTGGTGAGCATTCATTCGGCTCGGGCGGCTATTTCCAATCGCCCATTGATGCGCTGCTGCCGGTGTCGATGGAGTTAAAATCCGAACATCGCAAACTCGCAGTGGCACTGGCCATCGTGATCGATCGTTCAGGGTCCATGAGTGTCGGTATAGGTGGAGGAAAAACCAAAATCGATCTAGCGGATTCGGGCGCGGCGAATGCTATTGATCTGCTAGGACCGATGGATCAAATCGCAGTCTTCGCCGTGGATAGCGAAGCAACGAAAACGATACCGCTCACCCGCATCGGGAATGACAAGGCAAAGCTGTGTGCCCGTGCGCTCAAAATCACATCTGCCGGAGGAGGGATCTATGTCTATAACGGACTCAAGGCCGCGTGGGATGAGCTGAAAAAATCACAAGCAGGCACCCGCCACGTCATTTTGTTTTCGGATGCTCAGGATTCTGAAGAGCCAGGCGATTATAAGAATCTGATCAAGACGATGACTGCAGAGGGCGCGACGATCTCCGTGATCGGACTGGGCACCGACAAGGACGTGGATTCTGCCCTATTACAAGACATCGCCAAGCTGGGAAATGGGCGGAACTTTTTCTCTAACGAACCGATGGACATTCCCAAGATCTTCGCTCAGGAAACGGTTACCATCGCCCGCTCCGCCTTCATTAAGGAGCCGATCGGCGCACAAGCTACCGGGCGTTGGTCTGAAATTTCACCGAAGCCGATGGATTGGTTCAAACAGGTCGATGGCTACAATCTATCTTACGCCCGTGAGGACGCGACCGTTTCCTTGGTTTCCACAGACGAATACCTCGCTCCGTTAGTCGCCCATGCCCGGCGCGGTCTGGGGCGCAGTGCCGCAGTGTCATTTCCGCTAGGGGGTGAGTTTTCTGAATCGCTCAGAACGTGGCCGGGTTACGGGGATTTTCTGCAAACGATGGGGCGTTTTCTGATGGGCCAGGACACTCCTCCAGGCATCGCGCTGCGCCATCGCCTAGACGGCACGAGGCTCACGTTAGATCTTCTTTATGACACCTCTACATGGGCGCAAAAATTGTCCGCTGCTCCGCCGAAAATCCGGCTTCAGAGTGACACCGGCGGGCCCGCATGGGATCTCGCGTGGCGCAGGATCTCGCCCGGACACTTTTCGCTCACCCGTGATCTCGATGAAGGCAGCATCGTCCGCGGGGCAGTGCAAGTCGGTGAAAACGCGTTACCTTTTGGGCCTATCAGCGTGGGCTCATCGGCGGAATGGGCGTTCGAGCCCGATCGCCTTACCGAGCTGCGCATGGTATCCACTCAGACCAAGGGCCGCGAGCTGTTGGACCTTTCGAAAGCCTGGTTGCGCCCTCCGTTCATCGCAGAAACCTCATTGCGGCTTCCGCTAGGAATCGCACTGATGCTGCTCGTTCTAGCAGATGCCTTGCTGACGAGGACCGGATGGAAGTTGCCCCAGTGGGCACTTCCTAACCGATCCCCCAAGCCACCACGAGTGAAGCCGATCAAGCCCAAGCGTGTGATCGAGGAACCAGTGCTCACATCACCGGCGCATGAAACCGAAGCACCCCCACAGACACAGCCTGATGAGTCTGCCAGGCGGTCGCGTTTCCAACGAGCGAAGGACAAGAAATAGCGTCCTTCAAATTGCCAAATCAACGGCGGTCGCGAGCGAAAATTTCCCACATCTACAAAATGATTTGGAAACCTAAGATTTCACAAATCACAGCATCTTGTATCTAATTTAAGAAACCAACACCACATGCAGCGTGTTCAGCGCTTGATGAGTTGCTTCCTTCCTGCAGGAAGCGTATTCTTCAGCTGCCTCGGTTCCCTCTCGGGCGTAACCCTCAACCAACATCCTGTCTGCATGTATCTCAAAACTCTCGAAATCCACGGCTTCAAGTCATTTGCCGATAAAACCTTATTCGAATTTGCAAAAGGCGTGACCGGCATCGTCGGACCGAATGGCTGTGGGAAGTCTAACGTTGTCGATGCAATCCGCTGGGTGCTCGGCGAAACTTCTGCCAAAGCCCTGCGCGGCGGCGAAATGGCGGATGTCATTTTCAACGGCACGGAAAAGCGCAAACCCCTCGGCATGGCGGAAGTCACGCTCACGATGGCAGATTGTGAAGGGCCGCTCAAAGTGGATTTCAACGAAGTCGCACTCACCCGCCGGGTTTTCCGCGACGGCCGTTCGGAGTATCGGATCAACGGCACGCTCTGCCGCCTCAAGGACATCCACGACCTGTTGATGGACACCGGAATTGGTCGTACGGCTTACTCGATCATGGCGCAGGGCCAGATCGACCAAATTCTCTCCTCTAAGCCCGAAGAGCGCCGCGCGGTGTTTGAAGAAGCCGCAGGCATTACGAAGTTCAAAAAAGAAAAAAAAGAAGCTCTCAGGAAACTCGATTTCACCGAAGCGAATCTGCTCCGCGTGTCCGACGTGCTCGCGGAACAAGAGCGCCGGATGAATTCCCTCAAGCGCCAAGTCGCCAAAGCAAGGCGCTATCAGGCGCTCGCTGCGGACACTCGCGTGCTCGATACACACCTCGGCCACAAAAAATTTGTTGAGCTTACGGCGGAGCGCGACGAACTAACAGTTTCTATCCGTGGGCTCGAAGTCCGCGACACCGAGCTGGGAACGCAACTTCCTGCGAAGGAAGAAGCCGTGGCAGAAGCCCGCAATGCCGCACGGATTTTCGAAGGCGAACTGGCCGAACTCCGCCAACGCCTCAACGAGCACCGCAACTCTCTCAACTCGGCCGCCGGTCGCATGGCCTTCAACGAGGAACGGAAGGCCGAACTCGAATCCCGCATCCGCCAGAACCACGAGGAAATCGTCGCCACCCGGGAGAAACTCGCTCAGCAAGAGTTCGATTTCATTGCTGCTAACGAATCGCTCGATCAATTGAGCCGTATCATTTCCGAGAAGGAAATCCAACTCGCCGAACAGGAAACCCGCACCAAGGGTACCCGCGAAGAACGCGAACGTATCGAAGCCGCCCTCCGCGAAACCCGTGGCGAAGCGAACCGCACGCAAACGATAATTGCCTCCATGCAGGCAAAAATCGAAAGTGCCGTAGCCCAACTCGAAGGCAACCGCGAGCGTGGCCGGCAGCTTGCAGATGAGCAACAACGCCTCAGCCTCGAACTCGAAGAGTTCCGTGCCGAACAAGCGCGCATCGCTGGCGAAGTGGAAGCGACCGGCTCCATGTTAGGAGAACTCGAAGAAGCCTTCCAAGGTGCCGAGCGGGCCTATCAGCACACTCGCGGCGATCTCGATGCCGCCCGTTCCGCAGCGGTGGAATCCAACAAAATTCTCGCCCAACGCTCCGCTCGCTATGACGCCGTGCGACAACTGGTCGAGAGTGGTGAAGGGTTCGAAAAGGGCACTCAAAGCGTCCTCCAAGGCCTCGGCCAACCCGATACTTTCAAGCCCGGCATCCACGGCGTTCTCGCTTCATTCATCGAGGCGGACAACACCTGCGCACGCGCCGTGGAAGCCGTGCTCGGCAACCACCTCCAAGCGGTTCTCGTCCAGGACCAGGCAGCCGCCGAGGCGATTATCACTCGACTCACGGAAAAACAGTTAGGCATCGCCGCTGTGCTGCCTGAGTCGTTCATCCCTCATTCCGCTGGGACTCAAATGGAAGCCCTTCCCGAGGGCGCGACGGCATGGGCGCTCGACCGCGTGAAGTCGGATAAACGTATTTCCGCTGTCATCGAGCGCCTGCTTGAAAAAGTTCTCATCGTCCCAAATCTCGCCACAGCCTTACGCCTTCGCGCGGCCCATCCCTTCACCACGTTCGTTACTCTAGCAGGTGTGATCCTCAGTGGTGAAGGCATGCTACGTGGTGGCACCGGCGCGGAAGGAACAACCTCCGTGCTCGAACTTCAAAACGAAGTCCGCTCCCTAGCGACCGAAGTCGGAACGCTCACTCTAGCAGACGAAGCCGCCCGCCAACGCGTGATTGACTTAGAATCCCGTCTCGAACAACTCCGAGAGGAAGTCGAAATTTCCCGCGAACGCCTTCAACGTCAAAAAGTCGATCTATCCACCCTTCAAGGTCAACTCAGTCTGGCTTCGCGCGAAGTGGAGAACTTCGACACCAAGCTCGAAAACGTCAAATGGGAGAGCAGCGCACTCGATAACCGGGACCGCGCTGCCGCCGAAGGCCGTGAGCAAATGGAAAGCGAACTCGCCTCCGCCCGCGAGCGACTCGAGGCACTCGAAAACGAAAGCCGCCGCCTCCAATCCGAGGCCGAAGCCGTCGTCCGCCGCGAGCAGGATATCACTGAAGCCCTCAACGAACTTCGCACCGAACTCGCCGTCGAGCGACGCGCCAAACAATCTGCCGAGGAGCAGCAGAAGCCGATGGAGGCCCGCCTATCAGAACTTCGTGAAATTGCAATCCGGCGTGAAACGGAAATTTCCTCATTCGATCAACGCATCGAGGCCACTCATGCCGAGAACGCGCGTCTATCCGAAGAGTGTGAAACCCACCGTTGCGAAGTCGAAGACCTACAGGTAGAAATCAACACTCGAGCAGAAGGCCGCACGGCTCTAATCGAAAAAATCGAGCACGCAGAAACTCTGCTCGCCGCCGTCCGCCGTGACCACTCGAAGGTGAACGAGCAAAAAGGCCGCGAGGAAATCAATGCCACAAAACTCGAACTGCGGTTAGAAAGTCTCACCACCACGATCCAAGAGCGCCATCAAGTCGATCTATCCAAATTCGAGCCAGACGCCCACGCTCTGCTCTCCTCCATCGCCTCGCAAAAAGCTCTCCGGGGCGGCGGCGGTCGCCAGTCGTTCGTGAGCGGCGATGAGTCCGACGAAAATTCTGATGAGGAAATGCTCACCGTCGTCGTCGATGGCACGAGCGAAGACGCTATCGAAATTCCCGGTGAAATGACGGGCGAGCCGGATTGGGAATTCGTCGAATCTATCGTCGCCGATATCAAGCGCCGCCTAGATGCGATGGGCCCAGTGAACCTCGACGCCATCGAAGAATACGATGAACTCGAAGAACGCTATACGTTCCTCAAGAACCAGCACGACGACCTCGTCAACTCCAAGGCCGAGCTGCTCGAAGTGATCGAACGCATCAACACCGAGACCCAGCGGCTCTTCTCCGAAACCTTCGCCCAAGTCCGCATCAATTTCCGCGAGATGTTCAAGGAGCTCTTCGGTGAAAAAGGCGAGGCGGATCTTACGCTGTTAGACGAGAGTGATCCGCTCGAATCTGGCATTGAAGTCATTGCCAAGCCACCGGGTAAAAAGCTCCAGTCCATCACACTTCTATCCGGTGGTGAGCGTTCGATGACCGCCGTGGCCCTGCTGTTTTCGATTTACATGATCAAGCCCAGCCCCTTCTGCGTGCTCGATGAACTCGATGCCCCACTCGACGAGTCTAACATTAATCGCTTCGTAAAAGTGCTAGACCGTTTCATTGATAACAGCCAGTTCATCATCGTCACCCACTCCAAGCGCACCATGGCCCGCGCCGATGTGATGTATGGCGTAACCATGGAAGAATTCGGCGTTTCAAAACCCGTCGGCATGCGCCTCACCGCAGACGACGGCGCCAGCAACACGAAGACCGAAGCAAAAAGCGCCGCTCAAAAAGCCGCCCTCAGGCTGGATGCGTAAATAACAGATCTCCAGACAGGAGAGGGAAACCGGGGGTGGAGCGTGCGGTCCGAGTGGACACCGCCCCACCCCCACTTTTTGCATTCGGCCGCCAGAAATCCCGTTCAAGAGGCACGATCAGTGAAAACAAATCAGGAAGCTCTAATCTCCTCAAAGCAAAACATTAAATTTAAAGATCGCGGCTAACACCCCGTTTGCAAACCTAAGGAAGATCCGCAGCATCCTAACGAAACGAACCGCTGCTCTCTCGAAGCCATGCAAAACGGCACCAGCTGTGAAGCCTGCCAATGACCAAAAGAAAAGGAAGGTAGGCGTCTCGCCTACCTCCTAGAATTCAGTCATCCTAACTCTTCTTTACCAAAATGCCAAAAAAGTCTCCCGCCGCCAATTCGAAATTCAAAGCCTAGATAGAGCCTGTCCCAGACTTCGTGAGTCCTTGTGGGACAATGTGTTAGCAGCGGAAAAAAGTGGGCATGGAAGCCCGAAAAGACTCCCATGCCCGAAATTCGAGGCTTATGATTTGGTTACGACACAAAATCCAAGTTCGA
>JANYEC010000098.1 GCA_025363295.1 Akkermansiaceae bacterium
CCCTACGCTCCATCAGCCCAAATTCGAGTCCCTCGCTACTTCACCCTTGAACCAACATCCATGATCTCCTATCAATCCGCTGCATCTCTCCACCATAGCTTAGTTTAGCCATTGAGTGGTCGGATTTTCGGGGCCGCCTCAGATTGCCTCCACCTGCGCCATCAACTCACCCAGTCGCCCTTTTGGAAAACCGTGCTCTTTAAACCAGCTAAGGTATTCGGCTGGAAGGTCGATGATAGGCACACCCGCGGGAGGGTATGCCTTGATCCCGAATTTACCGAACGGGATATGCGTCTTGCCAATTTCGATCAGGAGATTGCGAAAATCCTCATGATCGATATCGGTAAACGTCATCCCTAGTTAGAGGCTTGGGGAGTATGCGCAGCAGCTTTGCTTTGATTCAATTTCAAGGCACCCTCTGTCTGACTCTTGAACCAAGTGTCATACTCGGCTTTAGGAATAATTTCCATGGAGCCCACCATGTTACCATGGCCTTCGCCGCAGAGCTGAGCGCAGACGACGTAGGTTTCGAGAGTCTTGATCGGCGTGAACCACATGGGGATTTCCCGTCCGGGAATCGCATCTTGTTGCACACGCATCGGGACGATGCAGTAGTTATGAATCACATCCTTGGTGCCGATGTTCAGCACTGCGGGTTGATCGACGGGAAGCTTGAGGATGGGGCTGGTGAAATCGTCGAGAGCGTTTGGATCGGTGTAATCGATACCGAGGTCATTGGTGCCGGAGATCAAGTTAGGATCGTGACGGCCAAACTTCCCATCAGCACCGGGATAGTGATAGGTCCAGCCGAACTGCCAGCCGGTGACACGCACGCGGTTCGGATTGAGGTTTTGCACCGCTTTCCAGCTATCCACGCGCTCTGCCCAGAGAGGAAAAGCGAATCCGAGAAGCAGCACAGCCTCCACGATAATTACGCCCACTTCCAAATGGCTGGAGAGATGGCTTTTCACTCCTTCATAGGATGCCTTCGGATTGTTCTTATGCCAAAATCGAAAGATGCAATAGAAGAAGAAGATCGTCCAACCGACGAACAGAGCAATCATGAACCAATGAACCACATCAATCATGTGATCCACCTGACCGCCGTGTGCAGAGAAGTTTTCTGGGATGCCGAGGAACTTGGATGGACTCATAGGAAACGAAAGAAAATTGAATTGAAGTTAGAAATCAAAGCGAGGTCTCGGGAGCAACGTAATCGTCGGAGAGAGTGGGATCAAAATGCTCTTTTTCACGACGCGCGAGGCGGAACATGAAAAAACCAATGCCTCCCAACATGGCAAGCACGACCGCTAACAGGAAAAAAATCGACCACCCAGCAGCATCCCCACCGCCCTCGATCATGGTGATGCGGCAAGTCGAGCAGGCAAAAATGGCAGGGATGATGTTCATGGCGAGAGGTAAAAATGTCATTTCAAATGTGAATGCGAGCGGCCTTACGATAGAAGCAAACTCCGTAGACGGGCATCACCACCGCACCGATCGCTCCTACAATTCCGACAGCCGTGATCATGTGTGATGACTCAAATGAAAACAAAAACGACCACAACGCAAGAAACACGCACAGCAAAGTGCTGACACTTACGAAAACGATGTGGAAATTTTTAAGTGACATGTGATGATGATCGGCCAGCGGACGGGAAAATCAATGCCCTGAGTAGAAGAACTTATCGAAAATCGGATCGCCCAAGGCAAGGGCAGTGAGGCCCGCAAGACTGATGACAGCGCAGATCCCCGAGCCAAAAAGCCAATAGATCGCTTTTTTCTCGTGGTTTAAGTGCATGAAGATCGAGGCAACGAGAGTGGCTTTGATAGTGGCAATGGTAAGCCCGAGAATGCAGTCCCATTTATCAAAACCGTGAGCGCCGACATCGAATGGTGGATAGGTCGCAACGAGAACGGTGAGGATTGTGCCAAGAAAGAGGATGCCACCTACAATCAAGTAAGTGCGGACGGCTTTTTTAATTTCTTCTGGGGAGTCTGCCATTTGATTAGGAATTTATGATTTTGAATTGAGAACTGTTACCAAGACTTACATCAAATACAGGATCGGGAAAACGAAGATCCAAACCAAGTCAACAAAGTGCCAAAATAGACCGCCGATTTCAACGCGGTTAGCAAGCCACTCGGGATTGGTAAGATACATCTTCTTTCCAAAAAACAGATAGTAGGAAAGAACGAGTGCACCACCGATGACGTGCAGTCCGTGCAAGCCGGTGATCGTGAAATAAATCGCATAGTAGGTGTTCCAAGCGGGCGAGAACTTGGCGGCAAATCCAACTTGCTCACGAGGTAGTGAAAACTCGGGGAATGTCTCAGCACCACGGGCTTCGTAGTTAGGGCCGAAGAATTCTTCTTTAAATTGATCTGCACCAGAAATTTTAGCTCCACCCTCTTCTTCTGCCATTCTGGCGAGGTCTTTCCAGCCAAGGCGATAAAGCTCCTTATGGGTCGGCTCACGGTGATGGACTGCGAGTTCTTTCTTGAGTTTGTCCATCTCCGCGAGATGCCATTTCCATGCCTGCTGGACGAAGGGGCTGTTCTTCATGAGCCATGAATTCTGAATAGCGACCTCGGGATCAATCCCTTTCGCCACAGCTTTCATGACAAGATATTGGAAGTCGATCGCATCGACATGATGGAAAACCATCGGACTTGCTTCGAGCTTACCATCTACCACAGTGCCGTCGCGAAGAGTGGATTGACCATCAGCCTCTTTAATATCGCGCGGGTGGAAATCAAAGGATGTCGGAGGATCAACCTTGAAAGCAACGGTTGAAATCTCATCCAACAGTTTGGGTGCGAGAGCCTTCACATCGATGTTCACACCGGAAGCGATCTGCCAGTCCCGTTTACCAGGGTTGGCGGCGTGGGCTTTCACCCATTCGCCACGAAGGGCAGCCGTGCGATAGGCACCATTGTGACTGCGTGCCGCGAGGTGGATTTTTTGAAGACGATTGAGAAACTCGATGGATAATGCCTCGCCTGCTTTCGCAACAATTTCTGGTGCCTTCTGGCCTTCCTTGGTGATTGCCGTGACGTCTGCCGCAAGAACGATCTTCGAATTCTTGTGTTCAGCCTCAGTTAGAAATTCTTCCACCCACGGCTTGTGGAAGCGCACGGTGTTAAAAGTAAGCTTCGAAGTCTCTACGTAGATTAGATTTTCTTCGATCTTATTTCCCTTGTGATCGAGCACTGGCTTATCGCCAGCCATTTCAAAGCCCAAGTGGCCTTCCATGATGCTATAATCACTGAGGCGAACCGCTTGGTGATGGAACTTCACGTTATACTCAATGGCTTTAAGCACCATAAAGATCAGGGCGCAGAATACCGTGATGCCCATGAAAATTTGAAACTTCCGCCACTGGCGCATTTTCAAGGAAGCCCATGCGAAAACAACTGTCACCGAGGAACCGATCAGCACGAAAGTATTAATCAAACCGGGAAGCACCGGCAGCGTGCGCTCGGGCCATGGATAGTCTGCACCGAGGCGAAGGAATACATAGGCTGAGAAGAAACCGCCGAAGAGCATAACTTCGGATGCGAGGAACAACCAGATTGCGATCTTCGAGTTGAAGAGGCCGGTGTCCTTTCGGGGAGTGACAATGTAAGGAATTTCCATTTGAGAACGGGAAGGCTTGATTAGAAATTAGTGCTTATCCGCAGGCTTTTCGACAGGTGCCGCGTTTTTCGGAGCGATCCATTGCGGTAGGAAATCCTCATCGCAATCCGGACGGCTGTATTCGTAAGGACCACGATAGGTCACGGGTTCGACGAGGAAATTGCCATGGCCCGGAGGCGTTGGAGTCGCCCACTCAAGCGTAGTAGCATTCCATGGGTTATCGCTGTTAGCTTTTTTCCCGAACTTCCATGACGTGAGCAGGTTAATGACGAAGAAGATTTGGAATGCGGCCATCGTCCATGCGCCCATCGACATCATGATGTTCATATCGATGTTATGCGCCACGCTGTTCCCAAAAATATTCACACTGTCCTGTGCCTTTGCAAGGTAAGCATCTCCTCCGTTATACCAACGGCGATGGAAACCTGCCATGCCTTGCACCAGCATCGGGAAGAAGATCAGGTTCATACAGATCAAGCTCGGCCAGAAGTGTAAATGATTGAGCGTCTTGCTCATGAATCGTCCCGTAACTTTTGGATACCAGTGGAGCACTCCGGCGAAGAAACCAAATAGAATCCCAGGTGCCACTACATAGTGGAAGTGACCAATCACATAATAGGTGTCATGTAAATGAAGGTCGGCTAGATTGAAAGCTAACGGAAGTCCGGTAAGACCCCCGATCCCGAACATCGGAATGAAAGCGCAAGCCCACATCATTGGAGGAGTGAAACGGATTGAACCGCCCCATAGTGAGATCAGCATGGCGGTTATGATTACAACGGATGGAACCGAGATCAGAACGGTGGTAGTTTGGAAGAAAGTGGAAACTGCAGCACCCATTCCGGTCATATACATGTGGTGAGCCCACACCACGAAGGAAAGGAAGCCGAGCACGAGCACCGAATAGACCATCGACTTGTAGCCCCAAAGCGGCTTGCGAGTGTTGACGGGAATAATTTCCGCCACGCAAGCAAAGGCAGGCAGCAGCAGGACGTAAACTTCTGGATGCCCGAGGAACCAAAACAAATGTTGGAACAACAATGGCGAACCGCCGCCAGACAAATCTGCTAGACCTTCACTTTTCGTGAACAATCCAGTGGGCATAAAGAATGAGGAATGACCCACACGGTCCATCAACTGCATGATCCCCGCAGCTTCAAGCGGCGGGAAGGCGAGAAGCAGCAAAAACCCCGTCACAAGCATTGCCCAAACAAAGAACGGCATGCGCATCCATGTCATGCCGCGCACACGGAGATTGATAATAGTGGTGATGAAATTCACCGAGCCGAGAAGCGATGAGGTGATCAGGCAAACCAGTCCGAGCAGCCATTGAGTTTGGCCTGCTAGAAACTGGTTGACCACTTGTCCATCAGCAAATCCTGCCAAGGGCGAGTAGTTCGTCCAACCGGATTTGGCCGCGCCTGATTCCATGAAAAACGAGGAACACATGATGAGGCCACCGATGAGATAGACCCAGTAACTCGCCATGTTCAGCCTCGGGAATGCCATATCGACCGCGCCGATTTGAAGTGGAGTGACATAGTTGCCGAATGCACCGAAACCAAGCGGGACAATCCCAAGGAACACCATGATCGTTCCGTGCATCGCGCCGAACATATTATAAGTTTCACCCGTCACCTTGCCGTCCTGCAACCAGCGGGCTTTCCAGCCATCAGTGAAAATCCAGCTCATCCATTCAGGAAGCGGCTGGTGGGGATAAGCGATGCTCCAGCGCATCACCATCATCAGATAAAATCCAAACGCGAGGAAACACATCGCGGTAATTCCGTACTGCATGCCGATCATCTTGTGATCCGATGAAAAAACATATTTCCAGATGAACCCCGGGTCGTGATGGTGTTCGTCATGGTGGGCATCGTGCCCGGCGTGTGTGGTGTCGTGAGAGCTCATGGTTCCGTCTTGCGGCGTTAGTTAGTCCATTAGAAAAAGGTGTATTTCGGGGAATGCAGCTTTTTATATAATTGGATCAGGGTGGAAAATATAGGAATGAAATGAAACTACAGAGAGGCTTATACTCAGGGAGCCTTGGCAGGCGCGAGAGTGACCGGGTCTAGCAGGATTGTAGGGTCAAGGACTGCTCCAGGAAGTGCCTTGACGTGATCTGCGGTGAGTTCTTCAGAGGTGACGGAGTTTCCAGCTTTTTTACGAGCAGCGGAAATTTCGATGGCCGCTTTTGCCATTTCGGCGGTGATGACATCTCCCTTGGTATTGCCAAAGTTATTACGCATATAAGTCATGATACCCGCTATATCTTCGGGAGCCATTCCGATTCCCTGAGGCGGCATCACGCCATAGGTTTTACCATCGCTCACAGGTCCTTGAAGGCCGTTAAGGATGATCATCGCAAATCGCTCAGTTTCGCCGTTGACCCAGGCCGAACCCGCTAATGATGGATAGGTCGAACCATTACCCCGGGCATCCGAGCCGTGGCAGCCACTGCACTTCGCGGCGAAAATCTTCGCCCCTTTCGCCCCGTAGGCCGCGAGCGCAGGCTTCGGCATCGGCCCCGTTTCAGCAGCACCCGGCGCAGGAGCGCGGAGGTAGCCAGGACGGAAAGTCGCCGTGTAGCCAAACAATTCACCACCACTTCCGAGAATTCCTCCGGCGATTAGAAGAACCACTCCGCAAGCGACGAGCGCCCACATCGAGACGGGCGCGATGCCATTGTCTGCAATTCGATTTTCGCGGGCGCAAGCGGCGGCTTCGCGGACCACACGCCCGTGGGCCTCGGTCACATTGATCGAGTCCTCAAGGTCTGGTTTTTGGTTAGAGTGTGACATGGATGAAAGTAGGTAGGATCACTTTTAATTCAATGGTCACTTAACTTTTTTCACGGGAGAAAAGTTAAGTGCGACAGGAACAGGTTGATCTTTTTTAAGGGACATCAGATATGAGACCAAAGCTTTTGCATCGGAGTCAGGCACCAGCTCGAAGTCTTCACCGCCACCGAAGGGAAGAGCATCAAGCGAGCGGCTGCCTTTGATTTTTTGCTCGGTAAAAAGGAAACGAAAGGAGGGACAAGTGGACTTCCAACGTTCCGGGCTCATCCGTGGATTATAGAGGTGGGCATACAGCCAATCGTTAGGGTTTTTGCCGACTGCATAGATCGACTCCACGCGACGCCCAAGATTTGATAGATCCGGCCCCATGCGAACCACCCCGATTTGGGCATATTTCTCGCCGTAGAAATCATACGCATTGGTTTCGCGGCGGGTATCGCCACGATCCCCATCAGATTTTAAGCCACCCCAGTCCGGGCGATAAAGATCATTACCCGCATAGGTCGGGCGAACCAGTTGCGTGTGGCAAAGATAACAACCGTTTTGCGCATAAACCTCAGCGCCGTTAGCAATCCGCCCGGTGCGCTTGGGGAAAAAGATTCCAGTGGCTCCATCGACGGCTTCTGTGAGATGGATAGGCTCAAGATTGCGCATCTTGATAAATGGCACGACGACCATCGCAAGCCAAGCGATGCCGAAGCTGGCGGATAGACCGAGAATAAAATTGCGAAGGCTCATTAGGAAATTTGCTGAAATTTAAAACCTGAAATCTGAAATTCCATATTAGTGGGCAGGCATGCTACCCGGTCCGGCATTGTCGATGTCTCCCTCTTCGCCATGTGGGCTAACAGTGCTGTGATGAATCGCAAGGAGAGTCGGGTGGGAACTGCGCCGACCCAGACGCAACCACATCAACGCGAGGTGAATAAAAAAGAAAACGTTAGCAAACAAAATGACGCACCAAGCGAGAGTCGTTCCAACGGCATACGGAAAGGCACGATCTGCAGCGCTCTGCCATGGCTGTTTCCAATCCTCTTGGCCAATTCCCTGTTCGAAACCACCCAAAATCGCAAACAGAACGATTGCGATGATCCCATAGACGGAAAACAGGAAATGAATTTTGATGAGACGACGGGAAAGCCACTCGCGCCGAGTCACCCGTGGCACTATGAAATACACCGCTCCAAACATCACGAAACTGAAGAATCCATACAAAGCGAGGATTTCAAATCCATAGCCGGAGAGTGAAAACTGTGTGAGAGGAAGCGTCGAATCCGGTAGATTTAAAAGAACGCCCGAGAAGCCCAAGAGAGCGAGACCACCAATTCCGGCAGCGGTGAAACGCAGCGCCGGACTGGCAGCCAGCGTCTCAGGCGATGACATCATCGTACGCAGAATATTAATCGCGGATGCAATTGCTGGAATAAAAAGTAAAACGGTCGCCGCAGCCCCTAGGTAAGGCATGAAATAAGGAATCGGAGCACCGGTTAGTTTTTGCATCCCCGCCCATGGAGCAATGATCGCAAGCGACCAAAATCCAAGCTTCGCCAGCGAGTAGCTGTAAACCGGGCGACCCGTCACTTTCGGCGCGAGGTAATAAGCCGATCCCAAAGCAACCGGAGTAAAGAACAAGAACATCAGCGCCGACTTATACCAAGCATTGATGCCAGACGCCATTAAGGGATGCCCTGGCAAGCAATGCAGCAGAGTGTTCGCCGTAATAAAAATCCATGGGAACCAGATCATCGCCGCAAGGATATACCACTGGGAGATATAGACATGACCTTCAGGCTGAACGCGGAATTGAATAAACGACCAGATCACAATCGCAAAGTAACTGATTAAAAGCACTGGCCATGCGAACGCAGGAAATTCCATCCATGGCATTCCTGTGCTAAAGCCTGTGAGAATCCCAACCACTCCCATCGCAACGCCAAGATTCCAAACGTGACCTGCTGCTAGAATAATGCCTGCCGCAGTGCATTCCTTACGGGATAGGCGAGCCATCAACCAGATGATCACCGCAAACGCCGCTTGGAATCCCCAACCGTAGATTAGTGCGTTGATGTGAGCAGGAAAGACCCGACCGTATGTTAGCAATGAACAACCCGACATAAACTCCGGGCTGTGAACTTTCGCGGATGCCATAATTCCAAGGACGATCGAAACCGCGAGCCAAGCGGCTCCGCTTGTTAGGAAAAACATCACCGGATGGCGCAACGAACGATCGATACCGGCGCGAAGCAAGGCGTCTTGTTCAGGGGTGGTAGGGGTGGCAGATGACATCGGCTTTAAAATAATGAAAACGTAGGAATTAAGGCTTGGTCAGCTCTGGCGCCGTGATTTGCGGCTTGCCCACCTCGCTGCGGAGCGCGGCGACTTGCTCAGGCTTCACGGCAGAAGCCTTGTTACCAAAACTGTTGCGAACATAAGTGAGAACACCGGCGATCTGATCATCTGTTTGGTAAGACAAAGGAGCCATCCCGCCGGGCATGTTATATTCCTTGCCGCTCACGGAGATCGGGCCTAGCAGACCACGAAGCTGGATGCGGATTAGATTTGAAACCGGTCCTTTCACCCAATCGGAGCCAGCAAGCGGTGGAGCGATCGGGCCGCCCTCGCCATTCTGTCCGTGGCAGGCTGCGCACAGCATGAAGCTGGCTTTGCCCAGTTCTATGACCGCAGGGTCAATCGGGGCATCCGCAACCGGCGCATCGACAGCGGCGGTGTTTACGGCAGGAGCTGCCGCCATTTTCACAGCAGTAGGAGATCCCGGAACGATCTGTTCGGGCTTCTCCACAGCGATTGGCTTGGAAGTAGCAAGTTGTTTACTCACCGTCACGACAGCCGCCTCGATATTCTCAGCAGAAATATTAGCGAGCTGTGCGGCATCGATCTTGGCCTTCGTTTCGTAGCGTGGCTTAGCCGCAGCATCTTCGAGTGTCGTAGGCTCGGACCTATTGAAAACCCAAACGACTGCGAGCAACAGTGCAAAGATCAGGAAGGTGCCGATACCCCACCAGAAGGCGGTGAAGCGTAAGATCGGATTGTCGCGGGATGGGTCCATGTGAAAAAGGAAGATCAGTTGAAAAGGTTAGCGGACTCGAGGATGCGGGGATCGCGGTTCGGATAGAGCGAGTGCTGGCCAATGGCGCGGATGAGGAAAAACACGAAGGCGGCACCGATGGTGATGAAAGCGAGGATATCGCCCCAAAACGCACCAGGGATACTCACTTGGATCGGTCCGAAGACATCCGGCTTGATATTACCGAGCGACACACCGCGCTGGGGAATGGTGATGAGATAGTGGTCAAGCACGTGCATGCAGAGCGTGTAAACCGCCACGATGGAAAGCATTTTCGGATTCTTCTTCAACCACGCTTGGAGGAGAACTACGAAAGGAACCACGAAATGACCGAACACTAAAGCGATCATCCCAATGTTCCAGTTGCCCGTGTTGCGGATGAGGAAATACGAAGTTTCCTCAGTGATGCCCGCATACCAGATGAGGAAGTATTGCGAGAAAGTGATATATGCCCAGAAGGTGGTGAAGGCGAACATCAGCTTGCCCATGATGTGGAAATGCTCAGGCCCGGTGACATGTTTAAGGTGACCTTGGCTTTTCAACCAAGTGCAGACAATGACGATCACTGCCATGGAGTTCAGCGCGCTTCCCGCAAAGAGATAGACGCCCCACATGGTCGAAAACCAAGTGTAGTCTTGGCCCATCAGGAAATCAAAACCCGTGAAAGTAATTGTTAGAGCGAAGATGATTAGCGTGTAAGTCGAGTGAAAGCGCGCTTGGAGCAAGCGCTTAATTCCAGGATTTGGATCAGTGTCCTGAGTCGTGGAGAGCTTACGGAGACCAATGATGACAGCGCTAAAAACAATTCCATAAAATGCCACACGACCATACCAGAACGCGGTGCTCATGAACCAATACTTATTATAGAGCAGATGATTGGTGTGATGAAGGTGCTCCTTCACATTTCCTGTCGCCTCGCGATGGATGTTCATCCATTCATAAAGATATTGCTGCACCTGAGGGAAAAGCAATGGAATCACAAACAGAAACATCCAAGGAAATGTTGATCCAAGATTTTCAAAAGTCCGGCGCACGGAGGTCCCCCACCCCGAGTTAGAAACATTGTGCAGCAGCGTCCAGAAGACACCGCCGATCGATAATGTTAGGAAAAAATAAAAGGCAAACACCCAGGAGTAGGCGAATGAGCCGCGGATGGATTCCGGCGCGAAAAACAGACAATACAAACTGGCGACGGTGCCGATGGCGGCTACGCCAAGGGCGATGCTTTTCACTCCCGCTACCTTGGAGGAGTCGAGGTGATCGCCGTTAATCGCGATGTCTGCTGAGGTGACGTGGTGGTGAGCCATTTCTTTAAATGTTCAGGGAAAAGTTATTTGGCTGCGGTTGGAATCTCCTTAGCCGCTTGGAGCGTGCGAACGTAGGCAACAATCGCCCAGCGATCCCTCACTGGAATGTTATAGCCGTATGCTCCCATTTGGCCTTTGCCGTTAGTGATTGTTTCAAAAATGCGGCCATCTGGATAAGAAGCAGGCTTGAAGTTATCGAGGTGGAAATTCGCGATACCTGGAACGCCGTATTGGCTGGTCATGCCCAATCCATTGCCGGACTTGCCATGGCAAACCGCGCAGTAGATTCCAAATCGCTCCTGGCCGCGCTTGATCAATGCGGATGCATTATTATCTGTTAGCGCCAACTCCTCGGGCATTCCGTTGCCGAAGTAATCACCGACGTGCCCGGTGTAGTAGTAGCCAGTTTGGCCGCCGAATTCGTATTCAGGAATGCCGCCGATCGACTTTGCACCCGCTTCGTTAAAACCACGCGGTTGCGTTTGAGCAACAGGAAGGCGACCGCCATGGCCATCGGCAAAAAACGGATCAGGCTTTTGAGCGCGGAGTTTATCTTGCTCATCCATGTCGGGGAAAACCCGGATTGGTGGCTTGGAGAAATGCTGGCCACGGACTCCGAAGATTCCAACTGCTAGCAACGCGATGAGCGCGTAAACGAGGAAAAAGTATCGCATCTAAAGTTTAGAATTTAAGATTTAAAATTTAAGATTTTCTCCTTCAGTCTTCTTCTTCGACCAATTCGATGTTAGCCCCGCCAATCTCAGAAAGCATGTCGCGGGTAGCATTCGGGCTGAATTTCGGATCGCGTGCTTCGATGGCGATGAAGAACCCATCATCGGTTGCGCGGTGGAACTGACGGCTTGCAAAAAGCGGGTGGTTCAGGCGGGGAAGCTGGATCAATGCCAGCAAGCCGAACAGCGTGGTGAATCCCGAGAACAAAATCGTCAACTCGAACATGATCGGGAAGAAGGCCGGTACAGTAAAAATGTTAGCGGGTTTCGCTTGCACGATCGTCGGATAGATTACGACCTGCGTGGTGTAAGCCAATGCGAATGCGGTCGCGGTGCCAGTCATACCACCAAAGAAAACGAACCATGGCAGAATCGAGCGTTTCATACCCATCGCTCCATCGAGTCCGTGGATCGGATAGGGAGAATAACAGTCCCATTTCTTGAAGCCGGAGTCGCGGACTTTCTCTGCGGCCTTGTAAAGAGCTGAGGCGCTCTTAAACTCGGCGAGATAGCCGTAAACGCGTTTGCGGGTGGTGCTCACTTTTTAAATTTGAGATTTAAGATTTGAAATTTCAGATTTTTCCTTGAGCCAGCTCGTGCTGATAGGCAGCTTCCTTGGTCACGCCATGGTCCGGATGATCGTGGATATCGTCAAAGTGCGGATCGGACTCTAGCAGCGTCCATTTTACTTCCGCAATGTTGATGCAGGGGAGGAAACGGAGGAAAAGCATGAACAGCGCAAGGAACAAACCGATGGTGCCGACGAAGGTCATCATCTCAACACCGCTCGGGCTGTAAGTTTTCCAGTCACCCGGCAGCCACATCCGTGACAGCGTGGTGCAGATAATCACAAAGCGCTCGAACCACATGCCGACGTTCACACACATCGCGACGATCATAATGACCCAGAGATTTTCGCGGCATGCTTTAAACCAGAAGACCTGAGGGGAAAGCACGTTGCAGCTCATCATCGCGGCATAGGCCCACCAGTAGGGACCGGCGATCCGGAATTTGAAGGCGTCCATTTCATAGATCGCACCGGAGTAGAACGCGACAAAGAGCTCCATCAGATAGGCGTATCCCACGATCGTGCCTGTTAGCAGAATGATCTTCGCCATGTTGTCGATGTGCTTCATGGTGATGAGATCCTGCAAGCCGTAAATGAAACGGGCTGGAATCATGATTGTTAGCACCATCGCGAAGCCACCAAAGATGGCACCCGCAACGAAGTAAGGCGGAAAGATCGTGGTGTGCCAACCGGGGACCACCGAGGTCGCGAAGTCGAAAGAAACGACCGAGTGAACTGAGAGCACCAGCGGCGTGGAAAGCGAAGCTAACAACAGATAGGCCATTTCATAGTGGCTCCACTGGCGGTTACCACCACGCCAGCCGAGGGAAAAGATCCCATAAAGAATCTTGCGCAAGCCGGGCTTGCAACGATCACGGATGGTTGCGAGGTCGGGAACCATGCCGAGATACCAGAAAATCAGCGAAATCGTGAAATAAGTGGAAACGGCAAACACGTCCCACAGCAGTGGCGACTTGAAATTCTGCCAGATCGCATTCGCATTCGGCACTGGCGCAAGGAACCAAGCGAACCAAACCCGACCGACGTGGAAGGCCGGGAAAATACCGGCGCAGATCACAGCGAAAATCGTCATCGCTTCCGCCGCACGGTTGATCGACGTCCGCCAGTTTTGTCGGGTCAGGAAAAGGACGGCTGAAATGAGAGTTCCGGCGTGACCGATACCAATCCAGAAAACGAAGTTAGTAATATCAAAGCCCCAAAAAACTCGGTTAGACATACCCCAGACACCGACACCGGTGGACACCAGATAAGTCAGCCCACCGCCCACTCCGATCATCGCGATGAGAGCGGATGGAATGAAGAGCAACCACCAAAGAAACGGTTGCCGATTTTCAACAACGCCGCAAATGCGCTCGGTGATCCAGTGATAGGAACGACCGCTGAGAATGAGCTTTTCGCGCTCAAGCACCGGGAGTTTAACTCCAGTGTGGGTCTCCGGGGCGGTATGGGTGGTGGAAGCCATGGTTAGATTAAAATTGAAGCTCGGTTAAAATGATTAGACCATGTGAATGGTGGCCTTGCCGATGAACGGGGCGTCCGGCATTTTTGGATTCGGATTCTTGACTCGTGCCAGATAACTGGTGCGAGGACGAGTGCCGATGTAATTGAGGAGGTCGTAATTCCGCTCAATGCGCTTGCTGCGGCCGATGACGGATTTTTCCACATCGAGGAGATTGCCAAAGCTGATCGCGCTGGCCGGGCAGGCTTCCTGACAGGCGACTTTCACCGAATCCACAGGGATGCGGAGAGTTTCCTTGGTGACTTGGAACTCGGCGGAAGGCTTCCCAGCTTCGAGAGCACCTTGCTTTTGACCGCGCTTCTGACGGATCACGGCGTCTTTCAAGCGCTGCACGCAATAGGTGCATTTTTCCATCACACCCCGCATGCGGACGGTGACATTTGGATTCTTCTGAAGGTGTGGCGCCTCGCCGCGTTGCTGCTCGCCAAACGGTCCTTTGTAAAGGTTGTGGGCGATGAGCGGGTTGCGCTTGTTATAGTCGAAGTAATTGAAACGGCGGGCCTTGTATGGACAGTTATTCGCGCAATACCGGGTGCCGATGCATCGATTGTAAGCCATCGCATTGAGGCCGTCTTCCGTGTGAATCGTGGCGTTCACTGGGCAAACGGTTTCGCAAGGAGCGGATTCGCATTGGACACACGCGACCGGCTGCGGGACGAGCTCCGGATTGCCTTCATCGAAGGTGTTGTCCTTTTGCGTCGCGTAATATCGATCCATGCGGATCCAATGCATTTCGCGACCGCGGGCGACTTGTTCTTTGCCGACGATAGGAATGTTATTTTCCGACTGACAGGCAACCAAGCAGGCGTTGCAGCCCATGCATGAGGCGAGGTCGATCGACATGCCCCACTGATGGAGCGGGTCATTGATGAGAGGTTGGGCCTTGCCGTCCTTGCCAGGATGGAAAGTCGCGGAGCTTTTCGGCTCGTACAGATAGACGTTAGGCGGTGCGTGGGCGTCGTTGCCTTGTTTGGCGACGTTGGCCAATTGAGCTTCAAACGCGCCTTTTTCTTCATCCTCCATCGTGGAAACCTCACGGGCAAGCGCACGACCATACATGGCGCTGTGCTCTTGAGTGAGCGCCATCGAGTAGCGTTTTCCGGTAGGTTTTGCAGTGGCGCCGCTGGCAAAATAAGAGGTCGCCCCGGTGCGGAGCGGATAGGCATTGAAACCACGGTTCACGCCGACGAGGCCCACGTGATTTTCGTTTTTCGGACCGCGCTTGAGTTCGTCTTCTTTATCGAAGCCTTGGCCGTAACCCAGCGGGATTACAATGGTATTTTCCGCTTGGCCGAAAGAGATGAGAACGGGAATTTCGAGCGTCTGGCCGTTAACCGTCACTTCGATCATCGGCTGCTTACGGTTTTCACCTTCTCCATCAGGGCCGACTTTGGCAAAAGTGCTCTCTATCCCAAGCACCGTGCTAACAGGCTCGGGAGTGATGAGCAAATCATAGATACCGAGTTCCTTAGCTGTTGCAGGCGCAATCAACGCCGCATTATCCCAAGTGTGTTTTGAGATCGGATCGGGAGCTTCTTGGAGCCAGCCATTATCGATCCAGCGTCCGTCGAAAATTGATGAATCGGTGGCGAAAATCACTTCGAGCGATTTAGCTGTTGGAGCTTCCGCAGATTTTTCGAGCGACGCAACTTTCGCACTGGGGGAGGTAGCAGTGTATTTCGAACCGGCGAGGAAACCGTCGCGCAGCAGCGTTTTCCACGCCTTATCCCCTTCCCCGCCGAGCGCGGTAAAGGTCGCACGGACCGCGTCATAAGATGGAGAAGCCGCGCCTTTCGGCCCTTCTCCGTTGAGCAGCTTGCCGTCGTTAGAAAGCAGTGCGAGAAGCAGCTCCACTTCGGAAATGCAATCCACATAAAGCGGAAGGATCATCGGCTGGACGATGGTATAAACTCCGTTAGCCGTGCGCGCATCCGACCACGATTCCAAATAGTGAGCTGCCGGAATGTGCCATGTCGCCGCGTGGGCCGTAGCATCCGTGCGACTGCCCAAATGGATGCTCGTTTTCAACTTGGCAAAGGAATCAGCGAACTTGAGGTCAGCCGGTGCGTCGTAGATCGGATTTGAAGGAGTGATCACCACCAAGGTGTCAACCGCGCTGGTATCGATGTCGGCCTTGAGCGAGGCCAAAGTGCCGAGGCCTTTCGTTTCGGTTTGGACGGCGAGAAGCGGCTTGCCTTCGCCGATGTTGCCAAGAGCAAGGTTGATCGCGAGGGCAAGCTGATGGACAGTGGCCGATTGACGGGAGCCCGCTAACACGATGGATTTCCCAGCGTTTGCCTTCAAATCTGCGGCTAACTCTTTCACCCACTCAAGGTGCTTCGGATCGGAAATTTCAGCAGCAGACGTGGAAACTCCCAAGCTGCGGGCGACTTGACCTGCGATGCCCGCCACTTGGCTAGGAGCAATCCGCAAGCGGTGATCCGCCATGCCGCCGGTTAGAGTAAATGCACCTTCCACCACGTAGAGGCGGTTCATTTTCGACGCGTCCGGCTTGGCAGTGTAGCCTTTACCTTCCGGCTTGCGGCGCTCGAAAAATGGAGTAACCGGGCCTTGTGAATCCGTGCCGGCAAAGTCGCAATCGAGTGATAGAATGCGATCTGCTTTTGAAAAATCAGGCACCAGCTTCACTCCATCGCCGAGTGAGGAATCGCTCGTCAGTGCTTCGTATTGATAGAACTTCGCGGAAGCATATTTCGCGGCGAGGTCCTTTGTTAGGCGGACGCGGGTCGGGCTGTCATCGGCACCGAAGAGGAATCCGATTTTGGCAGACTTATCAGCGGCCAGAGCGACAATCGCAGCTTCCAGATCCGCGCGTTGAGCCACTTTTGCATCCTTGAGAATTTTGCGTGAGCGCGAAGGAGAATAAAGATCCAGCACCGATGCTTGGGCAAACGCATCCGTTCCTGCGGCATCCGGATGGAGATTGTTAGGAGCGAGCTTGGTCGGCCGGCCTTCGAAAGTGGTCACTACCAACGGCGTAGCGCCGCAAGCACGCGGCATGGAGGATGCATAATAGGTCGCTTTTCCAGGAATCACCCATTCAGGGGCCTTGGTGTAGGGAACTATATAAGTCTCAGGGCGGCGGCAGGCAGCCATTCCAAATCCGGCAAGTGCGGTCGATGCACCCATGATCTTAAGAAAGGATCGGCGCGAGGTTTCGGCATCCTCCTCATTCGTCATTTCAGCGGCAGCACGCGGAAATTCACGGTCGAGCCATTGACGAAACTCTGCGGTATCTTCGAGCTGCCCCGCACTGCGCCAAGCGACGGTGGTTTCGCCAGCGGGAACTGCGGGGTGCTGCAAAATGCGTTTGCTCATATTAGACTGCGGAAATGATAGAATTCAGAAAAACGGGCGAAGGGATCAATGATGGCAAGTGGCGCAAGTGACCTTGGGCTTCACCATGAATTCCTCTTTCAACTTGAGGCCAAGATCTTCGGTCGTTTTTACGCCGAGCTCTGGATGATTCGAGATGTAGGTCTCGGCGTTGTAGTTGAGGTTGTAAACTTCCTCCAGCGGGCGAAGGTTCTTCTCCGGCGCACGGTGGCACTCAAGGCACCAACCCATCGAGTGACTCTCAGCCTGATAGACCACCTCCATCTTGTTAACGTTGCCGTGGCAGCTTTGGCAGGAAATCCCCCGGTTCACGTGAGCCGAGTGGTTAAAATAAACGTAGTCAGGCGCCTTGTGCACCCGGACCCACTCGATCGGTTTGCCATCGTAGCCGGGATAATTCACATCCATCGACCTGTGCAGCGGCGCGAGTTTCGGGCTTTCCCGTTGCACGTGCTGGTGACAGTTCCAACAAGTGCTGCCGGTCGGCACGTTCGAATGGCCGGCTACATCCACAAATGAGTGGCAATAACGGCAATCCAGACCGATCTGATCCACGTGAATCTTGTGCGAAAATGGAATTGGCTGACTCGGCTGATATCCTACCGTCAGAGTCTTCGGAGTCGCGTAGTAGGAAAACGCGAGAGCCACGCCTGCTGCTGCGGTTCCAGCGCAGACAGCGATTTTGAGGGGCAGGAGATTGGACCAGCGGGGAAAAATATTTGCCATGGCAGGGGCGATGCGATGCGAGAAGATGGCGCTTGTGAAATTTTTCACAAGCTTGTTTCCGAAATACTTTTAAGGCGATTCGGGACGGGCGGAGAATGCAAACGAAAGGCCGCGTTGCAATGCGAAAAAAGAAAATTTGACAGAAATTGTAATGGGCTGCCGTCGTTTCATCTAATTTCCCCCGGTGTGAAAGGAATCCTATTAGGTGATGCACATTTCATGCCGTCATTCCGCGTGCTAGGAAATTAACTGGAGGGTCTCGCTTTCAATGCTTAGGAAACGCCGAAAATGAAAATAAATCCCCGATTGTCAGATGCAGGCAGGCGATTAGTCTCCGCCCTAGGCGATGACAGCACCCGAAATTCTCTCCCTCCTCTGCGCCGCCACCGCTGCCGGAGCAATCAACGCTGTAGCGGGCGGCGGCACGATCCTTACCTTCCCCACCCTTCTCGCCATCGGCACACCGGCGATCGTGGCCAACGCGACTAGCACTGTCGCGCTCGTTTTCGGCACCAGCGGCTCGGTCTATGGGTTTCGCAGGCACATCCTCTCCATCCGCAAGTGGCTGTGGCGCTTCGTCCCGGTAAGTCTGCTAGGCGGACTGATAGGGAGCTGGCTACTCACGATCACCAGCAATGCCTTTTTCGGCCGGCTCGTTCCGTTTCTCATTCTGTTTGCCACTCTGCTCTTTCTTGCTCAAGGCGTCGTCGCCCGCTTGATCCATCGCTCAGTTGAGGAACCCTCGCGTGTGCCACTCGTTTGGCCGGCCATCTTGTTTCAGTTTCTCGTCTCCATTTACGGCGGCTTTTTCGGCGCGGGCATCGGTATTTTGATGCTCGCCACGCTTGGATTCATCGGCCTCACCGACATCCATCAGATGAACGCCTTAAAAAACATCCTCGGCTCGCTGATCAATGTCGTCGCCTCGATCATGTTCGTTTTCCGTGGCCTCGTCGATTGGCCGAAAGTGGGCGTCATGACGCTAGGAGCCATCGCTGGATACTACTTAGGCTCACACTACTCGCAAAAAATTCCGCAAATCTGGGTTCGTCGGATCGTTCTGGCGATAGGCTTCGCCATTTCCGGCATTACCTTCTGTCGGCAGTTTCGCTGAAAGTTTCAGGAGTTCGACCAGTTCATCCCCTTATCGTTCCGCCACTGCCGATAAGCCGCGAATTGCTCGCCCTTCGTCATTTCACGGCGTGCGGGCTCCTCAGTGAGAAACGCCTCGAACGCCCCGCCCTGTGAAGTCTCTGCCGAGGAGATTTCATGTTCCAAAATAGGCGCATCCGCAGTGCCCAAATTCGCCAGTTTCCCGATCCGCCCAAGCTGCCTGCAGATTCGAAAACACATGATCACTAACAAAACTAACATCCCCAAACAAAAGGACAGCAGGATCACAACCGTGAGGACGTACGATGGCACTTCGGGTTCTGGCATGCCTCAGTCTTCAGAAACCGACGCGCTTTGAGAAGCCCCAAGTGAAACTCACACCGCCACCCGCAGCCGCGCCGTCACGCGACATCGTAGATTGAGCTTCAAACTGGCACGGTCATACCTTCTGCTTCTGCGAGAATTTTCTGATTCGTATCGAATGTTAGAAAAACCGGCGATGCCAGATGCAACGCCGTAGCCACATGCAGAATATCCGCCAAACGATGACCTCCGCTTGCTGTATGTTTCCCACTCAGTTCCTCTGCAATGCGATGGACATCACTCTAATCGGGAGCCACCAACATGAGGACTCCCTGATTGATATCAGGTTGAAGATCGCGGAACATGTTTGCTCCTTGCTTCTGGGAAAATCCCTTGTTTCTATCCAAGTTGAACTGGTGGCCATTGCACTTTGCCCGTCTCCTCAATCGCAGGCTTGAGCACGCCCACTACCTTCCCCCGTTTTTCGATCTGGATTTCCTCTCCCTCACCCAGCCACGCTTCGAGCTTGGCAAATTCATTCCTAAGCTCTCAGACGATCACCGTTTTCATGTGGACAAAATATGTCCACATTACCAAAATCTCAAGCCGATTCTTGACCCTCGGGGCATTCCCTGTCACATCGCTCCCGGTATGTATATTTCGATAGTCCTCCGAGTTAAACTTCGCGCCGCCACAATTGGGCGGCACGAGTTGGCGTGTGGAGTCTAGCGGAAGATATTCCCCACTCTTCGGAACGCGCCAACGGTGGCCGGTTCCGGGGATTCCAACAAGTGGGCCCCGCCTGCCCCGGGACGTTCCGGTTTCAATGAAACCGAAATGCACTCGAAAAACGATAACTCCTTCGACCGCCGCAGCGTAATGCTCATGCTGGCTTCGGTGGTTCTGTTTGCAGCGAACACCCTGATTGTCCGCGCGGTGGCAATCCACGCTCCGGCAGCGAACGGATGGGTAGCCATCGTTTTCCGTGGCGCGGTCGGCACGCTGGTGGTATTCGCCATGTTTGGCTGGGGCCGCGGGTTAGTGCCGTCGCACCTTTTTTCAAGCCGTCTCGTCACCACGCGGGGTATCGTCGGAGGGCTCGCCACCATCGCGTTTTACGTGACCATTGTGGAACTCGGTGCGGCTCGTGCGGTGATATTGAACCTAACCTATCCGATTTTCGCCACGATCATTGCAGCGATCTGGCTGAAGGAAAAAATCAAGCGGGCGGCAATGGTTTGGATGTTCGTCGGATTTCTGGGACTCGTCATTTTTCTGAGCGATGACGGACAGCTCCTGCGCCCATCGGCCTGCGATTTGTTAGCCCTCGCGGGTGCTATGGGCGCGGGCTGGGTGGTCGTGATCATCCGGCGGCTGCGCCATGAGGAACATCCGGCGACGATTTATGCATCCCAATCGGTTTTCAGCCTCCTCATCGCCGCTCCCACGGCAGGACACATCCTCGAACTTCCCCACATCGCGTGGTGGGGTCTAGCAGGAGGGGCGATCATCGTGACCTTTGCTCAATTGATCATGACGCGCGCCTATCAATTCATGTCGGTTTCCCGTGGTTCCTCATTGCAAATGCTATTGCCACTCGTCACGGCAATCGGTGGATATTTCTTTTTTGGAGAGTCATTCCACGCCGTGGAAATTGCCGGAGCCCTGCTCACGTTAATTGCCACTTGGAAGGTGGTGGTCAGCAACTAACAAAATCGGTGCTTTTCGCTTTGTGATCCGATGATTGGCTGCATAGGCTGGCTGCATGCAGTGCCCTTACTGCCAAATCTCTCTGCAAGCCGCCGCCTCCGAGTGTCCGGCATGCAGAATCACGTTTCCACGGACCAGCGCGCTGGTCGGAGCACTGCCCCGGCTGGCTCCCGTGGTGGCGGACACGACGCGTTCTCTCAGTGCCGCCGAACAAGGGAAACTCAAGGCCGGTATTGAAAGAATGCAGCGGCGGTTTCCCCAACTCGTGATGCAAGTGGTGATGCACCAGTTCCCCCAAGAGCACCCCTTTTCGATGCATGTCTTCTGGCTGTTCAACGCAGGAAGCTTCGCTGGCGATGGCCGCCGAGGGAAAGACAACCACGCATTGTTAGTCGCTCTCGATCCAAGCCGTGGTGAAGCGGCGATCATGCCAGGATATGGGCTCGAACCCTTCATTAAACCTGAAGCATTAGATCACCTGCTAGAGCTCGCCAGCCCCGCATGGGAACAACAGCGCTGGGCTGATGGACTGTCCAGCATCCTCGACGGGCTGGATCAATTGATAGAATCCGTTGCGATTCCAACAGAAGTCGCATCAAGTGCTTGGGACGGCGAAAACTAACAAATAATCGGGTGTTAGCCGAAGGATTTTCAGTAGCTTCATTTCGAAAAGTGAACGCTGGCGACCGAGCCAAACGTGTGATCTACTTCCCCCAACGCATGACCGACGAGCTCATCAAACTTCTCCACCACCGTATCTCCATCATTGCGGACCACGCTTGGCGGGATCGCGATTCGCAAGGACATCTTGAGGCGCTGAAGGACGTTTCCGAAAAGCTTTCCGCATGGACCAAGACGCATCGCAGCGAGGTGGACCCACAGCTCCGGCATTATTTGGCGAATTCCAGTTTTCAAAAAGCGCTCGCCCACCTAAAGAACTCAGCCTCAAAAGAAGAGTCATTCTGAAAATTCTTTTCAAGAAATCCACCCTTCGTTACGTATCGCCCTACACATGAAAGAATTTCTCTATTTGCTCAGCATCCTAGTATTTGGCGCTCTAGGCTACAAATATGAGCCAGATCTCCGATTTCAGATGCTCGGTGTGCAGCCTGAGCCGGAGATCCATCACGAAACGGTCGTGATAGAAGCCCCGGCCCCGCCCGCGCCAGAATCGCCTGCGAAAATCGACTTGGCCAACTTGGCACCCGCCCAACTGCCTGAAAAAGTTCTGCTTTCGACCGAAACCAAGGTCGCGGATTCCGCATCCGGAGTCATCATGACGATCGCTGCGGGCAATCGGGTGAAACCTGTGAGAATCGAAGGCGAAAATCTCATCATCAGCCCAGGAGAAGGACCGTTTGTGGGAAAAGTCGCCATTTCCGACACGGATCTTTTGTCACAACTCGCAGCCAAGCCACCTTCCCCCGTGGCCCCATTTGCAGAAGCTCCAGCGGTAGCTTCTCCCATCCAAGAACTGTTCGCTCCTGTCACCGGTGATTCCCAAGAACCTGCTCCTCAATCCACTCCGGCTCCAACTCCTGAGCCTGCGCCTGCACCAGAGCCTGCGCCCGCGCCAGAGCCTACCCCCGCGAGTCTTCCCGCAGCCACACCCGCCCCACAAACAGGCAGCACGGATGTGGTAAGTGCCATGCAGGAAAGCGTGAAAGCCGCGCAGATCAAAGAATTCACTTTCACCCAGGTGCTGGAGTGGAAAGTTGGACCCGAAGAAGCGGTCGATGGTGAAACCTATCAAACTGGCCTCGCCTCATACAAGGCCGAGACGATTTTCGGCGTGAAGACAATCCAAGCAAAGGCCCTCCTCAAAGGTGGTAAAGTGCAACGCTGGATCTGGCCCAAGAGCGGCATGGAGATCAAGTAAACGGCCCGGAATTGAGGAAATCCCAGCCGCTTTTTAATTTGCTATCGCAAACCCTTGCCAGCGCCGGGGTGGTGGGTTACCTCCAAACCCCTATGACAGTCTATCGTGTGTTGGTTTCTGACCCCATTTCGGAAAAAGGCGTGGACGCCCTTCGCTCCGCCCCCGGAATCTCCGTTGATGTAAACACCGGTCTCAAGCCGGATGAACTTCTTAAAATCATTGGTGACTATCATGGCCTCGTCATCCGCTCGGAAACGAAAGTGACTCCCGAAGTTTTCGCTGCCGCGAAAAACCTCAAAGCCATCGGCCGCGCCGGAGTCGGAGTGGATAACATCGACCGCGCGGCAGCCACCGATCACGGCGTGGTGGTGATGAACACCCCCAGCGGTAATACTATTTCCACCGCCGAGCATGCATTCGCTTTAATGCTCTCGCTGGCCCGCAATATCGGCCAAGCGCATTGCTCCATGATCGCCGGCAAATGGGATCGCAAAACCCTCCAAGGCGTGGAAATGTTTGGCAAGCGCCTCGCCATCGTCGGCATGGGCCGCATCGGCACCGAGTTTGCGAAACGGGCGCAGGCCTTCGGCATGGTCGTTGTCGCGTTCGATCCCTTCCTCACCGCCGCCCGCGCGCAATCACTTAAAGTGGAACTCGCGGAAACTGCCGATGAAGCACTCAAGGGTGCCGACGTCGTCACCCTGCACATTCCTCTAACACCAGAAACCAAACACCTGCTTAATTCCGAGCGCATCGCCTTCTTAAATCCCGGCGCACTCATCATCAACTGCGCCCGCGGCGGCCTCGTGGACGAAGCCGCAGCCAAGGCCTCAATGGATGCTGGGCACCTCGGCGGAATCGCGCTCGACGTTTACGAAGTGGAACCTCCTCCAGCGGATTTCCCCTTGTTTTCCGCAAAAAAATGCGTTTTCACCCCGCACCTTGGAGCCTCCACTGCGGAAGCCCAGGAAAACGTCGGGATCGAAGTGGCTCACCAAGTCAAAAATTTCCTGCTGACCGGTGAAATCGTGAATGCCGTGAATATGCCGAACCTCGACAGTCGCACGTTAGAAAGCGTTGGGCCTTACCTTAATCTAGCAGATTCCCTCGGCAAGCTTCTTTCAAAAATCGCCCCATCCCAGTGCGATGGGATCCGCGTTTCCTATCTCGGCCCTGTGTCCGAGCTGGATACAGAACTCATCACGCGCAAGGTACTCACCGGCTATCTATCAGCCGCACACCATGAGGCACAAGTGAACCTCATCAACGCGCCAGCCATTGCGAAAGCCCACGGCATTCAAGTCAGCGAGTCCACGGTCGCACTGGCCACGAATTGCACGGAGCTGATAGAAGTTACCGCGATCAAGGGTGATGAAGTGTGCACCGTCGCCGGAACGTTTTTCGGCAAGTCTGCCCGCATTGTCCACATCGCCGGTCACCACGTCGAGACCAGCCCCAAAGGCAAATTCCTGTTCGTGGAAAATGACGACCGCCCTGGCATCGTCGGCACCATTGGGACTTCCCTTGGCAGCGCTTCCGTAAACATCGCAAACATGGCCCTCAGCCGCACCAGCGACCGCAAAAGCGCAGTCACCGTGATCGAAGTGGACACGGAACCCACGGCCGAACTCCTCGCGAAACTGCGTGACACAGCGGGCATCATCCGCGTCTTGAGCTTCGAGCTTTAAAAAATCATCGAATCACGATAAATCCGTTGCCAACCCGAATAGAGAATACTTAGAGTCCTCGCAGCATGAAAAAACTCCTCGTCATAGCTACCGCATCTGTCGCCATGAGCGGCTTAGTCGTGGCAGATATCCACGCACCTCCAGGCTCCACTTACACCTCTTCACGCAAGTTGGGTCGTGCGATCAGTAACATTCTTTATGGCTTCATGGAAATCCCCGAACAAATCGTTCGCAAGGATGAGCAATACGGTCGTAAGGCAGGCTGGACCTATGGTGCGGTCGATGGAACCAGCCGTGCGATGCGCCGTCTAGGCTACGGATTCTATGAGCTGTTTACTTTCACTTGCCCGACTTATCGCGGAACTTTCAAGCAACCATACGAGCGCTGCGGTGAAGACAACCGCATTCAAATGAACGTGCATGATGGTCTATCCGAGTTCCCGCCTGAATTAGGCTTCGACGGCGGATGGGATCACTCGCGCGATCAGAAGTATTAATTTTTCTGGTTATTGGTATTTGTTTTATCTCGGCAGTGGTGTTCCGCTGCCGGGATTTTTTTATCCCAGCGCCAGCAGCCCATCGTTCAACGCAAGTGAGGGCGGTAATCCCAATACCACATAAGCACAACTTTGCATCTCTTTGCGACAGCTGCGGCTTTGCGGTGAAAAATTGAACTCAACTGCGGATCCTCGAATAACTCGTTTGCCTTTTCTAGCTCCAAAAGAAGCGGGCGCGGACCGTTGCCGATCCGCGCCCGAGGTTGCACATTTTTCCCCCCAAAGATCCCGCGTAGCCTTGCTAGCTTGAAAACCAATTTCCCCCCGGAGATTGATATTGCCTTATGCAGAGTTACGCGAGACAGGATATGTTGGAAAGGTTGTCAGTTCACCGAGGTGCGCTGTCGCCTTTCGTTGGATGTAAGATGATCCAGAAATTAAGGTTTTGGAAGTTATTTAGGGTCTCAATTCCGGCCAAGTGGTCCCGAAAACGGCCACAATCAGCAAATTACTCCGGTTTTTTGGTCCGATCCGTCCATTTTTTCCAAGCTGGCTGTTTTTCCTTATAAGTGGATGCAGGCAATTCGTCGTCGAATACCGAGCGACCGCCGATTCCACTCAT
>JANYEC010000114.1 GCA_025363295.1 Akkermansiaceae bacterium
TCTCCAGATATTCTTCTTTGCTTTGATGACTCATGATCCCAGATAGTGTTTTCATCCGGGTGTCATTCTTTCTGGCGCAACGACTAACTAAAGCGGATTCAGCATCCGCACGCCGGTGTCATTCTACTTGGCGCAATGCGGGACTCCGTGAGTTTTCCTTTGTTTCCATGGGATTCCTTACCCTGGTGTTTTAGTACCTTCCAAACCCCAAGAATCAATGCGATGGTGAGTGTTAAAAATAGCAGCGGTCCCAATAAGAGCATCGTCCCGCTTCTCCGACGCGGCGGGGGTGGTTGCAAGACTGGCGACTGGGTATTTCCGGAATTGAGTTTCGCCTCCGGCACTTGTTTGGCAAGAGACTCCCCGTTAGAGGACCGACTTGGCAATTGCCGTGGTTCAGGCCTGAGAATTGCTGGAGACTGAGGCGACGCTGGAACCGGAGCGGGAGGGGTCGCGGCTACGGCTGCGTAGTCCGTGTATGGATCATGCTGAACAGGCTGCTGAGCAATGGGCAAAGGCGCAGGACTCGGAACCGCTTGCGGGAGAGGCGATGGATAGACCGGCTGCTGTTGTGGGTAAGCGGGTTGGGCGGGTTGGGCCGGTTGAACGTAAACCGGCGGCGGAGTCTGATAGCCAGGATGTTGTGCGGTGTATTCCGCCTGCGCCAACGGAACACTCGGTTGCACTGGAACTAAAGCCGCTTGGACGGGTGCAGGGTACGGCGCTTGGATCAGCGCACGACACGATGGGCAAGGGCCCCTCACCCCGGCGAGACTTCCAGGCACCGTTAGTCTGGTATTACATGCCGGACAAAAGAAAGTGATTGAGTCATTTGCCATTGCTTCCTTCGCAAGCTAAGTGAAATGCGGCGGCTCGTCAATCATTCAGAAAAGTTAACTATTTTTAACTGATTTACCCAATCTGCGACATGCCGCCGACTACGCCGCATTTCTCAGCAGCGCGATCAGAACTCCCTGGATGATTAACTCTCTAGCGGGTATTAAATCAGGGAAATCAGGGTTTTCCGCCCGGAGAAAGGGCTTTCCTTTTTCGATGACGAAGCGCTTCAGAGTGGTTTCCCCGTCGATGAGGGCGGCCACGATGTCGCCTTTGCGAGGTTCGCGGAATTCAAGAATCACAGTATCTCCACTGCAAATGTGGGCATCGATCATCGAGTCCCCGCGGACCTTGAGGGCGAAAGTGCGAGTGTGGCGCGGAATTCCAAGCGCTGTGATGTCAATTGAGATGCACCCTTGTTTTTCCTGCTCCACGTCTTGGGCCATGCCGGCAGCGATGCTCCCATAAATCGGAATGTCCAAAATCTCTCCGCGATCCAGCTCTTCCGGGAAAATCACAGCGCGTGCTTTGCCGCGAATCCGTTGAATCGCTCCTTTGCGCTCAAGGGCGCGCAAGTGGCTCATGGCGGCGGTTTGACTGGCAAATTTGAACGCATGCTGAATGTCGCGGGTCGATGGCATCAAGCCAGTCTCCCGTTGTTCCTTGCGCAGGTAGTCGAGAATTTCCTGTTGCCGATTGGTAAGTTCTGGATTCATGATTTTTATGAACAGTGTTCTTAAGAACAAAGCGAAACTTCCCCGAACGCGCAAGTGAAATATTTTCGGACAGGTGAGAAACCCTGTCACCGAGTCTCCGAATTCATGATCCGTAACAAAATGGATGCATTTTCAGCGGCCAGGTGATGGAAGCAGAAGCACCGGTTCGCGACCGGTTCCATATCGAGCTGGCATTCTACGAGCGATGGGTCTAGCTGCCCCGCGTGCAGGGCGGACCAAAATCGGTTTTCAAATGGATGTGGATTGTCTTCTTTTTTCAGGGAATGACTCCAGGGTTTTGGCTGCCAGCGTTGACGAACATTTTTGCAGCGCGGGGATTGAGCGGGTGGGTGGCGCTCGTCTTCGTTGTTCCGCCGATTTGTGCGCTGATATCGCCACTGGTTGGAGGGGCTCTAGCGGATCAACGAGTGGCTGCAGACCGGCTTTATGTTTGGTCCACGGTGATCGGAGCTGCTCTGTTGTTAGCAGCGTTCGCTTGTCTCGATGCCGGCTTGCATCCTTGGTATTTTGTGATTCTGCTAGGACTCTATTCGCTTTTCTCTGCGCCCGCATGGGGATTGCTGACGACTATCTCTCTAACACATTTGCCACAGGGCGAGCGGCAGTTTCCTTTAGTTAGATTGGGTGCCACTATCGGCTGGATGGTAGCGGGTGGGATGACAAGTTATCTGCTACATGCCGACGTGAGCCCGAAGGTGGGATACGCCTCGGCGGCAGCACGGTTGATCGGCGGGCTGTGCGCTCTGATGCTGCCACAGACACCACCGTTAGGGAAGGGTTCATCGTGGCAAAGTCGGTTAGGCCTGGATGCGTTCCAGTTGATGAAACAGCGGGATCATTGCGTGTTTTTCGTGGTAACGGCCTTGTTTTCCGTGCCGCTTTCTGCGTTTTATATGTATGCGCCGGAATTGCTCAAGGTGTTAGGTGATCATCGCTCGACGGCGACAATGACGATCGCGCAGGCTTCCGAAGTCGCGGCGATGTTTCTTGTGGGCCGGGTGATGCTGCGCTTCCGGGTAAAAACCGTATTGCTGTGGGCGCTGGGTCTATCCGCAGTGCGCTTTGGAATGAGTGCCTATGCCGGGAGCAGCGGTTTGATATCATGGCATATCGCAGGGATTGCCCTGCACGGAATGTGTTACACCTTTTATTTTATCACGGCGCAAGTGTTCTTGGATCGGAGGGTGGACCCGGGATTGAAAGGACAAGCGCAGGGTCTGCTTGCTCTCGTGTCCGGGGGGCTCGGCCCGTTAGTCGGCGCGCTGATTTGCGGGTGGCTGCGAAACCATTACGTGACTGCCGATGGCCGGGGATGGATGGAATTTTGGACCGTCCTCTCAGCGATGATCGGAGTGTGCTTCGCGATCTTCCTTTTTTGCTACAAGGGCTTGGGCAGAGGAGGGGAAAGTGCTGAAGCAAATTCGCCTCCTGCTCAGCTCTAACGTGCGTAAACTCCGCAGCGGGCGACGACGGCACATGGCCCACCGGTGATGCCCACGGGTGGAATTGTTAGGTCGATTTTGGTGCCGTTCACCTTGAGACACGCATGTCCGGCGGCAGCTTCCAGTCCCTGCTGATAGAAAGGGGACATGGTGCTTGGTTCACGCTGGATCATCGTTTGGTCCGCAAAATTGGAAAGGTGGGATTCGAAGATGAAACCAGGAATTTCCACGCGGGCAGTCGCTTGTTCGTCGGAAATTTCAATGAGGATCTGACCGATGATGGACGGCGCATTTTCAAAGGGGGTGCCGGCGAAAATGTGTTTGCCGAAATATCCCGCCACTTCCGGATTGCTACTCACAAAACCAAACGCAAGTGGCGGGGCTGCTGGGTCTGGCTGCCAAAAAAGCATCCCACCAGGTGCTGATCCGACCGGAGTGTGAACCATGCGTGCCACATGGACGATCACGTTTGGCATTTCAAGTTCCTCGCTCGTTTTTGCAATGAGATCCACGCCACCTTCCCAAGACATCCACTTTTCAATAGTCATTGGTTGATGTTAGGTGCTCAGGCGTCCGGGTCAAGCAAGTTCACAAGCCAGACGGATCGCCGCGATCATGGATGAGGGGTTGGCCAAATTTTTTCCTGCAATCGAATACGCCGTTCCGTGATCCGGACTGGTGCGGGGCCTCGGCAAACCCAGGGTGACGTTTACCGCGGTATCAAAATCTAACAATTTCAATGGAATCAATCCTTGGTCGTGGTACATCGCCAGGACCGCATCGAAGTGGCCTAGTGCGGCCTCGCGGAAGATTGCATCTGGCACGGCGGGACCGGTGAAAACCCCTGTTCCGCTTAAATTGAGCTCCCGAATCGCCGGAAGGATGATACGGGATTCTTCATCGCCGAAAGCACCATTTTCGCCCGCGTGGGGATTAAGTCCGGCCACGGCAATGCGCGGTTCCCTCTTCCCGCGACGTTTCAAAAAATTAGCGGTTAGAAGACCAATTCGCACGATGCGTTCCTGCGTCAACAACTTAGGAATCATCGCGAGAGGCTCGTGAATGGTTGCCAGTCCTACACTTAACGTCCCACCAGTGAGCAGCATTCCATAGTCTTCAATGCCGAACACATGCGCAAAAAATTCGGTTTGCCCGGGGAAGGGAAAGCCAAGTGATTGAAGACCTTCTTTGGAGACAGGCCCGGTGACGACGGCATCGGCGCGGCCGCTTTTTAATTGAGCCACTGCTTCATCAAGCGCTGAAAGGGCGGCAGCGGCAGAGTGGGCGTTGGGTTTTCCGGGAACTCCGGCGCGGCGGTCGCCCAACACTTCAATTTCAAAGCCAGCTGGAATTTCCCCCGAAGCCAAAGCGAGATCGACGACTTCCGGACCAACCCCTGCCGGGTCCCCCAAGGTGATTACAACGCGTGGCATGGAGGCAGCATCACTGGAACTTACCTTCCTGCCAAGCGAGGAAACTCGCGTGGGCAAATGGGGCCACCGTCGCATCACTGCATGCGTTTCTGGGCTTGGAACTTGCTGAATCCGCAGGCACCATGGCGGCCGTCACCCACCTTTATTAATGAATCGCGCTTTCCGTCGTTTGCTAACTCTTGTAGTCGTTTTTGTTGCCGCTTTTGTAGCAGTCGCCGCCCTGCGAACGTGGCGTGCAGGTGGGGATTTGCGGAGCCTGATCCCCGGACTTTCAAAAAAATCAGGGGAATTTCGCCCCGAAGCATTCACCCTGCCGGACAAGGCGCCGCTGGCCCTCGGCGACGTGGAATTACTTTCACGGCTCAATAGCGAGTATGCCCGGTTGACGGAAGCGGTGGTGCCATCCGTGGTGAGCATCGACACTGCGGGCATCCGTACCGAAAGATTGTTAGACGACTGGGGGAGGACGCGGGTGCGAAATTATCCGACACAAGGACAAGGCTCTGGGGTGATCGTGACCAGCGAAGGGCATATCATGACCAACCATCACGTCATTGCCGGACAGCAGCAAATCCAAGTGACCCTTCACGGAGGAAAAACCTACGGCGCGCATCTCATCGGGGAAGATACTCTGCTCGATATCGCAGTGTTAAAAATCGATGCGAATGAAACATTTGTCCCTTTAAAATTGGGCGACTCTCAACAAGCTCAGGTAGGTCAGTTAGTATTTGCCGTCGGCAATCCATTCGGTCTTGGGGAGACGGTGACGCAGGGCATTATTTCCGCCAAAGAGCGTTCGCTTTCTGACAATCAACGGGATCTTTTCCAGACCGATGCTGCGATCAATCCGGGAAATTCGGGTGGCCCGCTGGTGAACTTACGCGGCGAAATTATCGGCATCAACGTCGCCATTTTTTCCCAAGATAAGGAAAATCCAGGCTTCCAAGGGGTGGGCTTTTCAATTCCTTCTAACGATGTGAAAGACGCGCTTTTTCAAATCCTCGAACGCGGCAGACCAGTTAGAGGATTCTTAGGAGTGCAGATGCGCGATCTCGATCCCGCCGTCCGGAATGCATTAGGCTATCAGGAAAAGGCAGGTGCCGCCGTGCTCGGGGTGTCCCCCGGATCGCCCGCACAGGCGGCCGGGCTCCAGCCGTGGGACGTCGTCCGCTCGGTGAATGGAGAGCTGATTACGGCATCATCCCAACTTTTCACAATCGTCCAGCGCACCCATATCGGAGACGTGATTATGCTCGATGTTTGGCGGAAAGGTGAGGTGGTGAAACTCAAAGCCACCATCACTGAAAGTAATGTATCTAGCACCCCGGCGACTCAAGCGGCTGCCACTCCGGGGCTGCAGGGTCGCACGCGCGATCCCGATGCCATTTTGCAGGCGCTGGGCATCGAAGTCCGCGATCTTTCCGTGCCCGAGCGCATGCGGGGATTTCGCGGGGTGGTAGTGACGGGGCTGGGTGAGCACGCATTGGCGGGCGATTTGGTGAAGCTGGGGGACCTCATTTTGGCGGTTAATAATTCGCGGATCGGCAGTGCCAGTGAGTTTTTTCTCAATCTGGCAGCATCTGCCGCGGTGCAGGACACCACGCTCAGCCTCATTCGTGAAGGCAAGGCGATGCGTGTGAATTTACCGGCATTACCGCGTCAGGATTGATTCTTAAAAACGGTGAAATTTTCGTCGCCCACCCCGCGTATATTCCCCTCTTCCATGCAGCGTTCTAAACTCCCCTACTTTTTTCTCGGCCTCGCCGCCTTGATCGCGTTGGCGGCGGTGGTCATGCTAGTCATGGGCATAGGCGTGCGCCCAAAGCCTCAGCCGCCTACCACAGCGCCTGTTGTCTCCAAGTTACCCCCGCCTAACATAGGGGCTTTGCCGAACACCGGTGTGCCAGTAGACCCCGCCGTCGCGCTCAAGGATTTGGGAGTCGGCTACTCGACGGTCGATCCTGCTGAGCTCGTGGCGCAGATTGGCAAGGCGCTGGAAGCCGGCGATCTCGCAAAAATGGGCCGCTTGATCGGAAAAGACGCGCTGGACCCGACGAGCATCGAGCGTCTCAAAGCCCTTTCATCTAACGATTTAAAAATCCGCCAACCCGATGGAGTGCGCGAAGTCGGTGAAATCGAACTCAACTTGCGCACTCGCTGGGCACTTGAGCTTCTTGGCCAGGAGCCGGGCCGCAATCAAATTTTCTTCGATCTTCGCCGCGACAACGGTAAATGGTTAGTCGAGAAAATCGTGTTTCCCCCAGCTCCCGGAGGGGCGATCCCAAAAGCGGTTTTTGCCGATTCGTTAGGCGTGGCGGACACTTTCTGCCAGGCCGTGCTCAAGCAGGACTTCGAGTTGGCACGGGGCTTCGTCGATCCCTCGAAAGTTTCCGATGCCAAGATCGCCGGGCTTTGCATTCTTTTTGAAGAAGGTGGATACAGGCTGCGGAAATCAAAGCCCCTACGAGCGATGTTCCAGCGCCCGGACACCGCCGGCTATCTCGCCAATGTGGAATCTACTGACGGGTCCCAAAGCGCGCAGTTTGCGATGACCATGAGCCAATCGTCCGCTGCATCTAACTGGCTGGTGTCTGAAATCAATTTAAACCAGCTTCTCGCCGATTATGCCCGCCGAGTGGCGGGTGGCGACCTCTACTATTCGCCGCTAGTGAAAAACCCCGCAGGTGGCGATACGCTGGCTCTTTATTTCGAATTTGATGAAGATGTAATGAATCCGCGCACCCGGCGTCAGTTAGAAATTGTTACGATGATTCTCCGCTCCGATCCGGGCAAGAAGATCACGCTCAGCGGCCACACCGATGCTCTCGGATCAAAGGACTACAATGATAGCCTTTCGTCGCGCCGTGCGGACGTGGTGCGGGATTATCTCATCAAGGCGGGTGTCGCATTCAGCCAGATCGTGACCGTGGCGAAAGGCGACAGCCAACCCCGCCGCCCTAACGTGACAGAAACTGGCGGCGACAATCCCGAAGGCCGCCGCGCAAACCGCCGCACTGAAATCTATCTGGATTTTTAATGATGGCCCTTACCGCCTTTCAGCGTAAGAATTTTAAAGTTCACTTCGCTGCATCTTTTTCGAAGCTTTCACCCGATACGCTAGTATTAAGGGCAGCAATGAGCGCCGCACGTCTTTTCCTCTATGTTGGCTCGGCGCTTTTTGGATTAAGTGCTTGTGTCGGGCCCGCTTCGTTCAGTCAGCAGAAAATGGTGCTGCCCAGTGACTGGAAGGCAGCGGGAGGTTTCCCGGTGGCCTCTTCATCCCGCGAGCTCTCTCGCTGGTGGACTCGCTTTAATGATCCGATGCTGTCGAGAGTAATCACCGATGCGCTCCAAGCCAGCCCGGACATCGCCTCGGCTTCCGCCCGAATCAAGGAATCCCGCGCACGCCGCGAAGCGGAGAATGCCTCGCTGTTCCCCTCGCTCGGCGGCGCCGCATCATCGGCCTACCGGGCCAATCAAACCGACAAGGTTGGGACCATTGAGAGCACCTCTTACTCCGCTGGACTCAATGCCTCATGGGAAGTTGATCTTTTCGGAAAACGCCGTAGCGCGGTGGAAGCTGCTTCTGCCAATTTGGGAGCGACTGTGGAAAATTTTCACTCAGTGCAAGCCTCGCTGGCATCGGAAATTGCCATCGCCTACACCAGTCTCCGTTCTAACGAAGCGGCAATGGTCGTGCTCTTGCGCAATGTGAAAACTCGCGAGGAAACTTCGCAACTCGCCAGTTGGCGCACCCAGGCAGGTGAGGCCGACGCGCTCGAATCCAGCCAAGCACTCAGCAGCCTCGAACAAGCTCGTGCTGGCATCCCCTCTCTGGAACAGAATATTTCTCGATCCCTCAATCTCCTCTCTCTTCTATCAGGAAAGAATCCTGGGACCCTAGATGCTGCTCTCCATGCCGGAAATAAAGGGATTCCGAATCCTCCACGCAGCCTCGCCGTCGGGATTCCCGCTGACACTATCCGCCAGCGGCCCGACGTGCGCATCGCAGGCTATCAGCTCCTCGCTGCAGCTGCGAACACCCGTGCCGTCGATGCCGAGCGCTATCCCTCACTTAATCTATCAGGAACACTTGGTTTGAACTCTTTGAGCACCGGCAAGTTGTTCAATCCGCAAACATCCACCGCCGGGCTCGCCGCTGGAATCACCAGCCCGATCTTCGATGCTGGTCGCATTCGTGCGAACATCGCTGCCCAAAGCGCCATCGAAGAGCAGTCCTTTCAAGGTTACCGCTCCACGGTGCTTACCGCTCTATCGGAAACGGAAGACGCGCTCGTTGCCTGCCGCCTCACCGCGGAGCGTCTTGATATATTAGAGAAAGCGACCACAGCGGCGCGCGAGGCGGACTTGATCGCTAGACAACGCTATAAGACCGGGGAGATCGATTTTCTATCCGTTCTCGATGCTCAACGATCACTGTTAGGTCTCGAGTCAAACCTCTTCACCACACGCGCCGACCGCACGAACGCCTATATCCAGCTCTACAAGGCCCTCGGCGGGGGCTGGTCGGCTGGGATTTGAAATCGTTTTCCCAATTGTTCTATTTTTCATGAAACCTATCAATCCATCTGAAGATCTCGCCATCATCGTGAGCCGGGGAGCCTCTCGCCCCGTCAGGAAATGGATCTTCATCAGTCTTGCGATCGTACTCCTTGCAGCAGGCGTTTGGTTTTATCTATCAAGAAGGCAGGATGGACCGAAAAGTGCCGAATATCTTACCGAAAATGCAAGGATGGGGCGGATCTCATTGATCGTCACCGCTGCGGGTAATTTAGCCCCTACCAATCAGGTCATCATTGGTAGCGAGCTTTCCGGAACTGCGCAGGAAGTTATGGTGGACACCAATGACCAAGTCAAAAAAGGACAAGCATTGACAAGACTCGATACCTCGAAGCTCAGCCAGCAGACTGAACGCAGTCGAGCATCCTTGCTCGCTGCCAAGGCTCGCGTCAGCCAAGCCGAAGCGACTCTATCAGAAAGTAAGGCGGCGCTTGCCCGCCAAGTGGAACTCCACGAACTCAGCGGAGGGAAAACCCCTTCGCGAGCCACCATGGAAACCTCCCGCGCCACCGTTGCGCGGGCCGAAGCGGATTTGGAAAGCGCGCAAGCCACGGTCGCCGGCGCCGAGGCTGAAGTCCGTTCATTCGAGCGCGATTTAGAAAAAGCGATCATCCGCTCGCCGGTGGATGGCGTCGTCCTCGCCCGCTCTATCGAGGTCGGCCAGACGGTCGCCGCCTCATTCACCGCTCCCACACTTTTCACAATCGCCGAGGATCTTAAGAAAATGGAACTGCTCGTGAACGTCTCCGAGGCAGACATTGGTCGGGTGGAAGTCGGTCAGACCGCCACCTTCACTGTCGATGCTTGGCCCGACCGCACCTATACCGCGAAGGTGAAGAAGGTCGCCTTCGGCGCTGCTGGTACCGGTTCCACCGCCAAAGAGGCAGGCAATACCGGAGGGCAATCTAACGGTGTTGTAACTTATAGCACCGAGCTGGAGGTTTCTAACGAGGATCTGTCGCTCCGCCCCGGCATGACCGCCACCGTGGATATTGCGATCGTGGATAAGCAGGAAATTCTGGTCGTTCCGAATTCTGCACTTCGCTTTGATCCAGTCGTCGCCGCTGCGATTGGGAAGCCAGACGAAACCAAACGCACGCTTGTCCAAAGCCTTTCCATGGGCGGAGGCAGGCGCTGGCGCGGCACGCCGCCACCTAAGCCGGGATCGTTAGACGCTGAGCCGAAAGTCTGGACCCTGAAAAACGGGGAACCTTTTGAAATCCATGTTATCACCGGCATCACCGACGGTCGCGTCACGGAAATTACCGGAGATTCACTACCTCCCGACACGCCGCTTATTATCAGCATCAAGCCCGTCAAAAGCGAATGACCGCTGAAAAGCTCATCGAGCTGCGTGGGCTCACTAAACAATACGGCAACGGGGAGGCGGCATTCTTAGCACTTCGCGGGGTGGACCTCATGATTCACAGAGGAGAATTTGTCGCCATCATGGGGCCCAGCGGTTCCGGTAAATCGACGCTCATGAATCTGCTAGGTTGTCTCGATACGCCCACTTCCGGCTCCTATCAGTTTAAAGGCATCGAGGTGGAAAATCTCAACAAGGACCAGCGATCCCTGCTCCGCCGTCACGCGCTCGGCTTCATTTTCCAAGGTTTCAATCTACTCGCTCGCACTTCCGCTCTTGAAAATGTGGAGCTCCCCCTGCTCTATCGGGGTTACTCGAGAAAGGTGCGCCACGAGATGGCTCGCGAAGCACTGGCGAGTGTCGGTCTGCCCGACAAGGAGCGCAACACCCCGTCCGAACTCTCCGGCGGTCAACAGCAGCGGGTCGCCATCGCCCGCGCGATTGTCACCAATCCAGATACCCTTTTTGCGGACGAGCCCACCGGAAATCTCGACTCTAAAACCACCCTCGAGATCATGGACCTGCTCCACCACCTGAACTCTGAACGCGGAATCTCGATCATCATGGTCACCCATGAGGATGAGGTCGCCGCCCGCGCCCGCCGGATCATCCACGTGAGGGATGGATTGATTTCCGATGATATCGTTACCCGTTAGGAAAGCGGCCACAAAACTCCACGAGCGACTATGATCTTCAACGCCCTTCTCATCGCCCTTCGGGAAATCCGGCGGAACCTCACTCGCTCTTTTCTAACTGTGATTGGAATCGTCATTGGTGTGGCAGCGGTGGTCACCATGGTTACGCTGGGTCGCGGTGCTACCGAGACGGTGAAACAACAAATTTCAAAAATGGGCAGCAACCTGCTTGTCCTCCGCCCGGGTCAAGGCTGGGGCGGCGGTGGGGCACCCCAGTTCAGCCTTGCGGATGTAGAGGCCATCCGTGACCAGGTCCCAGGGATTACTTCGGTGGCACCATTCATTTCCAACAATGCGCCATTGGTCTATCAGGAAAATACTCGCAACTTCGATGTCCAAGGCAGCACGGCAAATTACTTCACGATCGCTAACTGGAGCATCAAGTATGGACGCTTTTTCACAGAAGCCGAGGTCGCACAAGCCGCGCCTGTCTGCGTGATCGGGGAGACGATCCGGAAACAACTTTTTGGCGAAGGTGTCGATCCCACGGGTTCCAAGATTCGAGTGAAAAGCATGTCGCTCGAAGTCGTAGGCGTCACCGCAGTGAAGGGGCAGGGTGGTTTTGGCGATGATCTGGACGACAATCTGATCACTCCCTACACCACTATCATACGCCGTCTCACCGGAAGACGAAACGGGAAAAATTTCAATCAAGTGATGATTTCAGGAAACAAGGGTTACCCAGGGGCTAACATTGTGTCGGATGTTAGTTCACTCATGCGGGAACGCCGGAATATCACCGCGAACAAGGAGGATAATTTCAATGTCTTCGATTCCCTGCAACTAGCGGATGTGATCAGTTCCAGCACCAAAGTGATGACCTCGCTGCTAGGTGCGGTCGCCGGAGTCAGCCTGTTAGTCGGCGGAATCGGAATTATGAATATCATGTTAGTTTCGGTGACCGAACGAACGCGTGAGATCGGCATTCGCCTCGCCATCGGGGCGCGTGCCCGGGAGGTTCTTCTGCAGTTTCTGGTGGAGGCTGTGACGCTTTCCTGCGTGGGAGGGGTGGCTGGTATCATCCTAGCTTATGGGTTATGCACTTCGTTAGCGAAGGTCGTAGGGGCACCCTTTCTTTTCGATCCCAAGATCAACATCATCGCCTTCGTCTTCTCTGCAGCGATCGGCATCCTGTTCGGTTTCATGCCCGCCCGCCGCGCCGCCGCGCTCGATCCGATCGATGCACTGAGGCATGAGTGAGTTTGGGGGTTGAATGTTGAAGGCTGATAGGCAAACTCAGATCGGCCGATCGTCGTCTTTCCATCCACCAATCCAAACTCTCAACTTCGCCTCGCGTGAGCCCGCTAACTATTGCTGCCGTCAAAGAACAATCCGGTGAAATCCCCATTCATGCCGCGATTCATGCCCAGCTTCAATCCCGCGCGATCCGCACGACCAAGGGCGGCAAGCCTTACTTTGAGATGGTTTTTGCCGATGCCACCGGAAGTTTTTCGTTAAAAATCTGGTCGGACTCGCCGATGCATGAAGCCGCCGAGAAGCTGGCGGATGGTGAGATCGTCCGCCTCGAAGCCGAGTGGACGCAAAACCAATATGGCGTCAACCCGAACAATCTCACTTGGTTTCACTTGGATGAAACAGCCATTGCAGATTTTCTAGCAGGCGACCCCGAAACGCGGGAAAAGCAGGACCGTGACTTTGCGGAGATCCGGCTGCTTTGCGATTCTATCGAAGATCCCCGGCTGCACGATTTGTGTGAACATTTCCTCACTCAATTAGGAGATCGCTTCCGCCGCACCGCCGCTGCCAAGAAAAACCACCACGCGCGTCGGGGCGGACTGGTTGAGCACGTCTCCCAGATGATGCGCTCCGCTAACGCGCTCTGCCCGATCTATCCGGAGCTGAACCGCGATCTACTCCTCGCAGGTGTCCTGTTTCACGACTGCGGGAAGCTCTGGGAAAACTCCTACCCCGAGGACGGCTTCGCCCAAATCCACAGCATTCATGGAGAAATGTTAGGTCATATTCCGTTAGGGATCGAACTGGTGAACAAACTTTGGAATGACCTGTTGGAGACACCGGAATCCGAGGAGTGGAAAACGCTCAAGCCCTCCACGGAGATGACACGCCTCCATCTGCTCCATCTCATCGGCAGTCACCACGGGCAGTTTGAATTCGGCTCCCCCGTGCTTCCCCGCACTCCGGAGGCTTTTGCACTTCACTACATCGACAACCTCGATGCGAAAATGGAAATGGTGCGTCAGGCCTATTCTCAGTCCACCGAGATCGTCCCCGGCATTTACGATCGGGTCTTCCCGCTGCCTACGAATCTCGTCCGTCCACTCGGCCCATTCGTCCCTGCGGTGCTCCCACTTGGGGAATCGTAAAAACGACTGCGGGCGTCTATCCGATTTCTAACTGGATACCTGCGTCCCCATCCCAAAAAAATGGCCGCCAAGGAGTCCCTTCCTTGGCGGCCTTGATTGTCTTCCTCACCCACACCCGTGGAATTGTCGGACAACTGTGCTGTTACACCCTTACATTGAAAGTTTGATTACTCGCTGCTTTCATAGAGATAAGACCTTCAACTATCCCAAACGTTCAAAGAATTTTAAAAACTTCTCAAACTTTTTCATTCCTCGCACTTGGCACTTGGAAAACCCCCACCGTTTCAAGACGCTCCAACCATGTCGCACAGCCACATCGATGTCCGTTACGTCGCCAATCTCGCACGCCTCGAACTCTCCGATGCGGAAGTCGCGGAATTTCAGCCCCAGCTCGAAGCAATCCTCGGCTACGTGGAAACCCTCTCGAAGCTCGACGTCTCCGGCATCGATGCCACCGCTCACTCCACCGATGTTTTCGGTCGGATGCGCGATGACATCCCGCACACTAGCCTGACGCCGGAAGCGGTTCTGCAAAACGCCCCCGACCAAGCCCAAGGCCAAATCCGTGTTCCTAAAGTCGTCACCGACGCCTGAAGGCTTTCAAATTTCAGATCTCAAATTTCAAATCTCCCTTCCATGACGATCACCCAACTCCGCCAACAGCTCATCGCCGGAGAAACGACCCCCGCCGCCATCCTTGAAAAACTCGTGGAAGAAATCTCGGCCCGCGATAATCTAACCGGTTCTTACCTTTCACACGACCTCGCCAGCGCTCTAGCAGAGGCAGCGAATGCCGATCTTTCGCTCCCGCTCGGCGGCATTCCCATCGCCATCAAGGATAACATGAACGTGCTTGGCCAGCCTTGCACTTGCGGCTCCAAGTTTCTCGAAAACTACATCGCGCCTTACGACGCCACCGTGATCAAGAAACTCCGAGCGGCAGGGGCCATTCCCTTTGGCCGGATGAATCAGGATGAATTTGCGATGGGCTCCTCCACCGAAAATTCTGCCCTTGGAAAAACGAGCAACCCTCACGATCACACCCGCATCGCCGGGGGCTCTTCCGGGGGTTCTGCCGCCGCCGTTGCTGATAGAACAGCCATCGCCGCCCTTGGCTCCGACACCGGTGGCTCCATCCGCCAGCCAGCTTCCCATTGCGGCGTCGTCGGACTGAAGCCATCTTACGGCCGCGTTTCCCGCTATGGGCTTGTCGCCTTCGCTTCATCGCTCGACCAGATCGGCCCGCTCACGCAATCCGTGGAAGACGCCGCGCTCATTCTCCAAGCCATTGCCGGCTTCGATCCCGCTGATTCTACGAGCCTCGACGCCCCTGTCCCTGACTATCTCGCCACTCTCAACAATGGTGTTAGAGGACTGAGACTCGGCATCCCGAGAGAATACTTCGGCGAAGGCATCGATCCTGGCGTCCGAACTCAAGTTGAGAAATCGATCCAATCGCTGGCCGATCAAGGTGCAGAGCTAATAGAGATTTCCCTCCCGCACACCGAGTATGCCGTCGCCACCTACTATGTGATCGCTCCTGCCGAAGCCTCGTCTAACCTCTCCCGCTTCGATGGCATCCGCTACGGTCACCGTGCTTCTAACCCTGCCGATATCCTCGATCTTTATAAAAAATCCCGCGAGCAGGGCTTCGGTCCCGAGGTGAAACGGCGCATCATTCTTGGCACCTACGTGCTTTCATCTGGTTATTACGACGCCTACTACAGCCGCGCTCAAAAAGTTCGCACTCTCATCCGCCGCGACTTCGAAAATGCCTTCAAAAAAGTGGACGCCATCCTCGCCCCCGTCGTCCCCAGCTCTGCGCGTAAAATCGGTGCCGCCGGAGCCGATCCCTTGCAGGAATATCTCTCCGACATTTTCACCATCGCCGCCAACCTCGCCGGCATTCCCGCCATCTCCATTCCCTGCGGCACCGTTCTATCCGATGATGGAAAAAACCTCCCTGTCGGCCTCCAAATTCTCGGCCCCCACCTAGGAGAAGCCAAGCTCCTCCAAATCGCTAAAGCCGCAGAAGCGTGACACGGGCATTCCTGCATGTTCGCAGGCAATTGAGTCATCCGAAACAATTGGCGGCATTTGAAATAAGGGATACACTACACTGGTGCATTTATCTTCAATTCAATTTCCCGGCTTGGAAGCTACCCGCCGCCGAGACTTGCTCATTGGGACTCTGGCGATTTTGTTAGGCAGCAGTCTTTGCCAAGCGGTGACGGCGGTGCCCGATGAAATCACGATGCATCGCGGGCAAAAAGCGAGCATTGCAGTGCTGGCGAATGACACAGGAGCGACAGCGGCCGTTGTCGTGACGCAGCCTCTTGCAGGAACAGCCGTGGCTACCAGCGATGACCGGATTTTATATTCTCAGATTGGCGGTTCGCCGATGGCGGATTCATTTACTTATCGGGCTGTGGGTGGGGGAGTTCAATCGGCAGCCGTTACGGTCAGCGTGAATTTCTCATCGAGTCTCCGGGTGCCAAGCCCGAGCTTCAATGTGCCCTCCGCCCCGCCGCCGACGGACTATCAGATCGTTGATGCCTTTGGCACCTTGGCTTTCACCGATCCCGTCTGTCTTGCTTCGCCGCCGGGAGAGACGCAACGCATGTTCGTCTGTCAGAAAGGCGGCGTGCTGCGGATGATTCCGAATGTGACGGCGGCGACACCCACGGCGACGACGTTTTTGGATCTAGCAGCTTTGTTGGCCTCGCGTTCCGAATCGATTAGCACCAATGGTGAACAAGGCTTTTTAGGCGTCGCTTTTCATCCGAACTATGCCAGCAACGGCTACTTTTTTGTTTTTTACTCAGTCAACAAAAGCATGAAAACCTATGAGCGGGTTTCACGATTCAAAGTGCAGGCAGGGAATGCAAATGCTGCTGACCCAGCATCAGAGCGCATCCTCATCGAACAAGTGGATGATTATAGCAACCACAATGGCGGTGATATTCACTTCGGAGCTGATGGCTATCTCTACGTGTCCCTAGGCGATGAGGGCAACCAGAATGATGGCGGGGCGAACAGCCAGAAAATCACCAAGGATTTTTTCTCGGGAATTCTCCGGATCGATGTTGATAAAAAGTTAGAAAATCTGGAGCCGAATGCCCATCCGAATCCAAGTGAATCCACTCCTGCAATCAATGCCGTAATGCGCTACGAAACCTCGCCCGGCTCGGGGATTTTTAAAGCCGCTTATAGCATCCCGATCGATAATCCGTGGGTCCATACCTCTAACGGGGGGGTATGGGCAGGAAGTTTTAATGGAACCACGATCGCTGCTGCTAGTCTGCCATACGTGCGTTCGGAATTATGGGCGGTGGGCACGCGGAACCCTTGGCGCATGAGCTTTGATCCTCCGACTGGCGAACTCTGGGTCGGCGATGTCGGCGGCGATGCCCGCGAGGAAGTGGACGTGGTCACTAAAGGGAAAAACTATGGTTGGGCTTACCGTGAGGGCACGATCGCGGGCCCCAAATCAGGAGCTCCCACCAATTTTGCCACGCTTTACGGCACTGAGCCCATCTATGATTACGCGCACGGCAGTGGCACCACGCAGGGAAACTCGATCACCGGCGGTCTTGTCTATCGAGGCACGCGTTTTAACGATCTCATTGGAGCCTATGTTTTCGCCGATTATTCTTCTGGAAATATCTGGACGCTCCGTCGCAACGGTACCGCTGCGCCGACGGTGGTGCGCATCGCAGGCGAAGGGGGGGTGGTGGCATTCGGCAAGGATCCCTCAAATGGCGATGTGCTCATGGCAAATCTGAGTAGTGATAAAATCCGCCGCCTCGTCACCGGCACCCCTACGAGCACCTTTCCCGCCACTCTCAGTGCGACCGGACTTTTTGCGGATCTAGCAGATCTCTCGCCGAATCCGGGACTGCTCCCCTACACCGTGAATCTACCCTTTTGGAGCGACCACGCGGTGAAACGCCGTTGGTTTTCCATCCCAGATTCCCTCGGGAAAATCACGTCGGCGCGCGATGGGAACTGGACATTTCCGAACGGACAAATCTGGGTGAAACATTTCGATATGCCGCTTTCCCGCAGCAATCCCCCGCTGCCTTCCGATTCAACAACGCCATCGAAGCGCATAGAGACCCGGTTGTTAGTTAAAACCGCCACAGGATCTTACGGCGTGAGTTACCGCTGGAACGATGCCGGCACTGATGCCACGCTCGTCCCCGACGAAGGCGCGGACTTTGACATCAGCCTAACACGAGGAGGCTCGCCTTACACTCAGCGATGGCGCGTCCCGAGCCGAGCGGAATGCAGCATCTGTCATACGCCACAGGCTGGGTATTGTCTCTCGATGAATACCCGCCAAATCAACATGCCAAACACGATCAACGGCTTCAGCGGGAATCAACTCGATCTCCTAACAACTGGCGCTTATTTTTTAAACACTCCCGAGGCGCCCAATGTCTTGCCGCGGCATTTACGTCCCACTGAATCGGGCTATCCCTCCGAAGCGCGTGCGCGTTCCTATCTAGCTGCGAATTGTGCTTACTGTCATCGAGCTGGGGGCACCGCCGCGCCCGCCGCATGGGATGGTCGCAGTGAACTTACACTCGATCAAACGGGCCTCATCAACGGCAGTGCTTCTAACAATGGTGGGAGCGCTTTGAACAAGCTCGTTGTCTCGGGTGACATCACGCACTCGATCATTTACAACCGTGTGGCCCTTACTAACGGATTCACTCGCATGCCGGCCTTAGGCAGCAACGAGCTGGATCAAGCGGGCATCGCATTGCTCACCGAGTGGATTCAGCAGGGTCTGCCCGCGCGTAAGACCTACGACATGTGGCGACTGGAAAAGCTCGGCTCTTCCACGTCTGCCGCCAGCCAGCCTTCTGCCGATCCCGATGGCGATGGCAGGACAAACCAAGAAGAATTCCTTGCAGCAACAGATCCACTCAAGGGCACCAGTTTTTCGGTGGCGTCTCCGTCTGTAAACGGCACTCAATTTAGCATGGGGTTTTATGCCCCCGTGAACCGATCTGTGCAGGTGGAAGAATCGTCAAATCTCACCGATTGGAGACTATGGAACGTCCCCGGAAACGAAGGGCTTCCTCAGCCCGGAGGCAGTGTTTCGCTGTCTGGAGCGATCTCGGGTAACAAGAACTTTTTCAGACTTCGCTTTCGGGAAAACTAACCTGATAGGTGGGCTTGATCGGCATTTGTGTGATAAGATTAGGTTAGGATTGATCGCGAGCGCATTCCGATGCATGGAGGTGCATGCCTATCGTGCTTGCCTCCTCGTCTCCCCGCCGTAGTGAATTGTTAGAACGAGCGGGAGTAATTTTCGAAATCGTCGTTTCTCCGGCGGAAGAGATCCATGATGCGTCACTCAAGCCGGATGTTTTGTGCGAGTTGAATGCCAGCTTGAAAGCGGAGGCCGTGGCGCGGGTGATGCCGGATGCCACAGTGATCGGCGCGGATACGTTGGTTTTCATAGACGACTTACCGCTGGGAAAACCCTTGGACCTAGCAGACGCGCGGGCGATGTTGAGGCGTTTGTCCGGCCGCACTCATCGGGTCTGCACTGGCGTTTGTGTGATTTATCCGGGTGGCGAGCGAAACTCCTTTCATGATCTCACAGAAGTGGTTTGCCGAGAGCTTGATGATGCCGCGATCGACGAGTATTTCGCCCGAGTGAATCCATTGGATAAAGCGGGAGCCTATGGCATCCAAGAGCATGGCGAACGGATCATTGCCGAAATCCGCGGGAGTTTTGAAAATGTGATGGGCCTGCCTGTGGACATGGTGATTGAGGCTTTGGGGTGAAATCGGGTTGCGAAGAGAGCGGGTTTGGGTGAAGAATCTGTCATGGATAAACCACATCGGTATCCGCTGATTTTTAACCCCAAAGCGCGAAGCCAAAAGGGTGGACGGATGCTGCGTTTTTTAATGGATCATGCGAACCGCTTCGCGATGTATGCGACGAACCATGCGGGCGAGGCGCGTGACCTCGCGGCCCGCTTTGCCAAAGAAGGTGAACCCGTCGTGATCGCTGCCGGTGGTGATGGGACACTGAATGAAGTAGTCAGCGGATTGGCGGGTTCGGAAACCATCCTAGGCGTGCTGCCTGCGGGCACGATGAATGTGTTCGCGCGGGAAATGGGCATTCCGTTCGATTCGTTAGAGCGGGCGTTCATGGTCATCGAACGTGGATTTGTGAGGGATGTGGACTTGTTTGAGGCGAATGGCTCGCCCTTCATGCAGATGGCAGGTGTCGGATTTGACGCGCGGGTGATCGAGGAAACGACTTGGGAATCTAAAAAAATGTTAGGCCCGCTCGCGTATTTGTTAGCGGGAATGAAGGTACTGGGTGCCAAGCCGCCAAAAATCGAAGTGATCTGCGCGGATGGTCGGCGCGAGGAAGGAGTGGCAGTGCTCGCCGGAAATGGAGCGCTCTATGGTGGGCCTTTTAAGTTCTTCCGGAATGCGAACAATCATGATTCCAAACTCGATGTGTTAGTTTACAAGGAGTCGGGTTATAAGCTGGTGCTGGATTCGCTGCGCGGCCTGGCCGCGGGTGGCATAGACTTGATGGAATCGACGACTTGTTTTCAAGCCGAGGAATTCACCGTCCGGGCGGAATGCGAGCTTCCCGTGCAGGTCGATGGAGAATTGATAGGACGTTTTAGTGAGGTGCATTTTGTGGAGTCCGCGAACCGCTTGCGCGTCCTTGCCCCGGAGGATGCCCTCATCGGCGGGTTCGCAGATACGATGAAATTCTTGCTGAATTGGCCGCGGCGCCCGGTGGAAGTTTCAACAGCAAAGGGCATATGAAGCAGTCTCTTGCCTCGCATTTGAAGAACTGGGTCCGGCGATTTGTATGGGCTATCTCTCTGATAGGTATTCTGTTGTGTGCAGTGGTTGCCTACGCGAACGTTACGGCGATCTGGGCATCCCGCGGGCGTTTATTTGACGATGTCACAGCAGTTCCACAGACGAAAGTTGGATTGGTTTTCGGCACGACTGACCGCGTGAATGGCAATGAGAATCCGTATTTCCGCTATCGAATCGACGCTGCGGTTAGAGTTTGGAAAGAGGGGAAACTTAAAACGTTGATTGTCTCAGGGGACAATCGAAGCCGTTATTACAATGAGCCTGAAAAAATGAAACAAGATCTGGTAGAGCGTGGGATCCCAGCGAACCGGATCGTCTGCGACTACGCTGGGCTGCGGACTTTTGATTCGGTCGTGCGGGCAAAAGAAATTTTCGGCGTGAACTCGATCCTATTCATTAGCCAGCGGTTTCAGAACGAACGGGCCATTTATCTCGCGAAAGCAAACGGGATGCAGGCCTGCGGATTTAACGCTCAGGATGTGGAAAGCCACGTAGGCATAAAAACTAAAATACGTGAGGTCGGGGCCCGAGTGAAAATGTGGCTCGATGTAAATTTCCTCGCGACCCGACCGATTCACTTGGGGGAGAAAATCGCACTGCCCCGTTAGATAGCGCGGCCTTGTAGGATTTCCCATCCTTGGCGGATGTATGCCACGCTGGACCAAGTCGTGAAGACTGCGGCCACGATGCATGGATAGACCGGTGATAGATCGACCACCTTTAACATGACCCAGCCAATCGCAAACATTTGTGAAACTGTGCAGACTTTGCCGGTCCAGTGCGGGATGATTTTCACTTGGCGATGATTGCAATAAAGAATTTTGATGCCGCTAAGGATGATGCAGTCACGCAGCACCACAATGGCTGCAAACCAAAGCGGAAGTCCCCAGCCATCTTTTCCCCAGTCCGTGATGGAAAGAATGATAACTCCCGTTAGGAGTAGGGCCTTATCTGCGATCGGATCGATGAAAGCTCCAAAGTCAGACCGCTGGTTAAAGCGGCGGGCGACCCAACCGTCGATCCCATCGCTCGCAGCCGCAGCGACGTAGATGCCCAACGCCCACCACCGCAAGGACTCATCGGGTTGGCCGGTTTTAACAGAGTTTCCGTATAACAAAGCCAACACCGCATACACCGGGACTAAACAAATCCGACAGACCGTGATTTTACTCGCAAAAGTCACGCCTTCATTCAAGCAGACCTACAGTGTTTGCGAAACTCGAATCTTTGACAATCAAGCGGGGCTGGCTTGAAATCAATAAACTGGCGCACCGCTCGAATCCTGCGAGCCGCCGCCGCCCGTGCCTTGTATTTTACTTTTTGTCCACTGGTAACCCTGCTGGGTGTCCCGGCCGATACCGATGAACGTGTTGCAGGAGTTTAGAGCGAGGAACATCGCAGCGATGAAAATCAATTTCATGTGATTGGCGTAATATTTTGAGGTCGCCTAGAAAAGTAAAAAATTACGGATTTCTTAAATGATTTTTGAAGGAGAGCAGACAACAAGGCAGACGCAGCAGTTGCAAATCGGGAAGGATACGCCAGCGGCGTTTATAGATGTTGCTGCACGGAAATGATGGTTGGCATGGTAGGAGTGTTGGAACTAACATTTAAATAGTGACGATCCAAAAGATGGTCGGGTTTGATCGGGAAAAGAACCGGGCATACTATGATTACAGCCAAAACTGATCGAATGCTCCAACTGCAACGTAAAGGCCATTTGAATTGAGTCTCGTGAATTTATACCTCATCGCGCTTCGATGAGCCTGGTGCCGTTTTCGACACGAATCAACATCTCGGGAAGTAGCGGTGCGAACCACAGGATCAAGGTGCGGCGACCGATGATCATTACAAATTTCCAGACAAACTCTCACACGGCCCAGCCCCACTTTTGACGTTTTAAAAAATCTGCCTCTAACATTCAGTCCCGGCGGCCGAGAGCCATCATCACAAAATAAGCGAGCTGGGCGATGGAGCCGATGGCAGCGGCGACATAAGTCATGGCAGCCCAGAAAAGCGCGTTTTTTGCTTTGTCATGCTCCATCGAGGCGGCAAGACCGCTACTCTCTAACCACACCAAGGCCCGGTGACTCGCATCGAACTCGACTGGTAGGGTGACGATCGTAAAAAGCGTGGTGATCGTAAAAAGCCCGACCCAGATCCAGAGGAAGGTGAGATTGTGCATGAAGCCGATTCCCAAAAAGCCGAGGATCATGACGTAGTTGAGCATTTTACTCGAGAACTGCACGGCCGGAACCATTTTCGAGCGGAGACCCAGCCAGACGTAAGCTTGCTGATGCTGCACCGCGTGCCCGCATTCATGGGCGGCCACGGCGGCGGCGGCAACGGAGTTCATGTGATAGACGGGCTCACTGAGGTTGACGGTTTTTGTCGTGGGATCGTAGTGATCGGTGAGCTGGCCGGGGACGCTAACGACCTTGACGTCGTTAATGCCGTTCTGGCGGAGCATGGCTTCCGCGACCTGAGCCCCGGTCATGCGGATCGGAATTTGCGAATATTCCGTAAAGCGGCGCTTCAAGGTTCCGCTGATGAGAAAACTGGCCAGCATCGATACGCCGATGATGAGGAGATACGACATCGAGATGCCGCCGTGAGGGGAAGGTGCGAGTTGAGCAAGAATTTCTAAATTCATGGAGGGAGATTAAGTCCATGCATCGCCTCCGCAACTGATTTCCGGTTGGAAAATCAGGGGAATTTTCCACCACGAGGAGAACTTTGCGGTGGAAGTGAAAGTAAATTTACCTAACGGAATTTATGAGAATCGGCAATGGCGATTTGATAAAACGTTAAAGTGATTTTACGCGCAGAGTGAAAGTTTGAGAAACCCGAGTCCGAGAATCAGTGGCGGTCAGGATATGGGTGCCTAGTGTTAGGTGAATGATCGGCTCGGGAGTGGCGGGCTCGATTCTCAATGTGTCTGAAGACCACAGAGTGATGCCAGGAAGATTGGTCACGGGGCGGAGCTTTTCGGACCCGGATGGAATTTCTGGATCGAGCAAGTAGGTGGCATCATCGGCTGGGCTGATGATGCGCAGCGCTTCGAGCGCCGGGAGGCTGGTGCCGAGTACGAGCTCGTTGCGGCGGATATTGTGACGACTGGCGAACCACTCGCTGAAGGTGGGAGCGAGGAGGGCTTTGCCAGACGCATCGTAGTCGGCGGGCATCGCGCCTTGGGGAATTCTATCAGGAGGTGCGAGGTCATGCCGGAGATGCGTGTTTGTTAGATTCTCAGGGATAAGCTTGCCATTTCTGTTATCGATGCAGATGTCAACTAGGTCAGGGGGGCGGCTGAACCAACTCAGCGCGCTCGATTGATGGAGACGCAACATGGCACGGTGGAAAATGGGACCTGCGCCAGCAACGCCTGATAGACCCTTCATCGGCTGCTGTTCAAAGTTTCCCGCCCACACACCGACGGTGAATTCCGGGGTGAAGCCGATGCACCAATTGTCATGGAAATCAGAGGAAGTTCCTGTTTTCACGGCACAGGGAAAAGGAAGATCGAGTGGACCGCCGGGCTGGAAGGACGGGGCGCGGGCGTTTTGATCGGAAAGGATATCGGCGATGAGGTAGGCGGAACGGGCATCAAACAAGCGCCGGGGAGGCTCGTGATTGCCAATGAAAAGAACGGGCGAAAAATATTGTCCGCTACGGGCAAGCGTCGCGTAGGCATTGGTAAGCTCTAGCAAGTTGACCGGAGCATTTCCCAAGGTGAGACCTAGGCCATAGACCGCTGAATCATTTCCAAGCGTATGAATCCCGAGGCTAGTGAGAAGATCATAGAGCGGCTTCGGACCGCCAAGGGCATTGAGTTCGCGAAGAGCTGGAACATTGAGAGAACAGGCGAGCGCAGTCCGGAGAGTGACGGGGCCACGATAGGTGCGGTCATAGTTTTCGGGCAGGTCAAGGCCCTCCAAGGTGCGAAATGGTGTGGGTATATCTGCTAAGATGAAACTAGGTATTCGACGGTTCCGCTCCATGGCTAGCAGATAGGTAAATGGCTTGAGGGTGGACCCGGGCGAGCGAGGCATGAGTGCACCATTGAACTGGCCGCCTCGGGGGTCGTTCCAATCTGCGGACGAGATGAGGGCAAGGATTTCGCCGGTGGGGTTGTGAATAATGACAACTGCAGCGTGGCGGAGATTGGCGCTTTTGAGTTTACTAACTTCTTCGTGGACAATCGCTTCGAGGGCCGTCTGGAGCGGGAGATCAATCGTTGTTAGAATTTTGGATTGGAGCTTTGAATGATGGAAAGTGTTCAGCAGCCAAGGGGCTGATTGAGATTCTTGCAGCGGGCGAAGGGCTAAAGTCTCGGAGGTGGCGGCGGAAATACGGCGTTCATCGTAGTTACCCGAAGAAGCCACACGATTTAGCACCACCTCACGGCGGTCGATGGCGCGATGCTCATGGAGGATGGGATTCAGGCGCGAGGGCGCTTGCGGCAGGCCAGCCAGCAGCGCACATTCGGCGAGCGAGAGATCGCCCAAGGGTTTTTGAAAATAGAAACGTGCGGCCTCAACGCTGCCAGTGCGTAGATTGCCATAGTCGAGGCGATTGAGGTAGCGGATGAGAATCTGATTTTTTGACCACGTCATTTCCAAGCGCCGGGCTGCTAGGGACTCGTGGATTTTGGTGAGCAGATTCCGTCGAGCTGGCGGGGAGGAAATTTTAATAAGCTGCTGGGTGATCGTCGACGCGCCGGAGACCACGCGGCGATTTGCCAAAAAATCCCATGCCGCGCGAGTGGTTGCTAACAGATCGATGCCGCCGTGTTGGTAAAATCGCTTGTCCTCTGCGGCAAGGGTGCAGGCGATGAGATCCGGCGGCACGTCGTCCAAGGTGAATCTCACGGCTCGCGAGGAATCCGGCAGCGCCAAGTGCAGGATCGGCGTGCCGTGGCGATCGAGTAAGACAGGCGATGACTCGTTTTCCTTGCTAAGACCCAGAGGCAAGGGAAACGCAAACGGAAGAATGAACCAAGCGAACATCCCTCCCACCCCGGCGGATAAGAACAGGCGGATGATCCACCTAGGCAATTTTAGTTTGTCATTCAACCATCGGAAAATGCTGAAAAGCTGGAAAAAATAAATCAAAAATTTCCGTTTGGAAAAGTTGAGAGATTGGGCTCGTATTGTGGGCGTATGAAAAAACAAGTGTTTCTATCGATTTGTGCGCTGGGTCTGTCCGTGATTTCCGCGAGATCCGCAGAAGAAAAAGATACAACGCCATTGGGCAAACAGATGGAGTCAGTCGCGGATGCCTACAAGGCCTTCCGCAAGGAGACCGATCCCGTGAAAGGCGCGACCCGGGCGCGGGAGGCGCAGCAAGGGGCTCTCAAGGCCGCCATGGAAGTCCCGGCAATGGTCAAGGAAATGCCGGAAGGACCCGGAAAAATTAAAGCCGCGGTGGAGTTTCGCAAGATGATGGGCAAGCTCTTCATCTCACTTTGCGAAGTGGAAGAGGCCTTCAACAACGGGAAACTTGATGAAGTCGCCAAGCTCGTCGCCAGTTTGAAGGACATGAAAAAAGAAGGCCACGAGAAGTTTGTCAAAGAAGACAACTGATTCTACGGAGCAATATCTGTTTTTACGAAAAAGCCCGGACGCGAATGCATCCGGGCTTTTTCAAATCAACGAATGCGCGACTCGCTCACTCGATTATCACACGAGTGCCGACTTTCACTTTCGAATAAACAAGAGGGATGGTGCCGCTCGGTCCACGAACGCAAGCGTGTGAGGCTGGGTGGCGCTTGATGATCCCGATGTGGTGGCCCACTCCATCATTGGTAAGACGCATCCAGTAGCGCATGGAGGCACCTTCGAAGCGACCGCCTTCAGGCACAGGATCGATCCCCATGTCGGCGTTGCTATTGACCACTTCGCCAGAGGCATCTAACATTCTTCCGTATTTGTTAGATTTTTTATCCACCACTTTTTCAAGGATGTAGAATGTGCCCGTGGGTGTAGGGCGATCAGGGATGCCGGAGCAGATGGGATAATCCATGGCAATTTCATCTCCGTTATAGAGATAGGCGCGTTGCAATTCCAGACTGACCTTGATCGAGGAATTTGCTGGGTTGGTACGGGAGAGCAGCTCGTCGTTTTTCCACACGTCGTAGGTTTTCGGATAGGTCGGCTCAGCCTTGAAATGATCATAGGTGCCAACCGGGAAGGGATTGACGAATTTACCCTCCTTGGTGACCGTTGGATTACCTTTTTGATTGGCGCAGCTCGCTAACAGCAGCAAGGTGGCGGCGGCAGCAAATCGGGCGATGTTTTGAATTTGGATCATGGCTGGAAACTTTGGACGCGGCGACTTATGCTGGATTTTTAAAAAATGCAATCCCGATCCTGATTCCCGACCGTTCATCAAATCCATCGCGCTGATTTCGGTCTTCGGCGACCGATGAGCGGCTGGAAAAACAGGGTTTCAAGATTTTCGCATCCTATACCTCATCCACTTACAGGTATCGATTGCGAAAACATTTGCTTCGTTTTGCATCATCGCCCAAGCCGACAAACCGTTCACTTGCGAAATAAATTCCGCGCTCCCTGTTTAGCGATTCGCGGCGTCTCCTTCGATCCAGTTCCAAAGATTTGCAAGGCCGGTTTTTACGGCAGATTTATTCGCTGGTAGATCACCGCCCGGGGCGTGTTTGCCGAAGAGATAGAACTTAATCTTAGGCTCCGTCCCAGAAGGGCGAACGGCGAAGGAGCGACCATCTTCGAGATCGACGAAGAGCATTTTTTCCTTGGGCAGAAGATCTCCTTCTTGGTCAAACAGATCCTGCTTCGCGAAATCCCGGATGCGGAGGACGGCAGAGCCATCGACTTCGGTGGGTGGCTTCTCGGCATAGGATTGGGCGAGTGCGGCGATCTTGGCCGCGCCATCGGCACCTTCCATGACAAGAGATTTTCCGATTTCCAGATAGTAGCCGTATTCGGTGTAAACATCGTCCATCAACTCGGTAAGAGTTTTGCCGATAGATTTCGCGTAGGCAGCGACTTCGGCGAACATCAGCGTCGCGCCATTCGCATCCTTATCGCGGATCGCATCGGAGCCGAGGTAGCCATAACTTTCCTCGCCGCCGAAAACGAAGAAGCGCGAGTATTCAAGACGCAGTGCGCGGGTCTGTGATTCCGTTAGTGAACGGTAATCGCCTTTTTTATCGGCGGGAATGGCATCTTCATATTTCCGCAGCTTTCCCGCGATGTATTTGAATCCAGTGAGCGTGTCTACAATGCCGACGCCAAACCCATCCGCGATGGCATGTTGAAGTTCGGTGGTGACATAAGTTTTCACGAGTACCGCGCGGCTGCGATTCGCATTGGTGAGCCACCCGAGCTCGAAGCAGGTTTTCAAGCGATACCATGCCATCAGCGAGCCGATCTGATTTCCGGTGAGCAGCACCATTTTCCCAGCAGTATCACGGACGGCGACGCCCATGCGGTCCGCATCGGGATCGGTGCCAATGACGATTTCCGCGCCGGATTTTTCTGCGAGGTCGATTCCCATTTGCAAGGCGGGGCCATTCTCCGGGTTGGGCGATTCCACGGTGGGGAAGCGGCCGTCTTGAATGTCTTGTTCGGGAACTGTTAGCACATCGAAGCCGAGGCCGCGGAGCATCGGCACGTTGATGTGCCCGCCTGTGCCGTGGAGGTTGGTGAAGACAATCTTGGTAGCCCTACCTTCCAGCAAAGAGGGCTGAAGTAAAAGAGTTTTCAAACGAGTGATGTAAAGCGCATCCATCTCCGCGCCTAACAGAGTGATCGTCCCTCTCTCGGATTCGGGAACGGCCTCGTAGCGTTCGCTGGTGATGGCGTTCACCTCGTTGATGATCGCGGTCGCGTGAGGATCGACGATCTGCGCGCCGTCATTGAAGTAGGCCTTGAAGCCATTATCGTGGGCGGGATTGTGAGATGCTGTTAGAACCACACCCCCATCGGCGCGGAGTTCGCGCACGGCGAAGGAAAGCTGTGGAGTGGCGCGAGGCCCTTCGAAGAGATAGGCATCGCAGCCGAGTTCCGAGCAGGTTTTCGCGCAGAATTCCGCAAAATCTCGTGAGAAATGGCGGGTGTCGTGAGCGAAGACGAGCACCGGCTTGCGGCTTGGCCCGGCAAATTGTTTCGCGTAGGCGATCAATCCTCTCACGGCGCGACTGAGGTTATAGAAATTCATCGTCGCGGTCCCCACGCAGGGATGCTCCGGACGCCCATTCGGGCCGCCCTTGCCCTGCTCCGCCTCGGTCACCACGCGACCGAACGTGCGTCCGCGCAGGCCGCCGGTGCCGAAAGCCAAGGTTTTGAAAAACCGGTCGTTGAGTTCTTCCCAGGCTCCAGCATTTACGAGTTCCTCGACCGCTTTCGGCGCGATTTGGCTCGTTGTGCCGCTGAGCAGTGACTGGATATTGTTTTTAGCGGAATCCAAAAGGCTGCCATCGGCAACTGCGGCGGTGAGAAGATCGTTGAGTGGGTTCATTACCTGTTCAGCTTTAGGAATATTCTGAAAATTGGCAATACTCCGCCTCGAAGAATTTAACAGCAACGAAGGTTTCCCTCAAGCACTCGCAATCATATGAGACTCGTCGGGAGCGGGATCGGCGCATAACATCACCACTCTGCATGCTACATCAGCTCCAAAATGCCGTTGCCAAACGCGCCAACCTGCTTGACTCAGAAACGAACGCAGTCCGCCTGCTCGACGGCAACGGCGAAGGTCTGCCGGGCTTGATCTTGGAAACATTCGCAGGGCGCTGGTTGGTCTCGACGCCAGATAACAGGCTAGACCCTAAGATTCGCGAGTGGCTTCGTGATCAAGACGTCTCCTGTTATTGGAAGCGGTTAGATCAACATCAAAAGGAATCCCCCACCCACCTCTGCGGACCAGAAACAAAAGGGCCATTTCTCATCCAGGAAAATGGAATACAGTTAGAAATCTCATTCCAGTCTGGCTACTCTCAGGGAATCTTCCTCGATCAACGCGACAACCGTGCAGAAGTCCGCAAGCTCATTATTCCGGGGAAACGCCTGCTCAACACCTTCGCCTACACCGGTGCCTTCTCTGTCTTTGCCGCGATGGCGGGTGCGGAAACAACCACCCTCGATCTATCACAACCCTATCTCGATTGGGCGAAGCGAAATTTCTCCCACAACGGCCTCGATCCCACAGCCCATCATTTCTGCAAAGGCGATACGTTTCACTGGCTGAAGCGTTTCGCCAAACAAGGCCGCACTTTCGATGGCATCGTGCTCGATCCGCCGACTTTTTCACGCGATGAAAAGGGCAAGGTCTTCCGCGTGGAGGAAAACTTCGGCGAGCTTGCCGCCCTCGCCGCCGACCTCCTAACACCCGATGGCTGGCTGCTTTGTTCCACGAACTGCCGGAACCTTCCGCTCAACGATTTCCAACGCCAACTCCGCAATGCGATCCACCGCCCAATGAGCGCCCGCCACTCGGATATGCCAGCGGATTTCTGCGGCGATCCCTATCTGAAATCCGTGTGGCTAAGGTAAATGCGCGTTCTGATCTATACCATCGGCAGTGCCGGAGACATGCACCCGTTCGTCCGCCTCGGGTTGGCCATGCAGGCACGCGGACATGAAATCTTTTTCATCACCAGCGGGCATTTCAAGCCGCTGAGCGACAAAGCGGGCTTCGACTTCCGCGAGCTAGGAAGCGCGGAAAGATTCCAAGCGGTGCAGGACGATCCTAACTTGTGGCATCCGATCAAAGCGCTACCGACCGTGATCAAACATGCGGTGGACCCGAGTTATAAGTTGATTCTGGATTACGCGCGCGAGTTGAACCTGCCCGGAAAAACAGTGATGCTTTGCAGCTCACTGGCATTCGGCGCACGTAATGCAAGTGACTTGTTTGGAATTCCAATGGTCACCGTGCATCTCTCACCCGCGCTTTTCCCAAGTTCGTATCGGCAACCGATTTTACATGGCATGCAGATCGGCCAGAGCGCGCCCAAGTTTCTTAAAACTCTGCAATGGAAACTCGCGGGCAAGGTATTAGATCGATTGATTTGTCCAGAGCTCAATCGGTTCCGGCATGAGGTGGGGTTACCACCCGCGCGAAACATCTTAGCGGAGTGGTGGCATTCACCGGACCGGGTGATCGCACTGTTTCCAGATTGGTTCGCCGCGCCGCAACCGGATTGGCCGGAGCAGACGCGGCTAACAGGTTTTCCGTTATTCGATGAAAAAGGCATGCGCGAACCGCCGGAGGGGCTGCACGATTTCCTATCAGCCGGTGAACTTCCGGTGGTTTTTACTCCCGGCAGCGCAATGAAACATGGCGTTAAATTTTTTCAAGAGGCAGTGGGGGCGTTAAAATTGATAGGCCGCAGAGGCATTCTGCTCACTCCATTTCACGAGACGATCCCCAAGAATCTGCCACCTGAGATTCGGCATTTTTCCTACGTCCCGTTCAGTGAAGTGCTGCCACGTGCCGCGGCTATGGTCTATCATGGCGGCATTGGCACCTGCGCACAAACTTTGCAAGCGGGCATCCCCCATCTGATCCAGCCCATGGCGCACGACCAGCTCGACACACTCAGCCGCGTAAAAGACCTCGGCGTAGGCGATGGACTGTATCCCAATCAGTTCAAGGCGAATCGCATCGCGCAAAAACTCGATTTTCTGCTAGGTAATCAAAACGTTAGAGAACGTGCAAAAGAAATCGCCCTGCGCGTCGGAGAAACGGATTGGATGGAATCTGCTTGTGAACTCATCGAGAAAACCCGGCCGTCAAGGTGACGACTTGCTAGGGCTGATTTTTCATTCAGGAATATCAACTCCTAACGACTTTCCCCCAACGAAGGTTTTCCAAACAGAGAAGTCATCATTGAGCAAAACGATGTCCGCGTGAAATCCGGGTTCGAGTTTTCCGAAATGGGCGAGGCCGAGGGATTGGGCTTGGTTCCAGGAGGTGGTTTTAACAATCTGATGGAGAGGCTGGCCAGTGATTTCAAAAACGTTTTTGACGCCATCGTGGTATCTCAAGGTGGAGCCAGCGAGCGCGCCACTTTCCTTCAGACGCGCAATCCCGTTTTTCACGCTAACAGAGCAGCCTCCGAGGGTGGTTTCGCCATCGCCGAGCCATGAGGCGGCGATAGAATCAGTGATGAGCATGAGCCGATCTATCGGGACGAGCTTGAAGAGCAGCCGCAGCATGGCCGGGCAAAGGTGAATGCCGTCGCAGATGATTTCGAGTTTCAGCGAGTCATCTAGCAGCCCTGCGCCGACCACCCCAATCTCGCGGTGGTGCAGCGGTGTCATGGCATTGCCAAAATGCGTTAGATGAGTGAGCCCGGCGGCCTTGGCGGTGCCGATGTCTGCGGCACTGGCAGAAGTGTGGGCGGCCGAGGTCACGATGTCTAGCAGGGCGGCGACACGGATGAGTTCATGCGCACCGGGAAGCTCGGGTGCGAGGGAGAGGATGCGGATGGGGCATATCGAATGGAGGCGGGCAAGTTCTGCGGGATCGGGCGGGCGAATGAAGTGAGGGTTTTGGGCACCGGCGTTTTTCGGGTTGATGAAAGGGCCTTCGATGTGGAGGCCGGGAATGCGGCAGAATTCTGGATTCACCAAGATGTAGGCAGCGCAATTTCCGGCGATTTCCTCAAGCTTATCCGGCGGCTGGGTGAGCGTGGTGGGCAACCAGGTGGTCACGCCTTCGTCGAGTTTCCGTCGGGCGATCTGGCGAATGGCATCGGGGGAGGCATCGCAGACGTCGTGGCCATCCGCGCCGTGAGAATGGATGTCGAAAAACCCCGGCATGGCGATGCGTCCGGCTGCTTCGATCACGAGATCTGCGTCTGGCAGCGGTTCACGCGGATCGATGACCGAGTGGATGCGCCCATTTTCCAACAGGAGCGACGCGCCATCGCTATCGAAATCCGGAGAAACGATGCGGGCATGGCGGATCAAGGTTTTCATAGCTATTTCAGAAAATGTCCGGCTCACTATTTGTCACACAAAGTTCACTGACAAGCGGCTTCATTTTCATTTCCCTCACTCGACATGGATATCCCCATTCCTTCCGCAGCTCAATTCGCCCGCCATCATCTGGCTGGCGGGTGCGAGGCCATGGAGCGCCTGTTGAATGGCCTGCTAGATTCTAAAGGTCGCATCGCCGAGGAAGTGCATGCGATCCGCAAGCTCGGAAAATCGCTGCGGGGCGGATTTGCGCTGTTCCGGTTGAAAGATGCGGCGCGGGAAATTCAGGCGATCGGGCGGCTTCTCTCCGGCCCGCGCGATGCGGTATCGCGGCTTAACACGTGGAATCGCCATGTGTGGAATGAGGATGTAAAAGTGGCCGCAGCCATCGCCGGCTTGTTAGACCAGCAAACGCATTCCGCCGCGCGCCGACCGCCGCCGGAGACGATTTCATGGTGCCTTGAACGCGTGGCTGAGGCGAGACGCGCGCTGGCCGATCTGCCTGATGAAAATCTCGATGATACCGTGACTGGCAGTCTAAAAAAACTTGGCAAGCAGGTACGGAAACGCTGCCTGCATCTGGACCACCGCGCGGAGGAGGATTTCCACGACGCGCGCAAAGCTCTCAAAGCCTACCTCGGCGCGATCGGATTTCTGCCTGAAAACACGGTGACTGACGAGCCCAAAATGGCGGAAATCGCCGAGCTGTTAGGGGATGAAAACGATATCGCAACGCTGTCCGGATGGCTGGAGACCCACGGATTTACCGTGAATTTTGCGCCCTCGTTATGCAAGCTGCTGAAGGATAAGCGCCGGAAGTTACAAAAGCGCGTGATCCGCGATGCGGCAGGTTTGTTTTCTGGGGATGCGGCTGATTAGAAGAATTTACCGAGCGCTAAATTCTTCCTCTTTTCCGATAAGAAACCCTGCTGGGAACACCCGGATCGTTGAGACTTGAGTCTGGGCCCGGGCTTGTAGTGAATGGACTGGTGATTGCGAAACAAGAGCTGAATGTGCTGCCGCGGGCGGCGATGGCGGGGGAAATGGTGCCAGTGGATTATTTCCGGGAACTCGCGATGGAAGAGATTTCCCGGAATGGGCGGGCCTTGGAGGTGGATCTGGGATGCGGGGATGGCTCGTTTCTAATGGAAATGGCGCGGGTCTATCCCGAACGCGATTTTATAGGAGTGGAGCGCTTACTGGGGCGGGTGCGGAAGGTTTGCAAAAAAATTCGGCGGCGTGGTCTGGAGAACGCGCAGGTCCTTCGGTTAGATAGCCGTTATCTGGTAGAATGGCTACTGCCGGAGGCATCGGTCTCACGGCTGCACTTGTTATGTCCGGACCCGTGGCCGAAGCTGCGGCATCATCGGCGGCGCTTGGTGCAGCTTGAATTTCTAACGGCAGTGCGAAGGGCGCTGGTGCCGGGTGGCGAATTCCTGTTCATGACGGATCATGAGGAGTATTTCCAATGGGCGGTGGAGAGGGTGCGGGAATTCGGCGGATTTGAGTTGCTAGAATGGGAGGAGGAGACTTTTTTCTATCCGAAAACAGATTTTCAAGTGCAGTGGGAGAGCGAGGGAAAATCCATGTGGAGGCTGAGGGGAAAAAAGTCGTTCTAACTTCTACGTCCATCTGCGGTTCATTTCTTTTTCTTTGTGTAGAGGAAACCCTGAGACTCTAACTGAAAATTTTCCGGTGAAACGAAACGCGGAATCGCTGAGGTCGCGAAGAGATACGCGGAGGAAGCGGTATTTCGTAATCTCTTTCTCAGCGACCTTCTCTGCTGCTTCTGCGTTTCGCTTAAAAATCTATCAATCTATCACTTTTCCCAGAGGCGAGCGCGGAGAGCTTCTGCGGCGGCGCGGGCTTCAGCTTCCTTTTTACTTTTTCCCTTACCGGTCGCGAGGACGATGGTCTGCCAAGAGACTTCGGATTGAAAAACGCGTCGATGGTCTGGGCCGCTCTCTCCCACGACCCGATAGACGGGTGCCTGCGGATGGATGGCTTGCAGACATTCTTGGAGTTCGCCTTTCGGGTTCCGGTCTTCCGGGCTGGTGACCATGTTCCCCATCTCGGATTCGAATAACCGTAGCACTAACTCGCGCGCTGGGACTGGGCCGGAGTCGAGATAGACGGCGCCGATGAGCGATTCAAACGCATCCGCCAAGGTGGATAGTCGCCGACGACCGCCGGTGGCTTCTTCGCCTTTTCCGAGTAAAACGTAATCGCCGAGGTGGATCGCCATGGCAAAACGGGCGAGAGCACGGCGGGAAACCACGCGGGAGCGCAATTTAGTGAGGTGGCCTTCCGGTAGATCCGGGAACATTTTGAAAAGCTGCTCGGTGACGATCAATTGGAGCACGGCATCGCCGAGGAATTCCAACCGCTGGTTATCAAAATGCGGCTTTTGCGACTCATACGCCAAACTGGGATGCGTGAGCGCCTCTGCGAGCAGCAGAGAATTACGAAATTTGTAGTGAATCCGGCTTTCTAGCGGCTGCATCGGTGATTTGGCGAGATTTCCCCCTCCCCCGTCCAAGCTTCCTCTGAAGCACCGATGGGAAAGATGGGGTGATCGACGGGACTCGAACCCGCAACAACCAGAATCACAATCTGGGGCTCTACCATTGAACTACGACCACCATTACATGCGGGGGCGATGGGTAAGCAATGAATGTGAATTTGGGAAGGGAAAAATCAAGCGGGTGCGATGAAAACAGCAGATTGCTCGTATAATTCCCGGTTTTTTACTCTGGGAGCACGGTGACGATCGTGGGAATTACGGAGAAAACACGCGCCGCAATTTCGCGGACGAGTGCCGGGGTAAGGGCATTGTAAGCCACCACAAGCCGGCGATGCTCGTCTGCCGGGTGACCGAAGAGAAGGTCGAGCGCGACGTGGCGGGCGACGGAAGAGGGCGACTGCTGTTGGATGGCAAGGCCGCTCAGCACGGTGCAGCGCACGCGCTCGAACGCTTCATCGGGGATTCCAGCAGCGGCGATTTTTCCGATTTCCGCTAACAACTCACGAAGTGCAAAGTCTGCCTGTTCCGGCGAGGTCGCCAGATAAAAGGTGAATAGCCCGGCATCGTAGCCGAGGAACTGGGTGGCTCCCACCTGATAGGCCAGGCCGAGTTCCTCGCGGATGCGAGTGAACAAGGGGCCCGCCATGTCCGACGCGTATTCTTGGATCATCGCCAACGCATGCCGGTCTGCGCCACTCACCGTGGTGCCGGGGAAGCCAACCGTTAGGACCGCCTGCTTTTTCGGAAGGTGTGCGACTCGGGTGACACCGGGCTGAAGATTGCTGGTGGGAGCTTTCCAGAGCTGGCCTTGCGGGAGGGCGGCAAATTTTTCCGTGAGCAGTGCAAGAGTGGCAGCCGGATCAAAATCACCGGCGATGGCAAGGGTGATGTTAGAGGCATTAAAATGCAGCGAGTGATGGGCTGCTAGATCTAGACGATCGAGACCAGGCAGACTTTCGAGAGAACCCAGCGAGTCGAGGCCGTAGCCACTGCCATTGAATACCGCGTGGCGCAAGGTGCTGAAGCCGGAATGCAGCGGGTCTTGCAACGCTTCTTCGAGCGCGGCGTGCTGGCTTGCTTTCTCACGGGCAATCGCAGCGCTGGAGAGCGCGGGCGAAATGATCGTTTCCGCAAAAACATCGAGAATCGTGGCGATGTCCGGCGCCAAACCGGCGGCTTGCACGAGGATGGCATTGTTCCCGGGATTCGCGCTGATAGAGGCTCCCAGAGATTCGAGAGCCACGGCGATTTCCTGCGCGCTACGAGTGACGGTTCCTTTTGATAGAGTGGAGGCGAGAAGCTGGCTGAGCCCACTATTTTCCGGGGTTTCCGAAGGCAGACCGGCACGCACGGCAGCTTGCAAATGGACGAGCGGCACGCGGTGATCCGGGATCAAAGCAAGCATCAGGCCATTGGGCAGTGTGTGAACTTGGATTTCCTCACGTTCACGGGTCGCCTTTACAGAACGGGCGGGAGCAGGGGCATCCAGCGGGTCAAGAATTGTGAGGCACAGTCGTTCATCGACGAGCGTGGCAGCCACGCGGCGGATATCATCTGTGGTGACGGCTTGGATGGCGGCGAGGTAACGGCGGGTAAAATCGAGATCACGTGCTTCATGCCAGTTCGACGCGAGATCCGCCGCGCGGCCAGACGCGGTGGTGAGGCTTCGGTATTGGCTAGCGGCGATCTGGCGTTTTGCCTTGGCGAGATCATCGTCGAGCTCGGTGGTAGGAAAATTTTTCACCTCTAGCAGGATTGCCTCTATCAGCGCATCACGTTTCGCCGGGTCCGCATCGGCAGAGACTGCTAGAACGCCCTCGCGGCCAGGGCCGGTCCACGAAAAGGCAGAAATTTCAAGCGCGAGTTCCTGTTCCTCGCGAAGGCTGAGATGAAGCCGCGAGGCGCGGCCACGGCCGAGCATTCCAGCCAGCACGTCGAAGGCGGGCGCATCCGGGTGATCGAGTGCCGGAGATTTCCAAGCGAGCGAAATGCGGCTGGCAGGGATGGCGAAAGTTTCCCGCATCCGGCGGGGGCCGAGCTGGGGTGGATCGATGGCGACCAGCGGTTCACGCCCGCCACCGGTGAGCTTGTCGGCGGTGAGTTCGGTGGTCATTTTACGAGCTTCAGCGGCATCGAAATCCCCGGAAATGACGACAAAACAGCGGTCTGGCGTGTAGCGAGATTGATGGTAGCCGACGAGATCCGCGTGGTGAATCGCATCGAAGAGATGGCGATGGCCGATGACCGGGTGGCGGCGGGGATCGAGCAAGAACGCGGTGGAAAAAAGCAAGCGGCTGGCCGCGTTGTCGGGATCATCGAGGCCCATGTCGATTTCCCGGCGGATGACGTCCTTTTCCTTTTCAAATTCGGACTCGGGCAAAGTTGGGAAAAATACCAGACCGGTTAGAGTCTTTAGAAATACCGGCAACGAGGCTGCGGACCCGTCGATATAATAGACGGTTCGGTCAAAGCTGGTATAGGCATTCCAATGACCGCCCGCAGCCTGCACGGTATCGGCGAGGGTGTCCCCATCGTAATCGCGGGTGCCCTTGAAAACCATGTGTTCGAGGAAATGCGAGATCCCAGCGCCGAGGTGCTGGTCCTCATGCATACTTCCTGTGGCGACCCAGATTTGAGCGGAAACGACCGGGGCAGCGGGATCGGGATCGAGGATGAGGGTGAGTCCGTTAGACAGTGTTTCGACAGTGGCGGCGGTGGCGGGGTATTCCATGAAATTCTAGCTTGGCTGGTGGAGTGAATGACGTATAAGCGCTTGTGATGCAACGATGGATGGTAATTGGAGTGGTCGCAACGGCGATGATGTTCGGAGGTGGATTTTTCGCCTTTCGTGTTTACAAACAAAATCGGCCGTATCCCGTGTGGGTGCCTTTACCCGTCAATCCTGAGCTATCAATCGAAAAACAAGACCAGCTCGCCAAAGAATTGAAAAGGAAGCTATGCGACCGAGAAATTCTAATCCAAGTGAGTCGAGATCTCGGGTTAATGTATCAATGGCAAATGACCTCTGACGCCGAATGCGCCGATAACTTGGCCAAACGCATTTTTGTAAAGGCTACCAACACGGGAACCGACTTAAACCCCATCCCGACGATGGATATCGGAGTTGCCGGAAAAGCGAAAGAGCGCGACCAATCAGAAAAAATTGCGCTGCGCCTGATGGAGGATGTTCGCAGCATTCTTGCAAACAAGACGCCGTAGAAGGAAAACAATTCCATCAAACGTGTTTGATAACTTGGCTGCGTTCGAAGCGGGCCTTGGGTGCTTGTGCATACTTGTCGGAGACCGCGCGGTAACCGAGGGCGCAAGCAACGACCGTGGTATGACTCCCACCCGCTAAACCTAACACATGATCGTATCCCGACGCACTGATACCTTCCATAGGGCAGGCATCGATTCCAAGAGCTGCTGCGGAAGCCATCAACTGGCCAAGTGCAATATACACCTGCCTAACATTCCATGCGCGCCGTTCTTCCTGACTCATCGCTTGGGCAAATCCTTCGATCATGCCTTTGAGCGGTCCCAGCGTGCCAATGTCCGTTCCTTGAACTTCGGATAGACGCTCGATCCATGCCTCAATGTCATCGGACGTCAAATCCGTGCGTGCCGTTAGAACCACATAATGCGAAGCCTCGGTGACCTGCGGTTGCTTCCATGACTCCGAGAGAAGTTTCATGCGGAGGGAAGGATCAGCGACAACGATAAATTTCCATGGCTGCAGGCCAAACGACGATGGCGTGAGAACCAGCGATTCTTCAAGGGCATCCCAAATGTTTCCAGGAATCATCCGCGAAGGGTCAAATTGTTTGATGGCATAGCGCCAGCGCAAGGAGCAAAGAAGTTGATCGGGTGAAATCGTCATCAAGATGTTAGTTTAGTATGCGGAATTAAATTGGAAAGGCAGGGAGGCGGTTGGGAATTCTTTCAGGCTGAGGGTGAAAATCACACCGTATTCTTGTCTCAATCGATTATCTTGGAGATTGAACCCAAGTCCTGCCACCCAGTTGCCCAAATCACGATTGAGGAAGTATTCCTGTGATTCGAGCGTGCCATCTGCCATTTCAAAAACATGGCGTGTCCCGACCCCCCAATCTTCGTTAAGGCGGGTGTAGGCCTGCAGATCGATCCGATTAGAATTTACGAGAACCGGATGATTGGTTAGCACCCGGTAACCGAGTGAGAACTCGATATTTTCAGTCGGCAAGAAACGCACGCGGGTATCGACCTCACTGAAACCGGAACCATTGCTGACAATCGGTAACTGCGTTCCTAGATCGACTCCCAACCACGGCAAGGGCTTCCAGTGGATGTCATTGTAAAGGTTAGAAACATTCCGTTCTCCCTCAGGATCGTCGATGAATGCATCAATGTAAGTATCCATGGAAAGCCACTCATAGCTCTGATGATCACGATTAGTGAGTATTCGATTCCGGGCACCGATACGGATAATGTTCCAGCTCCGAAGGTCATCCACCGCAGTGAACCGAGTGGGGTCTAACGGCCTGGGACGGGTGCTAGGGGTGAGCCTATCCACCATGGGGCCGGTAGGATCGAAATCATTCGTGGAAGTGACCGACCACGTTGTGTAGGGCTGAAATACATGCATGATCCCGTCAAGACCCCATTTGGAATCGCGATAATTACCGTAGTTTTTCGTAAATTTCACGGATGCTTCCGTCCCCGCATAAAGGGTGGTCCGATCGGTGTTTTCCACCGGCCCATCGACTGCATCGTAGCGAGTGTATCCTACCCCGGCCTGGGGCGTGATGTTCAGGAATCCGCCGAGCGTGAATGGCATGGAGAACTCCTGATAGGTGTTAAAACGGAGATAGCTCGAATCAAGCAGCTGGGTGCGGATCGCCTCTCGCCGGGGGTCGTTGAGAGGCAGCGCGAGGATTTGCTCTGCGAGCAGGCGTTCGTAGCCGGTGAGTCGGTTGAGCAGCGGTTGGGCAGCCACATCACCCGCTGTTAGCCGCAACAAGGGCTCGAGGATCGCACTGCGTGTCGGGTCGGCCGCCTGCTCGCCGATGACTCCCAGCGAAGTGCTCCCTTCATGAAGAACGGGCAGACCAAACCAAGGCCCCCGTGCTTGATCAAATGAAACTTCGGGAAGGCGGGTGTCCACTCGATAGAAATCATTGATACGGAATCTCGCATAAATGGACAACAACGAATCATCGTCTTTCCGATAGACTCCTACGGTATTATCAGGGGCAGGATTGGTGCGATAGGTGTCTCGATTAAAATCCTGAAGGTAGTAAGCATCGCTGAGCAGGGTGAGATTCATATCAAGCCGCCAATCCGCGTGGTCAGGCAGTGAAAGTTTTTCACGATGTTTTAAATCGAACTCATACCGACCTGGGCTTACCGTTCCCCGAGGCACGCCAGTGCGATTTTCATCCGGCGCCTGATCATATAAATAGTAAGCCTTGAATCCTGTAATCTCTTCTTTGTTCTCTTCACGGGTATCCACGAGATCCACCCCAGTGCCAATGCCACGGGTGGTGCGGAGATCGACGTGCCAGCGAGAAAGCAACCAAGCATCCTCGTTTTCCCCGGTTTGTGGATTCAATTTACCACCGAGCATGACTCCGTAGGTATTGAGGAGGAACACTCCCCAGCCCGACCGCGCGCCAGGAACGAAATGATAGCCAAGCTCTGCGTTCAGTGGCTGGCTTAAGTAGGGCAGCCAGAAAACGGGAACATCCCCCGCATAAAGGCGCAGGTCATTAAAGACAACTTTGTCTCCCGGATAGATCGTAGTTTTTTTCGCACGCACCCAGTAGTTAGGGTCCTGCTCGTCGTCGGTAGTGATGCCCGCGTTCTCCCCGACAAAAACCATCTTTCCGCCCCGGTCTTCCCCTGTAAATTTTCCGGCTTCTAGCAGAATAGGATCCAACGATGCCCGCAGGCCGGTTGAATCGAGAAATTTCCGTTCGTAGAAATACACCGCCCGGGCACCACGCTGCATGAGATTGCCCTGATAGACTCTCACATCGCCCTCCAGAATCACCTTTTTCTCCTTGGTGTCGAGCAAGGCCCTATCAGAAAAAACCTCCAAGCCGCTATCGCCCTCGATCCTTACGGGGCCACCGAGGTGGAACTGTCCCGTCGTGAGATCACCTGTGATGGTGCCGCCTTGGTTGTTGATTTTGAGCTCCTTTGGCATCACTGGCGTGGCCGCAGAGGGTAAACCAAAAGGAATCGCAGGCGCAGGCACCGGCGTGATCGTGTCCACCGCCGGCGCAGGTCCTTCGGGAGGGAGCACTTGAGTCTCCTGCGCGCCAAGCGGCAGGCATAACAGCGGAGAAATGATCCATGCGCCAAGTTTCAGCATCGGAGTGATAAGAAAACCCCCGCCCGATGAAGTAAAGTGCGAAAGGTGCCGCACGATTTGCAGAAAATCCGTTTTGCTCATGAAATTTTTTGCCCCATGTTGCTCCATGCGACAAATCCAAAGGGCAGCGATCATCGGAGTGACGGGGTTTGTCGGTCGTGGCTTACCCTTACTGCTCGCCGAAACCGGCGTTACGTGCACCGGCATCAGTCGCTCAGGCAGCGGCACGCTCCCCTGCGTGGACGATTGGCAAACCCCGGCCAACCTCGATCTTTCCGGGCACCAAGCCGTGATCAATCTCGCGGGCGAACCTATCGACCAGCGCTGGTCAGAAAAAACCCGCCGCAGTTTTCACGAAAGCCGCGTCGGCCTCACTCGCCAAGTGGTGGAAGCCATCGGCAAACTCCCCGCCGACGCGCGCCCCCAAGTGCTGGTGAATGCCTCCGCTGTCGGCATCTACGGCGATCGCGGAGATCAAATCCTCACAGAAGCCTCGGCGCTCGGTAGCGGCTATCTAGCAGATCTTTGCAGCGACTGGGAGGAAGCCGCACTGGAAGCGCAAGCACTCGGCGTCCGCGTCGTGCGGATGCGGATCGGCATCGTCTTGGGGCGCGATGGATCGGCCTTCAAAAAGCTCTTGCTCGTTTTTAAATCCGGCATCGGCGGCAGACTCGGCACCGGCCAGCAATGGATGCCATGGATTCACCTCGACGATCTCCACGCCGCGATCCTCCACGGCCTGTTTTCCGAAAACCTAACCGGCCCCGTCAACGGCACCTCCCCCACCCCCGAGCGCAACTGCGATTTCACGAAAAAACTTGCCGCCGCCCTCCACCGCCCGGCGATTTTTCCCGTCCCCGGATTCGCCCTAAAACTCGCGCTCGGCGGCTTCGGCGGGGCCCTGCTCGCCGGCCAGCGCGCACTTCCAACAGCCCTTCAAGCCGCTGGCCTACGCTTCAAGTTTCCAACGCTGGAATCCGCGCTAGCAGATTTAATTAGATAAGACGAATTCTTTAATTGTTAGAATCAAGGCCCGTCGCGGCTCTCCCCCGCCACATTCGTCGAAGGCACCCCTTTGATCTCCCGGTAAGTGGATCGTGCCTTTCTCGCCAGCAGTTCATCCGCCCTCTCTAAAATCGCATTGCGGCAAAAATCCTTGAAGCTTTCCGCATTCACAATCCGGCTTGCCCGGTCCACACGATCAAATTCATCGTCGGTCCGGAAAATTGCGTTCCATGGTGGCGCATCCGGCTGGTTTTCCCGCTGGCGCGCCGTTTCCAGCGTGATCGTTTGATCGATCTCCTCCATAAACTCTTTCGTTCGCTTGCCCCTGGGCTGGAGATATTGGCGGATCGTGTGTTCGCTCATACGGAGTTGCTTCGCCAGCCATTTCCGGTCCTTTCCGATGGCGGCGAGGCGCCGCCGAATCTCCTGATGTTCGGTCACGATCCAAGCATACAAAGACATTCGTGATTCGGGAGCCTTGAGGAAGATGTCGCTAGTCTGTAGCTGAATACGATTTTACCGATTGTTCAAAAATTCACAAAATATCGGATATTCGTTCCATATGTCTTGCTGAAACGCGCTATATTTTGTCTTTTTCCGCTATCTCAAAACAGCTTCAAAAACCCGATTTGACCACTCTTCACAATATCATCGGTGACGATTTGGGATGCACCCATCTCTCCGGATGTGGCCCTCGGAACGGCCATTTACTGCTTATCGACGCTCAATCACTAGCCGCATGAAAGAAGCCGCCGCCCGCATCAAGATCAACAAGCTTCTCGAAAGCGTGGGTTGGCGGTTTTTTGCGGATGCCGGCGGCCCGGCGACTATCCAACTCGAACCCAAGGTCACCCTCAAGACCCAGGATCTGGATCAGCTTGGGGAAAATTTCGAAAAGATCGGAAAGGGCTTCATCGACTTCCTACTGCTCAACGAAAAGGGTTTTCCGTTTATCGTGCTCGAAGCCAAGGCCGAGGATAAAAGCCCTCTTGTCGGCAAGGAACAGGCGAGGAAATACGCGAAGTCCCAAAACTGCCGCTTCGTCATTTTATCTAACGGCAACCTCCATTACTTCTGGGATCTCGAACGTGGCAATCCTTACGTCATCACCGCGTTCCCGACGCCCGTTTCGGTCACCGGCTATCAGAAAACCGTGCCAGACCCGAAACGCCTCATCGCGGAACCAGTTGGCGATGACTACGTCGTGCTCAGCCAACGTCCCGGCTATGCCTCCGAGGCCGCGTGGAAAAACGAGACCGAGCGCCCGGGTTTCATCGAGACAAACAGCCTGCGCTTTCTCCGTCCTTATCAGAAGAATGCGATCACGGCCGTCCAGCAGGCGGTTGCGAAAGGCTCCGACCGTTTCCTTCTCGAAATGGCCACTGGCACCGGCAAAACACTGACCTCCGCCGCCATCATCCGGCTGTTCCTACGCACCGGGAATGCACGCCGCGTGCTGTTTCTCGTGGACCGGCTGGAACTCGAGGACCAGGCGGAGAAGGCTTTCAAGAAGGTTCTCGCGAACGACTACAAGACCGTCATCTACAAGGAAAACCGCGACTCATGGCGTCATGCCGAGATCGTCGTCACCACCGTCCAGTCGCTGCTCTTCAATAACAAATACCAGCAACTCTTTTCCCCCACGGACTTCGATCTAGTCATCTCGGACGAAGCGCACCGCTCCATTGGCGGAAATGCGCGCGCCGTTTTCGACTACTTCATCGGCTACAAGCTCGGCCTCACCGCCACGCCGTTTGATTACCTGAAAAAATTCGACAAGGACAAGCCCACCACTAAGGACCCGCGCGAATTCGAGCGCCGCCTGATGCTCGATACCTACCGCACCTTCGGCTGCGACGATGGCCAGCCGACTTTTCGTTATTCCCTGCTAGACGGGGTGAAGGACGGCTTCCTCATCAATCCCACGGTTGTCGATGCCCGTAGCGATGTGACTACCCAACTCCTCTCGGACGAGGGTTTCGTCGTCGAGTTCAAGGACGACAACGGCGATGACCAGAAGGAGAGCTTCAAACAGCGCGAGTTTGAAAAGCGCTTCTTCTCGCCCGCCACCAACCAGCTCTTCTGCAAAATCTTTCTGGAAAACGCGCTGCGCGATCCTGTTAGCGGCGAGATCGGCAAGTCCATCGTTTTCGCTGTCAGTCAGAAGCACGCGGGCAAGCTGGCGCAGATCCTCAATGAAATGGCGGACATCATTTTCCCCGGGAAATACCAGTCCGACTTCGCCGTGCAGGTCACCTCGCAGGTGGACGGTGCCCAGCAATACACCACGAATTTCACGAACAACAACCTGCTAGGATCCGCCAATTTCATCCCCACCTACAAGACTAGCAAGGCCCGCGTCTGCGTCACCGTTGGCATGATGACCACCGGCTACGATTGCCCCGACCTGCTCAACCTCGGCCTCTTCCGTCCGATCTTCTCGCCCACTGATTTCATCCAGATCAAAGGCCGGGGCACCCGGAAGCACGATTTCCGCGAGCAGCTTTTCGATGAGTCGATCAAGGAGGGCATCAGCAAGCCGAAGAAATCCTCCTTCAAGCTCTTCGACTTCTTCGCCAACTGCGAATACTTCGAGAAGGAATTCAAATATGACGAGGTCCGCAAGCTGCCGAAACCAAAGTCTGATAGCGATCAAGCTGGCGGCGGCGGTGGCGGCAGCATTGGAGATTACGACCACCTCGGCGCGGACATCCTTGCTTCGATCAAGGAGGAAGCCGTCGGCGTCGATGGCATGAAGATCGACCGCATGTTCTACGAGAAATTCGAGGACACCGTGCGCGAGAATGAATTCATCGCCACCAGCATCGAGGCCGGCCAGTGGGACCGGGTCATCGACTATGTGAACAAGGAGGTCTTCGATAAGCCCTCCGAATTTTATACTCTGGAGAAACTCCGGAAAGCCGCCGCCGTGGATCGTCGGCTTACGCTGCGCGAAATCCTCGAAAAAATCTTCGGCCTCATTCCGCGCTTCAAATCCAAGGATGAGCTGCTAGAAGAGGAATTCTCGAAATTCGTCGCTGATAGAAAACCGCAAGAAGCGAAGATTATCCCCGCGCTGAAGCAATTTTTCAAAGCCTACGCCACCGACAGTCAGGTCCGCGCGATCATCGACGATCCGAGGCGCCTCACAGCGCTTTACACGACGTCGTCCTTCACCATCGCCGACCTCAAGGCAGTGCCTCCCGAATATCGAAAGATCATTCCTGAATACATCAAGGACTACGTCAGCCTCAACCAGTTCGCTGCCTAGCCCGGTTCCCTTTCCCCATGCTAGATACCGATACCAAACGCCGCATCGACACCGCCCGCGACATTCTCGTGGGCAAAGTCCCCGATCCCAAGTCCCAAGTCGAGCAGATCACCATCGCCCTCATTTACAAGTTCATGGATGACATGGACGCCGAGGCGGAGGAACTCGGTGGCGAGCGATCCTTTTTCACCGGCGAATACGCCCGCTACGGCTGGGCCAAGCTGATGGCTCCATCCCTCGGTGGCCATGAAATGTTAGGGCTGTATGGCGAAGGCATCGCCAAAATGCCCGAGAACCCAGGCATCCCTGCGCTTTTCCGCGACATCTTCAAAAACGCCTACCTCCCTTACCGCGATCCCGAGACGCTCAAAGCCTTCCTCAAGATCATCGACGAGTTCAGCTACGATCACAGCGAACGCCTCGGCGATGCCTTCGAATATCTTCTCAGCGTCCTCGGCTCGCAGGGCGATGCCGGACAATTCCGCACCCCGCGTCACATCATCGACTTCATGGTGGAAATCCTCGCCCCGCAGAAAGGCGAGACCATCCTCGATCCCGCCTGCGGCACCGCCGGATTTCTCATCTCTGCCTACAAACACATCCTTCGCGCCAATATCGATTCTCCGCTCACGCCAGAAGAAAAGGGTCACCTCGTCAAAAACTTCCTCGGATATGATATCTCCCCCGACATGGTGCGGCTCTCGTTGGTGAATCTCTATCTCCACGGGTTCACCGAGCCACACGTTTACGAATACGACACCCTCACCTCGCAGGACCGTTGGAACGAATTCGCCGACGTCATCCTCGCCAATCCCCCCTTCATGTCGCCGAAGGGCGGCATCAAGCCCCACAACCGCTTCTCGATTACCACCAAGAGATCTGAAGTGCTGTTTCTGGATTACATTATAGAGCACCTAACTTCTACTGGCAAAGCTGGAGTAATTGTCCCGGAAGGAATTCACTTCGTAGCTCAAACCGGCCACACCCAATTACGACAAACCTTGATAGCGAAGGGCTATTTGTTGGCAGACATCACCCTCCCGCACGGGGTCTTTAAGCCATATGCCAGCGTAAAAACACACATTCTGATTATCGACCGCTGCTTCGCGCGTCAGACGGATTCCGTGCTTTTCATTGAAGTGGAGAACGATGGCTTCTCGCAAAGCGATACACGAGATCGCGTGGCTGGTTGCCAACTTGAAGCCGCGTTGAGGCACGTCGTCTCGTTCAAGAAAGCAATCGGCGACCAGAAGGAGTGGATCAGGCCCGATAACAAGCTTCGCTCATATGAAATTGCAAAGACGGTGCTGTTGGCCACCAAAAATGCACATCTCATAGGTCGCTGGCATGACCTTCCTAATCGAGTAATTCATCGAGGTGATGTTCCGTTGCTTCGCATCGGTGACCTGTGCGAAATTCGCGACGGCTTGTCCCCAAACATGGCTACCCAACCTGGCGATCATGTGATGGTGGTTCCTGCTGAAGATCGAAAGACTGCTGACCATTGGAGTTTTGAAGGAAAAGCGGTATGCATCCCGCTGGTATCGTCGGCTGGGCACGGAAAGGCGGACATAAAGCGGCTTCACTACCAAGAAGGACGTTTCGCGCTGGCAAACACGATGTGCGCATTGTTTGTCAAAGATGAAGCTGTTCTTCGTCCTAGATACCTCCACATTTTTTTGAGTGCGATGTGTCAGGAATTGATGGTACCGCTGATGTGCGGTGCTACAAACGTAACAATGAACAGTGATCAACTCGCTGACGTTATTATCCCGGTGCCAAACATTCTCCTTCAAGAAGAGGTTATCGAGTCTGCCTTGATCGGCTTGAATGCAGCCACGATGACAGAGGCGGCGCTTGCGCTTCGAGATTCATCCTCGGACATAGACGTTGTAAAATTGGCCGAAAAAGTAATCCGCGACACTGAAGCCTATCTAAAATACGCTAAAAAACGTATCAGTATATCCGAGTTCATTCCATCGTAGGATCGCCGCCAACCGGGAACTAATCACCCGCTTCGAGAAAAAGATCCAAGCCACCCTCGCCCGCATATGGAGTGAGGATGGGGCACTCTAAACTTTGCTAGATTTCCGCTAGAACTCTAGCTCCAGCATGCAGCTATGGGAAAATTTCTTGATCATGCTCTATCAGTCACCACCCAGCGCGGAATCGACTGCCGCTTTCACCGCTGCCACGTGGGCGGCGACTCGCGATTCGAGGGCGGCGTGGCTGGGAGTTTCAAAAGTGAATGAAAGCGGGCAGCCTTGTTTTGCTAGATAGATCGCTTCCGGCCAGCCTTCCGGGAGATCCGGCTCGGCGGCGTGATAGATCCAGCCGGGCTCGCGGGATTCATGGCCATCGATCTCTGGACCCGGCTCTGGCAGAAACCACGGACCTGTCGCGGCGATGATTTTACGGGCGCGTTCTGGGTCGTCTTCTCCCAGATTGATTTCATAAAAATAAAAGCCCGTGCTTTCCCAATCTTCATGCAGCGAGATAAACAAATCGGGCGCGGAGCGTGCCGCCAACCAACCACTATGAGCCGCCACTTCCGCCGTGCTGCGGATGCAGTAATCGCGGTTCAGATCGACTTGCTGGGCATTTTCCCGGCACCTCGCCGCGAGCCCGGATGGATTGAGCGCCGGGCAGATCATCCAATGAAACCTGGACCCGAAAAACCCACTGCGCAACAGATCTAACAATGCCAGTGGCCCGGCAGGTTCGTCGCCATGGATTCCGGCTGATAGATAAACGCGAGGCCCGTCCGCCGGACGTTCCCACGCCATCAGCGAGCCGTCTTCTAACTCCGCCAGCAGTTGAGGGAGAAATCCCGCTGCCTCCGCCTCAAGGGCGAAGGTGTTTGAAAATTCAGGCCATTGGAAATCGGCGCTCATCACGGAAAGCTTGGGTGCCTTGATCGCGGCAAGCAATTCCAAGCTTATTGAAAAAGCTCTTTGAAAAACACCTGCATCGCCGCCCACGAACGACGGTCGGCTACTTCCTGATAGGCCGCTCCCTTGGTGACATCATCGCCCGCTTCCTTCTGAGAGAAACTGTGGACCGCACCGCTGTAGATTACAACTTGCCAGTCCGCTTTAGCTTCTGTTAGTTCATTTTCTAAACTCGCCACTTCCGCCGCCGGGGCGTAGGGGTCAGCGGCACCGTGGAGGACGAGGATTTTTGCAGGGATGCCGCCTGCTTTCGCCAGCATGTCAGGCGCCGCTGCAAGACCGCCGTGGAAGGAAACCACGCCTTTCACGTCCGCGCCAGAGCGGGCGAGCTCGAGCACGCCGGTGCCCCCGAAGCAGTAACCGATGGCCGCGATTTTCGTAGCATCCGTGTGTTCGTCGGCTTTGAGAATCTCCAGTGCTGCATTGATCCGGGAGCGAAACAGCGTGCGGTCAGCCTTGTATTTTCCCGCTTCTTTGCCCGCTTCCGGCGGCACCGGGCGAATCCCTTGGCCATAAATATCTGCGGCGAAGACATTGTAACCCAATTCCGCGAGCATGCGGCTGCGGCGCTTTTCGTATTCTGTAAGGCCAGTCCATTGGTGGATGACGAGCACTGCCGTGCGCTTTCCAGAGATGGCGTCATCATAAACCTGAAAGCCCTCAAGAACCGCATCGCCCTGTTTGTAGATCACGGATTTTTCCACCAGCGCGGCGTGAGAGGTGGTGGCCAAAAAGGAGAGGGTGAGCAGATGAATCAGAATTTTCATGTTCATCATCAGAGCGTGAATCCCCCTTGAGTCAAACCGGGGGTAATGTCCTAATTTAAATTTCACGGGAATTTGCAAGTTCCTGCAAAAGTCCGGTACAACAAAAGTTTCACCAATAGATGAGGCTTTGCTCACTCTGGATCTAAACAGGCGGGTCTTATATAGAGCCTGTCCCAGACTTCGTGAGTCCTTGTGGGACAATGTGTTAGCAGCGGAAAAAAGTGGGCATGGAAGCCCGAAAAGACTCCCATGCCCGAAATTCGAGGCTTATGATTTGGTTACGACACAAAATCCAAGTTCGA
>JANYEC010000001.1 GCA_025363295.1 Akkermansiaceae bacterium
TCGAACTTGGATTTTGTGTCGTAACCAAATCATAAGCCTCGAATTTCGGGCATGGGAGTCTTTTCGGGCTTCCATGCCCACTTTTTTCCGCTGCTAACACATTGTCCCACAAGGACTCACGAAGTCTGGGACAGGCTCTAATCTAATAGGAAGCGGGATGCCTGCTCCACATCCTTGTCGCCGCGGCCTGATAGATTCGCGATGAGGATGCAATCTTTTGGTAAGCTACCAGCGATTTTCGAGACATAGGCCATGGCATGCGCGCTCTCTAAAGCAGGGATAATTCCCTCAGAATGCGCGAGCTCTTGGAAAGCCGCGAGTGCCTCATTGTCGGTCGCGTAAGTGTATTCGACGCGACCGATGTCTTGAAGATACGCATGTTCAGGGCCCACCGCCGCGTAATCGAGGCCTGCGGAAACAGAGTGGGTAAGCTCGATCTGCCCATCGTCGTTAGCGAGCAACCAAGTCTTCGTGCCCTGCAGCACACCCAATTTTCCGCCTTGGAAGCGCGCGGCATGACGCTCTGGGATGATCCCATCTCCACCGGCTTCCACGCCCACCATGCGGACGTTTTCATCATTTAAAAACGGATGGAACAAGCCGATCGCATTCGAGCCACCGCCGACACAGGCAACTAACAAATCAGGAAGTCGGCCTTCTTTTTCCAAAATCTGCTGCCGTGCCTCCACGCCGATCACGCGGTGGAAGTCTCTAACAATCATTGGGAATGGATGCGACCCCAGTGCTGAGCCTAAGATATAATGCGTGTTTTCTACCGTGCTGACCCAGTCACGCATCGCTTCGTTTACGGCTTCCTTCAGTGTCGCTTGCCCTGCGGTGACGGCACGGACTTCCGCGCCCATCAGCCGCATCCGGGCGACGTTGAGCGCTTGGCGTTCCATGTCCACTTTTCCCATGTAAACCACGCATTCCATGCCGAAGCGCGCGCAGACGGTGGCGGTGGCCACGCCGTGCTGGCCTGCGCCGGTTTCTGCGATGATGCGTTTTTTACCGAGGCGTTTCGCTAACAAGATTTGGCCAATAGCGTTGTTGATCTTGTGAGCACCCGTGTGGAGCAGGTCCTCACGCTTCAGATAGATTTTCGCGCCGCCGAGAATATTCGTCCAGCGTTCAGCAAAATAAAGTGGGGTTGGGCGGCCGCAGTAATTGTGCAGCAAGTCATCGAGTTCCGTTTGAAATCCTGGATCGGCTTTGGCGGCGGCGTAGGCAGTTGCGAGTTCTTGCAACGGAGCCATAAGGGTTTCCGGGACAAACATACCGCCAAATTGACCGAAGTGGCCACTGGCGTCAGGAGTTACGGGCATTGCGGGAGTTTCAGTAGCCATGAGACACCGGAGTCTCTTGCGGGATGCGCCCGGATTCAAGGGGAGAATGTGGAATGAAATCACCCGTTGAACACCCACCCGGGAATCGCTAGTTTTTTAGCTGAACAGAATCACGGCAGTTTCCAGGCACCGCGCAATTTTTCGTATTCTGCTTTCGGGAGAAGAACGTAGTAAGGGTGTTTCGCGGGATCGATTTGGGCAATGAGCCAGCGAAGCTTCGTCTCCTCCATCGTGGTGCAACCGGCGGTGGGCTTAGATCCGCCTCCGCGCCAAATGTGAAAGAAGATGGAGGATCCTGCGCCGGGAACTGCCTTCGGAGGTGCATTGTGGGCGATGAACAGTTGGATCGCGTGGGCAGGATCGTTCTGTTTCATCTGTTGTTTTTTCTCCCAATCCGTAGCGGGATCGTGATCGAGAATCACGTTCTGGTTGTATTGTGGCGAACTGGGATCCTCGACCCATAGATCACGCGCGGTGACCTGACGATAGGGAAGCTTTGGGGTCTTTCGGATAGATGCCTCCGTTCCCCAGACGCCACCAATACCGAAGACTCCGGCAGGTGAACGCCAGTCTCCTTCCTTTTTAGTGGTGGCCCCAGAGGGAACGGGATGTGCTCCGAGGCCCCAGACTAGCCCGCTCTTTCCAAGTCGGCCCTGCCACGGCTGGGCTGCGGGTTTCCACTGACCGTCATTTTTTTGATAGAGACAGAGCGTGACCTTGGATGAGTCCCAATTATCGGCGATGCCCAGAACACATTGGCTGGATGCGGCCGGCAGCTCGAAGGCCCCAGCCGGAAGAAGAGTGATCAGGGTAAGGAAGAGGAGTCTGAAGTGAGAGATGAGCATGACGATGGTGAGGAAATAATTGCTATTGAGTGGTGGCGCGAATTCGCAAATCAGGAATTACGATCGTAGGTAGGTATGGATCTTAATCCAGTGCTTTCAAATCGGTTAGCCAAGCGGCGAGCAGCGGTTCTTCTTCTTTGCCCACCCAGCCTCGGCCGATAAGGCATTCATAACACTTTTCTAATAACAGAGCGAGGTTGGATGTCGTTCCGAAATCCAGACTCATCAAAGCATTTCGGATATCATGGTTATGCATATATCCGGGGACCTCATCACAGAAGTCGCGGTGCAGGCTATGTTCATTGCGTTGCTGCCAGACGGTGGCGTTGTGAAATAGGACGGGGTAGCCCAAGTGATGCAGGATTCGCTGCGCCACGAAGCTCCGCCAGATATCGGTCATTCTGAAGCTGCAATGAGCGGGAAGATAGAGGAGGGGGAAAATCTTCTCAAAACAAGTGGTGTTTTGACTATTGAACGGGCACCAAGCTCGGTCGGTGAGAGCCACCGGTGCGACGTCAGCGTCAAAATCGAATGGCAAAGGAAAAAGCATGCGGTAAACGGCGTCTACATCCGGATTGGCATCTGCTAGTCCTTGCTGCAAGGGGCATTCCAACTCCTGCAAGGCCGCGGGGACAGGAGGTTTGTCTCGTGCGTGATCGAGCGGCAGACCTCTCGGATAGATGAAATTGTCAGAAAAATAACGATACACATTCACCCATCCATCATGTTTCACGGGCCGACAGGAGACATGGAGACTGCGTGGTGCCCAGAAATCTTCACGAGGGAAATTGTCATCGTCGGTTTCTACGATGACGCTTGCACCACGGGCGATGGCTTCCAGATAGCCGATATTTTTACGAGCATAGGAACGAGTGGGGCAGAGTTGCCCTAGCGTGTGCCGCCCGGCTTGTTGTTTGATAACTGATAGAAAATCGCAGCCATTGAGCTGAAATTCATCAGGACTCTTTGTGTCACCTATCACAATGAAATCCCAGCCATGGGCGATGGAGCCTGCCGCGAGAGCGGTTAGCACGGGATTGGGAGCGGAGATGCTCGTTACAACGAGGGCGGTTTTCAAATTCGTCGGAAGTGTGGATTTAGAGGTAACGACCTAAAGGCTGGCCGCGCGGCCCATGAGCCGGAGAATGGTGTAGTGTGCGAGCACGGCAAAGGAATTCAGAATGGCACTCCGCGAGACGCTGGGAGACGGGGCCCGATAATGAATCGGCACCTCGATGGCTTTTTCATGGCGGAGAAGATAGCGGACTTCCGTCTGGTAAAAGTGTGCCTTGGACAAAAGCGGTCGATCCATCAGCCTGACCAAGACATCCCTGCGGAAAGCTTGATAGCCCGAGGTCATGTCCATGAAGCGGACACCTAACAGAATTCGTGCAAGAACGGATCCTCCCTTGGAGAGGAAGCGTCTTTGCCAGGCGGAATCGACCATGGAGCCGCCATTGATATAACGGCTGCCGAAGGCGCAGTCATTTCCTTCATGCAGCGCTCGTAGGAATCCAGGGAGTGCCCGTGGATCATGAGATAGCCCTCCATCCATTTCGACGATGATCTCGTAGCCGCGGTCTAACGCCTCCTTCAGCCCTCGCAGATAGGCATCCACCACATGGCGGTTTTCTGGAGCCCATACGGTGTGAAACCTGCAGTCAATTGCCTCGATATCTCGGCACAGTTGCAGCGTGTTGTCTCTGGAGGCGCGATCTACCACCAAGTAAACTGCTCCGCCTTCAAGCTGGTCCATGGTCGCAATCAGTTGTGCGATGAAGACATCGAACCCAACTTCTTCGTTTGCCACGGGAATGATGGCGGCCCAGTTATCGGGGTAAGCTTTCATGGTGATATTGTCTGATCCTTAATGTGGTTCAGGGAGGAACTGTTTGGCATCACCGGGTTTGTTAGTGAAGCTTACAAGCATTGTCTTTAACTGATTTTCATTCGGATTGTAGGCAAGCCCACGTTCAAGGGTGGCTTTTGCCATTTCAGGGCTACCGCTGGTTTTATAAAGATTTGAAAGCTTCATAATCGCCGACACGTTGGTAATGTTGACCCGATCGCCGAGGTAGGTTCTGAGGAGCTCAATGGCTTCCGTGGTGCGGGCGGGATCGGCCGCAAGAATGGTGCCAAGCTCCACCCTCGATGAATTTTTGATATTCGATAGTATGTTAGGTCGGTTTAGGATGGCTCGATAGTAACTCTCAGCAGATTTGTCGTCATTTTTTTGCTTTGCGATTCTTGCTAATGAAAGACTCCCCATCGCATTCATCGGATCTTCTTTGATAACCTGTTTTGCGAGGGTCTCAGCAAGGTCGATATAACCATCGGAGAATAGAAGTAAGCTGGCAATTGCTTTGGGTTGATATTGGCAAGGCCTTGATTCCGTAATGATAAGCATCAATTCCGCAGGACGACTCCAAACATTTGCCCAATAGCGGAAGTATGCACCGCAGAGTGGCATTCGATAGACTACGAAAATACAAAGAATGGCCGCTAAAACATTGCCACCCATTTTTCTCTGGCTGCGCAGTTTTGAACAAGCATGAAACATGGATTCACATGCGGCTGCGAATAATACCGCAAGTCCGATAGATGGCATCGTCAAATAGACGTCATAGATAGGCCCGTTAAAACAGGGAATGAAGTTGCCAGATGGAATGCTTGCCACGAAAAAGAATAGAATACCATAGCTGGCGAGGGGATAACGTTTTCGGGTTGCCACTGCGGATATTAGGAGGCCGGCCAGAAACAACCACCCGAAAGCCAATGAAGATACGGGCGCTGAGCGCAGCCAAGAGTAGTCGCCAAGAATCTCTAATGTGTTAAATGGATAGATCCACATGAGAAAGTGGCGCCAGAGAAACCAAGGTGCTGATAGGGAAAGCTGAAAGGGTTTTATACCATCCTCAAATCCAAGATTGATCGCGCTGCCACCGATGGATTTTGCGGAAACTTGGGACCGTATAACAAGAAAGACTAATGCAATAAGCATGTGTGACCCGTAGGTGATGTATGCCTTGCGGTTGAATGAAATGCGGCGTTGTTGAATGTCCCTGAGGAACAGCAAGGCCGGGATAACAATCATGGATTCATAACAGTGGAGAGACACCGCATAGAAAAATCCGCCAGCAATCAAACTAGCTGCCGAATTCCGGGTCATCCATTTTTCATGGAAAAGAAAAACCAGCGAAGCAAAAGCGACCCCGAGACTGATGTTCGCACAACTCAGCCAAACAGCTGTGGAAACGCAGGTGGGACTCAGCGCCCAAAGGCTTGCCGCAAGCAGTGCGGTGATTCGAGATTCAAAGCAAATCGAGGTGATCCGAAATACTCCGGTGACCGCTGCTAGATAGGAGAGCAGGCCGATCATGTGCCACCCGAGCAAATTTTTTTCGAGCGGAGCTGCAAGCATGAAGAGCGCGTTTTTTACGGGGCGATAGTATAAGAACACATCAGGCCCGAAAATCTCTTTCCAGCTATCAAAGTTAGCGGATTTCCGCATTTGATAGATATCGTCAGAAAATAGCGGGGCGTGCATCCCGGGCCACGCGCAGAAAATCACTAGGGCGATCAGCAATATAAGGCCCGCATAGCCTGTTAGGTTTTTGTGAGCTTGGTCGCCAAGTGACATAAGGACTTATTTCAGAGCAGGGGCGGGATTTTTCGGGTTCACGAGCGTGGCGCGGACATCGCCGATGAATACGGCGGCGCGAAATTCCACCGGAATGCGCTCGTCATCGTCGCTGAGCCAGAGGGTAGCGTCTTTTTTGAGCTTTTTGTAATCCTGCAACTCAAGGGTATCGCGATTGATCTTTTGCATCCCGATGGACAAGCGGATGGCTTTGCTTCCATTGTGAACTTCGTGAGCCTGCACTTTTACTTTAAGAATGTATGGTGTGCTAAAGGGGCAAACAACGATTGCGATGAGGTCGCCATCGTCGAGCTTTTGGCTGCGGACATGCAACATGGCGGAGAAGATATCAAATACCGGGGCAAAGTTGAACGTATGATCGTGAGGTTTTGTGACACCTGTTTTTAGGCGTTTCGATTCCTCGTGGGTTTCGATGCGATCCGTAAGATATTTAACAGTCGTATGCACACGCTCCTTTTGATCGAGCTCGACCGTATCTAACAAAATCGGTCTGAGTGTGGTTGGGTCCAGCTCGGCCCAAAAACTACCTTGATAAGGGAAAAGAAGGGCGGCTGCCCCCACGCTGGATGCGGACGCGCGGACGACGTAGGTGCCTGCTTTTGTTGCGTTAGGTGGTGCGAATTCGATTCGAAGATTGCCCGATTCGATCATCCCTTTCCAGCTCACTTGCAGATTGACTACCGAAGAAATCGGCAATGGATGATTCCCAAGGGTGGGGGACGTAAGTTCGCCTTTCCATGCGGGATCGGCCCAGAGCGGAAGAACAAAAACTGCGGTGGAGAGACTAAAGATGAACCATTTCATGACGGCGGTTGGGACGGCAGCGCTCCCCGGCTTATTCATGGGAAAGGGGAAAAACCGGATCCGCGCGAGGTGGCAAAACACCGGGTCCATCATCGAGGCTGGTGTCGCTTCGTTCCTCGCTGGTGGGCAGCGGGCGGAAGGATTCCGAATGGGTGTCTACGCGGAATTCGAGTTTCATCAGATCTCGATTGGTTTCCGCCATTTGATCGACGAGATTAAGGTTTTGGCTACGGAGGTTTTTGACCTCGGCCACAAGAGTGTGCATGGCTTCGTAAAATTCTTTTTGTGAACCTGTCGAAACTGCTAGAGACTTGTTTTGAGGCTGAGTTTTAGCGAGGGTATCCGCTGCCGTGGGTTGCGCTTTCGGCAATTCGCCGGGCAACGGTGAGGCGGGATGAGCCAGTGGAGCTCCGGCGTGGATGGCACCGGTAAACTGTCGAACCGACCACCAGTGACTCGCAACGGCGGCAGACATGCAGGCCAGAGCCAGACTACAAACAAAAGGAATCCTTGAGGGTTTCATTTCTTGCGGGCGGGTGAGGGTTTGCTAACGTCGATCACTTGGGGCGTTGGTTTTGGCAGTGAAATGAGCAGCTGCTCTAGGCTGTTGATCGCATTCCCAAGCTGTTTCGAATCATCTTCTAACTGCCTAATTGAATTGGATAGCACCGCCCCAACTGTCGCGATTTGTTCATAACCGAGTGATGTTTTATAGCCTGGCTCGGAAATCGCGAAAACGTTCGCACCATCGGCGTCAGGCACAAGAAGGTGGGGCCGGACGGTAAGGGTAATCTCCGATCCTGGTGCTAGCTCTACCTTACGGGTAAACGGGGGAGCGCTTTCTGATGCTAACAGATGCCAGCCTGCGGGTAGCGGCGAGAGAGGTTTTGCCGGGAAGGGGGCTAACAATTTGATCTGTTTGGGATCGACCTGGCCTTTAATCGTTTGAAGTTTCTCGACTCTAACTGCTAGTCCCTGCTTTGGTTTCTGAATTTCTTCCTCAGGAGTAACAGTGGAGCTCGCCGCGGGTGGAGGCGGGTCTCCCTTGACGATTTCGGCGCTTTGCTGTGGCGCTCCGGTGATCAGCAAGGGAGCTAAACTCTTGGGCTTCTCTCCGGAAGGAGGCGTGGGTTGAGCCGCTACTTTGGTACTGGATGGAGGGGTGGCGTTGACAGGATCGAGCACGACCGTGATTTCATTCGGTTTGCTCTTGTCCCGGTTGTTGAACTCATTGATCGCTTCAAGAAGTGGGTCCGCTTTCGGGTCCTCCGTGACGTTTTGAGCACCCGCGGAAAGTGAGCATATGGCTATGAATGCAACAATGATGGGAAGGGCGTTCATTTTCCTGAGCGTTGGATTTGGATCGACTCTGTTGTGCTGAGACCGGCGGGACGGGGAGCATCCGCCGCATCCAGTTGGTTGACCGGTAGGGTGGGGCTATCTGCGCGAAGCTCGCCTGCGGGAATCGAATGCTCGATCAAGCGGTTCCAAGTATCGAGCAGTTGGACTCCCTCGGCTCGGAGCATTTGTGATTTTTCCTGATAGTCAGTCAGGCGAATTAACAGCGCGCGGGCTTGCGCGACTTCGGGGGCGGTCCAGCGGAGATTCCTGCTCTGATAGAGGACCGGAACTTCAATGTCGATCCGGGCAATGTTACCCCCAGGAGCTTCTGCAGTTAGAATATGCTGGATGCGAAGATTTGTTTCTTCGAATGCATTGACGGGTGGGGACTCCCGCGTCTGGTGAAGGCTTTGACTTGGCGTTTGCTTGTTAGCCACAATGGATGTCATTTCGCCGGGGAGTTGATTGCCATTGGGTATCAGGTCGTTGTGAGGAGCGGGCGTGATGACTTTGGTTAGATCAGTTTTTTCTGCATGCGGGACCATCGGGCTGGGGTTAGGAGCGGCGAGAATCACAGGTTTTGTGATATACATCAGGCAGAACATTGCAGCAACTGCTGTGCTGGTGATGAGGAGCCAAGGATAGATCCGTTGGGTCGGGCAGGTGGCGGCTCGGCGGTTAGATTTCGAATAGGGTCCTGGGGCGTGCTTGAGGATGGTAGGAAGCGATGGGATGCCGCTACCTTTCACCTGGATCACAGGAAAATGCTGGGTAGGAAGGGGTTTCATGGTTTCAGTAGGGGTTTTTCAGCAGGCGTTGTGCTCGCTTGCGCGGGTTCTGCCGCAACGGCGTAACTTACGATGGTTTGATCCGACACCCCAGGAAAGGTCGTGATCGTCATGGATTCACGAGAAAGGCGCAGGTGCCGGAGCGTACCACCCACATTGCTCATCGCTTGCAAGCCGGGGATTACTTCCAGTGCGCCCGCCCCTGGGCGTTGGCGTCCGATTCCATCTGACCGATAGATTTCAAAAGTGGTGTGCGATTCCTCGTCACCCTCTGCGGAGACCCGAATTTTAACCCCGTCGGTAAAGACGCGGAAAGCAATAGGCTTCATGGGAATCGGTGTGAGCTGCTGACCGACCAGTTTGAAGTGAGATTGCAACAGGAAATCACCGACATGTTTAAACTCCGAGGCAGAAGCCATAGAGTGGAGAGCGATTAGAGTTAGAATCGTGATAAAACGCATCATTCACCCACATCCCAGAGGGAGTCCACGTTGCTGCCGGATGGATCGTAAGTGGAGCCGGTTCCAGCATTGATGACGGGGGGATAGACATTGACGATTATACTTAAAGTTGCGCCAGTTAGCGATTTGACCGTGGGAATGGCGACAGCATCGTTAGGCATATAGGGAATCAATAGCGCAGGGGTGAGGCTGCTCACCAAGGCGGTAGGATTATCCGCAAGATACAAGCGCTGGGCGGTATAAACTGTGCGCAAGGATTCCGCAGCGTCTCGCCCGAGTTTCCAGTCGTTCATTTTCGAGTAAACGAAGAACCCACTCCTCATGAGCACGAGCAAAACTACGATCACGATGGTCATCTCGGTCAGCGTAAACGCTTTTTTAAAGATGGAATGTCCGCGTATTCTCATGAGAATGAGTTTACTTAACGTTTTTTGATGATCTTGGAAAGCGTGAAAATCAAGATTTCCGCAAAAACTGAGGCAGGAAGCTGGATTCAGCTTCTCAGGAGTTTCATCGCTTCCATGAAGTTTTTCCGGAACTCCGGGTCCTCGGTTAGACCTTTGACGTATAGCAGGGCAAAGAAGCCGGCCACGGTCATGACAACCAAGGAGATCAGGAACCACGTGACGGATTTTCTTTTGGGAGCGATGAAAGGCACATACCACGCATCATTTTCCACGATCTGAGTCGTGTACATCTGGCCGTTTTCTTTTAATTGGGCGATCAATGCATCGGCCGCTTTGCTGCTCTTGGCCACGAATAGGTGCTTGTAGCGCTTTCCGGGTTCATCTGGGAGTTCCACCTTTACGATCCCTAATGGAATGGATTCCGGCGGCCTCAAGGTGCGGACATGCGTTTCATAAACATAGGTCTCACGCAGCCAACGATCAAAGGGAGTGAGTTGCATGATGAATGACTGGATAAGTTAATCAAATTCGGGACACTGTTTTTTTGGCCTCATTTGGCGGAGTTCATCATTTTTGGACCCATCAGGAAAATGGGTAGGAACGTGCCGATGAAGACCGCAGCAATCAGCGCTACCGCAATCAGTAGGACAAGAAATCCTATGGTAGCGGCAAATGTTTCCATGTGAGTCTTCAAATCCTCTTCATACATTTCTGATAGCATTTCGAGTTGGGCATCCAGAGAGGCGGACTTTTCACCGATTGCCAGCATGTGGGTAACTTGTGCATCCACCGACGTGTATTTTGCAAAAGCGACGGAAAGAGGAACTCCTGAGTTTTCATATTTATCCGCAGCAGTTCGCAGTTCGTTGTAGAATGGGGTGCCGCGAACGCTGTTGGCAGATACGCGAATCGACTTTGCCAAGTTGATCCCATTCGAATGCAAAAGCTGGATGGTTGAGATGAACGTCAGTTGGCGCAGGCTCATGACTAACAGGCGTAAGAGGCGCCACTTGGACATTACAAAGCCCATGATCAAATTTCTAACATGAGTCGATCGCGCGATCGTGACGGCTGCGGTGATCAGGCTAATGACAAATACCGGCCAAACGGCTTTGGTGAAATGACTTACCTTGAATGAGATGGCCGTCATGCCGTCTGGTTTAGCACCCACGCCGCTGAGCATTTCTTCCACTTGGGGAACGATTTTGACCTGCGACACAATGAATGCGCCCAAGAGGACGCAAATAATCACGCATGGGGTGATCGTGGCTTTTTTAATCTGCTTCTGGAACGCAAGTTCGCTCTTGAGTCGGAGCCCTAGCGAATGAAAGGCGTGGTGAAGTTGCCCTGCATCAGATCCGGCTTGGATGAGGCCAATGATCGTCTCATTGAAACGGTGAGTGCGTCTGAAAGCTTCATGGACATTGATCCCCTTGTTGACATCTTCCCGAATCTGCAAAAGCGCTGCTGCTAGTTCTTTGTTAGGCAAGTCATGACTGTAATATTTCATGGCATCCGCCGTATTGATTTGAGCTCGTAGCATTGAGCTGAGGCCGCGAAACAAATCAACGAGGACTTTCTTGTTGAATTCTCTAACTTTCTTTGGCTTGGCCGCTGCCTCAAGCGCAGCTTTTGCACCCGCTGCGGCAGTGGGGTTCGTCGCCTTGGTGGTAGGAGTTGAAGTGCTCATTCTGTGTAGGTCATGTCGATGACCTTGCTAACAGCGGCAAGATCGGTTTTTCCCTCACGCAGCAGCCTCAAGCCACTGCGGCGCAGACTAGGCAGCACCCCTTCTTCCGCGACTTTCATTTCCAAGTCGTAAGGGCTCATTTCCCCCTTAGACAGCATGTCGGAAATCTTCGGAGTGATCGGAATGATTTCGAGAATCGCCGTCCGGCCGCTGTAGCCGGTGTTACGACATTCCTGGCAGCCGCCATTTCTTGCATTGAAGACCGCACTGGTTGCCCAAGAATCATCTAGGCTGTAAGTTTTTCTATCCAATTCATTGATCCCGGTTGCCGGTTCCTTGCAATAGGCGCACAGCAGCTTTACCAATCTCTGAGCGCATGCCGCTTTGAGGGTTTGGGCGATTTTCCATCGTTCTAAGCCAAGCTGCTCGAAACGTTCGATGATCTGGGAAGCACGCGCCGTATGAATTGTTGTTAGGACTTTGTGGCCGGTGACGGCGGCCTCGATGGCGAGCTCGGCAGATTCGATGTCGCGAACTTCACCCATGAGAATGATATCCGGGTCCGATCGCATGAAGGAGGCGATCATCGGCTTGAATTCTTTCGGGCTTTTCAAGTCGCAGTGGGTAATGCCTGGAACCTCGTCTTCCACCGGGTTTTCTAACGTCAGAATATTGACTTCCGGGCGGTTGAGCTCGCGCAGGATGGCATTGAGAGTGGTTGATTTACCGGAACCCGTCGGACCCGACATGACGATGATTCCTGCAGGGATTTTCATCACCTTGTTCAGTGCGAACATGGTCTCATCATCAAATGCCAAAGTGCCTTTGCCGAGGGTCACATTGATGTTGCTTTTGTCTAACAAACGCATGGTCACATGATAGCCGCGGTAAGTCCGATGTCTCTCATAGCGAATATCGATGGGCCGATGGAAATAGGAGATGGTGAACCGCCCCGAGATTCCCGGTGCGGTGTTACGAATTTCCGTGGGAAGCCTCATTAGATTCAGCAAGAACGCATCCAAGCGATCTTTCAGCTTCATCGGAATTTCCACTTTGTTGCCGATGTCTCCATCAGTCCGGAAGGCGTAGTAAAAGGTCTCTTTTTCCACCTTGAAGTGGACATCGGATGTGCGCGTTCTCACCGCATCTGCCATGATCGTGGCGATGAGTTGAGCCATCGGCTCCGTGTAATCCGTGGTGACGTCAAAGTCATGGATCTGATCATCCATTGCCTCCACTTCCATGGCCTCAAGTTCGGAGCGAGTTGGCCCGCTGTTAGATGAGACGGACTCAATTGCTCTACTGATTTCGGTGGCCAACGTGACAATCTTCACGATTTCCAGATGGGGGAATCGTGGAGCCAGATATTCCTCTGCTAACGGACTCCACGGATTGGCAATGGCGACAATCAGTCGATCCGGCCCGGACATGCAAAGCGGTGCGAAAAACCCCCGGGTCATGACCGTGGAATCGCAGGTGGCATGCAGTGATCCGTCACAAAACTCCGCCACTTTGGGAAAAAACGGTAGCCCGTTGATCTTTGCGATCGCAGCCATGAAACTGTAACGAGTTACTCGGTTAGGGACTTGATCTTGCGCAAGCTCGGTGTAGCTGGGGTCATGACTGGCCAGCTCACCCATGATGCGGCGGCTGACGAGTTCGTTGAAAGAGATGCCGTCGAATTCGATCATAATTCGAAGTGTTTACGGGCCAGGAAGGTCCAGCTCTCATAGTCGAGGCGGGCGATTGTGACGAAAGGGCGAATTCCGAAACGTTTGAAAACAACGTTACGAATCTCTTCTGCTAGAATGGCCGCTGCGATTGGGTTTGCGGATGCCGTGCCGATGGCATCGGTATCTTCGACATAGATGACAGGTGAGAGCAAGGCTCTTGCTGTCTTGTGAAGTTGATCAAATGATTCGTAAAAGGCAGAGGGTGCAATGAGCTTTCCGGCGAAAGGAATTAGGGGTGCATAAGGTGTCAGAGTGTTAGCAACTTTGTTTCCGAGATCGAGAATCGCAGGACCCACGTGTTCCTCTGTATGCCCTTGAACTCTGGCCAGCGTTTCAAGAAGATCGGCCGGATTGCCGGATGCGTGAGCTTCACGGGCGTCGGCGATGGCTTGTGAGAGTTCGGCCGGGCTGGCTGAGCGGGATTCCCGCAATGCGTTTGCTGTCTGTTGGAGGCACTCTTCCGCGAAATCCCAGACATCCCCGTGCGTGGGGGCTTGGGTCGGATCAAGAACGGCTTGGAAAGGTGAGGACATGGTTAAAGCTATCAGCGCTTGGCACCGCTGAATTGAGGCGAACGGCTTAGCGGTGGAGTGTAAGGCTGGGCTTGCAGCTCTCCAGCGCGGGGATAGTACGGAGCTTGGGTAGGTTGCATGCCACGAATGGTCCGTTTCATGTTAGGTTCGTGGGCAGGCCCGGGGTTATCCTCATCGACCCAATCGTGATCGCAATTGAGAGTGGTGGCGGAATGAATTCGGTTGTTAGCGTTGCTATTAGCCCTTCGATTCGTGGGGTCGTAGGATTTCGGTGTGACGATGAAAACAAGACTATTTTGCTCTTTGACAAGGTCCTTGCTCTTGAAAAAGAAGTTTAGAACCGGCACATCACCTAACAAAGGAACTTTGGTTTTTGCGTCGTTCTTAGTTTCGCCATAAAATCCACCAACGACGAGTGAGTAGCCGTCTGGGACGCGGGCGATGGTCTCAAGCATGGATTCCGTCACACGTGGATACTTGTTTCCTGTTTTGGTGCTAACGATGTATTCGGCGATTTGGGCCGAGCGCGGGCGCATCTTCATCCGCACAGTGCCGTCTGGCAGCAAGGTGGGTGTGACATTCATTGAAATGCCGATTTCCCGGTGTTTCTCTGGATCTTCATCGATCGCTTTATCCTTAGTATCGATTTTGTATCGAACTTCTTCGGTCACTGTTGGATTCCCGCCGGAAGTGGCAGCAGTGCTGGTAGTGGTGAAAATGGGAATACGATCAATGATCGAAATGGTGGACTGTTCGTTGTCTTCCGTAATGAGTGTGGGATTGGAAACTTGGCTTGCCAGTCCTCCTTCTGCTAGGGCACGCAACACGCCATTGAGCTGCACAGGACTGAGGACCAAATTGGGGCTACTGGAGTCGTTGAAAGGGGGGGTAGCAATATCTCTAATGACTCCAGTTAGATTAGTGTTGAGTCCGAAGACCGAGCCTAAATCACGAGCAATTGATAGGGGAAGACCATCCTTGCCGAGGCTGGATTGCCAGTTCACGCCCGAGCGGTTCGCGGCAGTGCTATTGATTCGTAAAATCTTGGTTTCCACGATGATTTGGCCTTTAGCTTTGTCGATGCCATGAAGCAAATCACGGGCCTGTTCGATGCGGTGAGCAGAGTCGATGATGATAATAGTGTTAGTCTTCGGCTCGAAGTTCACGATGCCAGTGCCCGGGCTGAGGATGGGTTTGATTAATTCCTTGATCTGTTCCATGTCCGTAGGGCGGAGGTAGCGGAGTTGGTAGTGAAATTCCGCACTTGGAAGTTGAGCCAGCTGAGCTTGGGTGAGGGCGTAAATCGTCTCGCCTTTGACGTGGAGCGAGAGGCCATACATGAAAGCAAGTTCTTCCATTTGCTGAAGGGGATTCCCGTCGTTGAGGTGCCCTGTGACCAAGTAGTCAGGGCCTGTAATTTTAGTGTTGTGAAAATACTGTCGCCCGGCGGATTTTGCGAGGAACTGGAAGATATCATTGAGAGCGGCTTCTTTGATAATAAATCCTTCGTCAGATTTTTTCATTTCCTGCTTTTGCAATTCTAACGGGCCGAATGGAGCCGCGGTTGCAGGAGCTGTCCCATTGCTAGCCCCAGTTGGAGGGGGCGGGGCAATCTCTGTGGTGGGGGCCAGCGCCGGTAACTGAGCAGAGGGAGCGACCGCTGCGACGGAGTTGTCGCCTTCGGGAGGGATTGATGAAACCGTTTCTTGTCCGCTGGTGGCGACCGGTTCGATCGTTGGTTCGGTAACGGATTCGACCGGAGCTTGGGCGAGAAGCAATCCGGCCAGCAGGAGCGAGCTAGCAAGAGTGAGAGGGGTGGCAGCTTTCATGGCGGTGGCAGTTAGTGGTTCTGGGAGGTTTCGATGGGCGGTTCGCTTGTCTCAAGTTCGATGGGTGCATTTGGGCGATCCAGAATCATGCCAGGGGCGGTGATTCCGTGACTTCCAGGGGTCATCCCCGCGGGCAGCATGTCCAGTTTGCGTGAGGCGGTTTCGCCGGTATCTAGATTGCGGAAAGTGATCTGCTGGGACGTGACCTCGGTGACTTGCACCCTGATTTGTTTGCTACGAAATGTTAGAGAAATCTGTTGGCCCTGGGCGATCGAGCGCGTTCCTACGAGGAAGCGTTTTTCTCCGGGCATAATCGTGGTGACCACGATCAGCCGAATGATATCTGCCAGGGGAGTGACCTGTAACTGGGGCGCATGGTGCGTCGCTTTGGTGATCGGGCTTTGGATGACGGGCTTTGCGTTAGGATCTTGAGGCAGCCCAAATGGATCCGTTTCGCGGCTTTGGATAGAAAACGAGGCGGTGAGTGCCGTGACGTAGGCATCCAGACTTTCCGCGTTGATCAATCGGGATGGCGTATTGAGGGCGGGCGCGGCCTCCGTGGTCTTGGCTGCTTCCGGTTTTTCGGTTTTTACAGGTATAGGCTTGGCCGTGGACACTTCAGCACTTTTCACAGTTTCCACAGGCTGCGCGCTGGTGTTGGAAACGGAGAGCTGTGAGATGAAAAGAAGAGAGGATACGGAGGCGTACCACGCCCTGAGCACCCGGTGTGTTAACCGTGTTGTTAGGGGAGTGGTGGGTGCTTTCATGCTGAAGAAATGATGTGGCGGGATTGTAGGCGAGACGCTCGTGCTTCGAGAAGTTAGTTTTCCCATGCGGTATAGCTGACTTGCACGTTGAGGAGAGGCGATACCGTGCCAGTCGTGCCTCGAGAAATCTGAAGTTCTTGCAACACAAGTTGGGGCATTCGTGTTTCTAGTTCGAGGAAGTTCCGCTGCAGCGTGCGGTAGGTTCCGCGGAAGGCGATGCGGATTTGTGCAGAGCGCTGGGCAGATGCTAAGCCTAAGCCCCCATTGCCACTCGGGCGCTCGAAGGCTGTCATTTGAATTTCCTTGGGCGGAAGGTGCTCAGTGATCTCGCGGAGATTACCGGTGACGACGCTGGACGTCTCTCCAGATAACAGCTTACCCCAACGATCAATGTCTTTGCGCTGGCTAATGATTTTAGCTTCGATTCCCATCCCAGTCTTGCGAGCTTTTTCAGCAGCGTTAAAACCCTCGATTTTGGTGTCCAAGCTCTCTGTCAGCTTGGATTTTGTTTGCATGCAAATAGCTACAAAGCCGAATCCCAAGACAACGGGGAGCACAAGTCCAAACAAGATGATTGCCTGACGGTAAAGGTGAGCGGGTGAGGACATAATAGCGTTAGATATTTTATGAAGCCTTCATGGGGCCTTGGCGACGTTGATCCCTAGCGGATCGGCGGCTTCGAAGCGTTGGCTGATGGTGAGGGTGAAGCTGTAAGGATAGGTGGAGGGATCTACGTTGCTTGCCTCCTCGGGTGGCACCGGTTTGAATGACGTGTTTTCTTGAGTCTTGGCATTGACGACCAGACTCCGCTGCCCTGCGCTCGGGCTGTATGTATCATTTCCCGTGATGCGGGCGACCTCGGCAAAATGAGCAGTGACTCCCTCGCGGGTGTTGATCGTGTTTAGGTAGTCGAGTGCCTCGTCCCGGGCATATCCGGTAAAGTTCCATTCCTTGATGAAACCTAACCTCGCTTTTCCTGGCGATGTTTCTGGCTTTACTGTGTGAGCATAGGTCACGACTAACACCCCGCTATTGGCAGGAAAGAGCCGTGTTAGTTCCTCCATTGCGACCCAGGCTTTGGACCGATCCGCCAGTAAGCTGTTCCAATACTCGGCTTTCTGGCCTTCGGTGGTGAGTTTAACAACGACACCCTTTTGGAATTCAGCTTGGCTTTGATCGAAGGTCCACTCCGGGCGGGTAATGATGCGGATCGCCGCATAGCCGAAATACGCGAGGCTGAGAATTGTTAGGGCGAGGATGGCCACTTGGCCCATGCGCAAGACACGCAGCAAGCGCATGTCCGACTGGCTCGGATAGATTTCGAGGATCTCACTTGGGGCTGGCAAGAAGTTCTGAAGTGTCCAGTTTTCCTCGCGAAATACGGTGAACGTGTGGCTGTTAATTGCTGACGATTGCAGGTCCGGGGGCACCGCGGAGATCGCGGGTTCGGGGCACCACGCAGGAATCCCCGCAATCTCGCGGGGGGTGATGGTCTCCACGCGACTGTTAGTGAAAGTGGTTTTCAGATCGGAGTCCAGCGCCTGATCCACGCTCTGTCCAAGCGGAAGCAGGAAGAGATCGGGATCGATAAATTCAAGGGATGCGTTAGTGGTGATGAGCGCGTTGCGGAAATTTGTGGCGCGGCGCAGGCCCCGGTGCTGGAGAGTGCGAATCAGGCGTAAGTCGGCGTGTTCATTAAAGAAGGCCAGAACTGTGAGCCACGGGTATTGCAAAATGGCCACGAAGGGCTTTCCAGGAGTTGGTTTCAGCGTCTGGCTGAGGCCCATGATGGTGACCAAAGGTGCACTAACCGCACAGGAGATGATCGGGGTGTTTTCTGCATCGCTCGCTGCCCGCAGGGCTGCGATGAACGGGCCATATTGGCGGCTAACGGTGACCGTTGTGCCGATGACATCGCTCCCAGATGCTGGGTAGGGCAGCACCCGCCATGAGGAGAGGTCTGCCTGAATCGAGTTGTCGTCAAGGATCGCTGCGGGATTGGAAACCGCTGCATCCCGCAGATCGGGAAGGGCTGCCGGGCTATTGAGTTCGGGTTTGAGCTCAGTCGTGGCGAATTCGTCTGCGATGTGCAGGATCACACCCAGAGCATTGGTGCCGGCGGCGCGGGCAAGTGCCAGAGATTCTTTAGCGAGGGCGGCCGTCTTTGCTGGATCTTGGAAGACGTCTTCTTGGAGAATTGGGCCCGCACTCCATTCATCTTTCAGTCGGTCGAAGTAAAAAGCAGAAATGCTGACCCCATCCTTTCGGATGTGCAGCTGGAAATTCAGGTCAAGCGCTTCTTTATACCACCCGGGATTACTAGCCCGGGTCGTCCGTCGCAGGATGAAGCATGCCTGCAGAAAGCGCTTGAGGGGATTGAGCGACGCCGGATGTTGGAGAGTGGCCAAAGGACAAGAAATGTGGAAATGACATGGCGGATTGGGGGGCGGTCCGGTGGTTTAGAGATTGTAGAAAAACGGCCCACCCGCCATTAGCAGGCGGGCCGTGGATGGTGGATCTCCCGGAAAGGAGATCATTGGAATTACCACTCGGAATAGAGAGTGGTTGGTGGCGCGTTGGTGGCGCTTGGGTAATCAGTGCCGTAGGCGACGGTGAGCCAGAGCACACCCTTAGCCGTATAAACGGTCCCAGGAGTGTAGCTCATACCGTTAGCGGTGGAGGCACCAATCGTCGCTGGCATCTTCATGTAGGTTGCCAAGTCAGTGCTAGTGAAGGTCGTGAGGCTGGTATCAAGCGCTACGTTCTGAGATCCACGCATCGCCTGTTGGCAATTGCGAATGTTCATAAGGTTGGCGGCACGATCGCTTCCTTTCTTCCACGCGGTGGCACCGACGAAGAGGATGGAAATGAGGGCTAGCAGGACGAGGATGACGACGGTCAATTCGAGGATCGTCATCCCGGATGTTTGTTTTTTTGTTGGGCTGGTTATCGTTTTCATGGGGTGTTACTTTCTATATTTTGTCGGGTGTTATCAATTGTCGGGTGTTATCAATTGTCGGGGTGAGAAGGCAGCGCATCACTTTGTATAGAATCAATGATAGGTTTACGTTCTCGAAAAATGGATGGAAGTGTTTGATTAAAGCACTTGAAAGGGAAGACGGTCCGCCCGCCATCAGCAGGCGGACCGTGGAGTAGCCATTCCTTAGCGGAGTGACTTAAATATCATTACCATTGGCTCAAATCACCTTCTGGCACGTGTTCTTCGGAAGTGGCTAACGAGCAAGTCGCAGCGACACTGGCACCAGCAGCGTCTCCGGCAGCATAGATTTTTGTCAAATCAATGGTGTATGCACCTGCACCTGGGCAAGTTGGATTCTTAAGCAATCCAGTAGTGCCGATGATGTTGCTACTAGCAGCAGCAATGGTGGTCGAGGTGAGGCCCGGATGCATGTTCTTGTATCCCGATGCCGCTTGTTGGACATTGCGGATATTCAGGATGCAACCTGCACGGTCGGAACCCTTCTTCCAAGCGCGTGCGCCGATGAAGAGGATGGAGATGAGGGAGAGCAAGACAAGGATGACGACCGTCAATTCGAGCAGGGTCATACCGCGTATTGCGCCAATGATAAATGACACCGGAGGAGGTAGGTCGTTGCGCCAGGATTCATGACACCTGGCGCTTGGTTTGGTTTTGGTTGTTTGGGGTGGTTTTGACAAGGGTTTCCGTTGGGGCGGACGGAGTGGAGG
>JANYEC010000003.1 GCA_025363295.1 Akkermansiaceae bacterium
TCGAACTTGGATTTTGTGTCGTAACCAAATCATAAGCCTCGAATTTCGGGCATGGGAGTCTTTTCGGGCTTCCATGCCCACTTTTTTCCGCTGCTAACACATTGTCCCACAAGGACTCACGAAGTCTGGGACAGGCTCTAAATAGGGCCAGCGTAGATAGGGTCAGCGTAAACGAATTCACATCTTTGAAATATTTACTGGCTTTATTTTGCCCCCATTGACCAATTCTTGGACCCGGACCTGATATCCCAGTAGGTGTATGAATCCTTCATACTTAGTCTTGGCACGGACAATTTGTCTGTGTGGCTTTCTAAGTCCTCCCATCTTGGAAATAAGGAGAATTTTCCACTCTTGGTATCCAGTGCAAAAAATTCATCACGCTTATTGTCAACCCAACCATATACGTGAGGTCCTGAAACCATGAACTGCGAAATCTGATCTTTGATGATCTGAAAACCTTTGGGATCTTGGAGCAATATCTTTCCATGATCGTTCAAACTATAACCATTCGGTAGATTAACTGACTTCCGACCGCAGGAAATGAGAATGCAAGCCGCCGCGATGAATAAACTTTGGTAGATGGAGGTCTTCATTTTCTTTTATATATCGAGGCCTTGCATTCGCTACCGGGAGCGCTTCTCTGCATGCTGACAGGGAAGCGAGTGGCGATTGTTTTGGCTCGTCTCCGGCTCTTCAATTCATGGGCGTCAATGACTTCATTCTCTTGCATGAATCTGAATAGATGATTCCAGCGGATGCCAGCGCGTTCAAGATGGATTGATGGGGAAACCATGCTTAATTACGACACATCAAAATCGACCCGATCTGGCCAAATTGTGCGATCAAGAAGATAGCGATCATTAACGCCAAGGTGATCTGCCCCACCCTGTAATTTGCTCGGGTAGTATTGGGTTGGCGTCCAATCCATGTCCGTAACGCCCAAGCAGAGAATCCGATGAGCGCGAGAAAACGATGAATATTCAGAGATGCGAAACGCCCGTTGCCTAAAAGAGGGAGATTCCGAAAAGAACCGTGGGTTTTCCACTGAATGACGAGGGGGCGATCATTACTTGGTCTTGGGCACGGAGGATTAGGAAAATTTCGTGCTTGGAGGCATTCCCTTTAACGTATTTCCGCATTTTAGGTCATGAAGCAAGCTCATCGCGGATTGTCTGACTACCTATTCTAGGCCGTCCGAGCGCTGTCGAACTGACCGATTTTGTTACGCAAGGAAATTGGATTTTGGACAGCTACCGCCGTGGTTGATTTTCCCTATTGCCAAACCTGTGGAAGTCGGTTTAGGTTTCGCCCGCCGCAGGCAAAAAGCCTCATAGTGTAATGGTAACACCGCAGATTTTGATTCTGTTATTCAAGGTTCGAGCCCTTGTGAGGCTACTTTCATGACTCCGGCGAGGGAATGAATTGTAAATTTCCTAGAAGCGGGCAGGTTTTGCGCCGTGATTGATCTTGATGCGAATGCGACGACGCCATTGCTGCCGGAGGTGCTCGATGTGATGTTGCCGTGGCTGCGGGATGGCTATGCGAACCCCTCGGGGGCTTATGCGGGAGCCAAATTGGCGCGAAATGCGATTGATCACGCACGCGAACAGGTCGCGGATTTGATAGGGGCGGATCCGTCTGAAATTATTTTTACGGGCGGCGGGACGGAGAGTGTAAATACGGCGCTGCGGTCGCTGGATTCGCTGGTGGGGGAGGGGGCCGCACTCGTGTCTTCCATTGAACATAGTGCGGTGCTCCGATGTGTGGAAAATCTGGCGAGAGAGGTGGCGATGATCCCGGTGACCTCGGGCGGACGCATAGACATCGCCGCTTTAAACATGGCCTTAGAGGGTGCTGCTTATGTTTCTCTCATGGCCGCAAACAATGAAACGGGCGTGATCCAACCGCTGAGGGAAGTTATCGAAGTAGCCCACGGGAAGGGACTGCCCGTGCATTCAGACGCGATCCAAGCGGTTGGGAAAATTCCACTGAACGTGCGTGAGCTGGGAGTCGATTTGCTTTCTCTATCCGCTCATAAATTTCATGGTCCCAAGGGTGTGGGAGCTTTGTATGTGAAGTCCGGCCTGCGTTTTGAGCCGTTATTTCATGGCGGCGGTCAAGAATCCGGGAGGCGCAGTGGCACGGAAAATACGGCGGGAATTGTGGCAATGGGAGCTGCGGCGGAGTGTGCGAAACCTTTTCTAACGAATATTACTTCGTTATTAGCGATGCGGGATACGTTCGAGCAAACCGTGTTAGCCGAAGTTTCTGGGGTGACGCCGAATGGCGACCCAGCGCAGCGGTTACCTAACACGAGCCACCTTTCGTTTGATGGCTGCGATGCGGCGGGTCTTTTGATTCTGCTAGATGAGGCGGGCGTGGCATGTTCCGCCGGGTCCGCGTGTATGACTGGGAAGCAGCGGCCATCTCACGTTCAGTTAGCGATGGGAATTCCTGAAGGGCGGGCGAGAAGCAGCTTACGGATCAGTTTTTCGCGGCTCAACACTCTGGCAGACGCTGTGGCCGCAGCACAGGTGGTGAGACGCGCGGTGGAGAAACTGCGCCGGGTGCAGGGAACCGGGGTGGGTCCAGTGGTGGTGTATTCTCCGTGAAAGAATTACTCAGTTTTTGCTGCGGAGACGGTTGAGCGTTTGTTCCGCGACCTGGATCACGGTGGCATCGTTGGCAGTGTTTTTCGCAATGGCAGAAATCAATTGGTAGGCCCATGTTTCGCTTCCGTAGTCGGCCAGTCCGCCAATGAGTTTCTTTTGCTGATCTGCGGTTTTCGCTTGCGCGGCGAGTTTGGTCCAAAGCGCTTCGATGACTTCCGGCTTGCGACTATCTCTGGGCTCAGCCGCAAAAAGAAGGGCGGAATCGAATGCCAAGCCCGAGAGCTGTGCATCCTTTGACGTAGCTAAAAGATCGAGAAGAATCGGATAGGCGGATTCGTCTGTCCACACGGCGAGCGCGGAAATGGCGGCGCTTTTGCTTTGTAGCTCGGGGCTGTTGAGGGAACTTTTGACCAGCATCATCGCTTGGTCTCCACCACAGCGGGCAAGCAGTCTGAGCACGGACTCGCGCACTTTCATATTGGATCCATTGATATATGCGGAGCCTAACTGGCCACTGAGCGCATCACGGTGCGCGATCTTCCTGATGATTTCCGCAAGGGCTTCCTCAGACGCCTTGCGAATGTCATCATTGGCGGTAGTCTGAACCACATCTAATAGCTTTGGGAACTGATCCTCTGTCGCGGTGTAGCGGATCGCTTGCACAGCTGCGGCTGCGAGTGCGGGGTTGTTAGCTGCGAGCGCGTATTCCAACAGGGCGGGGGCTGCTGCGAGGCTCTTGCGTTTACGGAGCACTTCGCGAATCAGATTTCGTCTAACGTCTGCGGGTAGTTCCGGGCGTTTGAGAGTGAAGGTCGCGATGATGCCATCCACATCGGTGGAATCCCCTGCTTTGGCCTTGGCGAGGGCTTTGTAAAGAAGCGGATCCTGCGCGGTGGCCTCAGTGGTGGTGGCCTTGAGAAGGATATCGAGCTTGGTCTTATCGACGGTTAGTTCAGTGGTTTCCTTTTTGCCAGCGGTGGCCAGCATTTCATCATAGAGCAGCTTATTTCCGTCCTTATGGGTCAATTTGAAAATCACAAGGCTCAACGCTAGGACACAAACTCCAATTGCGATGACGATGTTAGTTTTCTGGCGCTTGCTGAATTTTGGCTTTTTGTGTTGCAGAAACTCTGGAGGAATTGCGGTGGTAGCGACGACATAGAGTGGCCCCGTGTGACTGGGTGCAGGTTGGGGTTTCTGAAGCGGTTGAGGCTCGTTATAAACGCTCGGTTTCGACCCTTCCGGTGGCTTGAGAGCTTGGGGAGCGGAGGTGGTTTTCACGGCCCCGGCATGTGTTAGCAGTGTGGTCGGTGGGGCCACAGTCGGGATTGGGACCGAACCGGTGTGAACCACATGCTTGGTCGTTTGGCCCAGTGGATTGCGAGCCACGGGCGTGCTGGGCCGGGGAATACGAATGGGCTGCGGGCCGCCTCCGCGAATCACCAGGGGCGCACGCTGGGTGGATTGGGCGGGTGGTGCCGTTCCTAAACTTAATTTTGGGTTAGGAACCTTATCGTTTTGAAGGAAGACGTGCAGTGCTTCTCGCGCCGATGCGGGGCGATCTGCAGCCTGCCGGTTGATGTGCCACATGATCCAGTCACAGGCCCAGATGGGAATGTTCGGCCGGATCTCTTGGATCGGTGTGACTGCATGTTGCAAGTGGGCGGTCATTACCTCGTGCCCAGTTTCCCCATTAAATGGATAGTGACCAGTTAGTGCCTGATAGTAAACGCAGCCGAGTGCATACATATCAGTCCTTGCGTCTAACGGGACACGTTCAAATTGTTCGGGAGCCATGAAAAAGATCGAGCCGAAGACGGCCTCTAACTCCTCGATATCCTCTTTCGACTGCGTGTGTGTTAGGGTCGCTAATCCGAAGTCCACGATCTTCACTTGAAATTTTCCCGACGGCAGCCAAGTGAGCATCAAGTTAGACGGCTTGAGGTCGCTGTGGATCAAATCGAGCTCCTGCGCTGCGATCAAGGCCTCTTGGGTTTGTAGGGCGAGTTCACGGAAGTCCTGCCAAGTCAAAGGAGCCGTTTCTATCAGTTCATCGAGTGTTTTTCCGCTGATCAACTCCATGACTACATAAGGGCCGTCCTCATCCGCGCCCACATCGTAAATCGTGACGATGTGCGGGTGTTGCAGCGAAGCTAGAGCACCCGCTTCTTTGATCAATTGGCGGGTGGATTCTTCCTGGAGTTCGGGGTCGTTGGCGGTGAGGGAGATGCGTTTGATCGCCACTTCACGGTTCATCCGCGTGTCATATCCCCGGTAAACGGCACCAAGGCCTCCTTGGCCAATCTTTCCGCGAATTTCGTAACGTTCTTCCATAGTCTAAAGACGCTTTAGCGTGCGGAAAACAATGCCCGTGGGCAATCACGAAAAAATCGACTCAAGGCGATGCCGTTGCTTGATGCAGGTAACTCATGCAATTCCGTTTATTTCTAAAGTCGGTAGCAAGGAGTGGACTGTGAGCCTTCACGATGAAAACAGTTTTCATGGTCTCATGCGAAATTTCTCTATGACAGCCTTGCCAAGTCCGCTTTCTAACTCTAAGTCGTGCCCCTCAATGGCAACCATCGGTCCTTTCACCTTCCCAGTAAACGGTTTTGACGCAGTCATTTTTGATTGTGACGGCACATTGGTCGATTCGATGCCGGCCCATTTTGATGCTTGGTGTGAGGCTCTCGCGCTTTACGGCGCGGGCGGCGTTTTCAAAGAGGATGTGTTTTTTGCCATGGGTGGCAGGCCCACGCTCGACATTGTTGTCGAACTCAATGACGAGTATAATCTCCATCTCGATCCGGCCGCAGTTGCCTTTGCCAAGCGTGAAGCATTTTTGAAGCGTTTGAATACTGTAACCCTCATCGAGGAAGTGGCGAATTTTGCGGAATCCCTGCGCGGAAAAGTTCCCATGGCGATTGCGACAGGTGGCTCGCGCATGGTGGTCGAAAAGACGCTGAAAATCGTCGGGGTTTCCGATTGGTTTGATGAAGTCGTCACCGCTGATGACGTGGCAGAGGGCAAGCCAGCGCCTGATATTTTCCTTCGCGCCGCGCACTTGCTCGGCGTCGCGCCTTCCAAGTGCTTGGCGTTGGAAGACGCACCTGCCGGAATTCTCGCCGCCCAGCGCGCGGGAATGCAGGTGATCGCAATCCCGACGCCTTTGGTTACGACGGTGGCGTAAGCGCAGCTCAGGATTCATGCGGGGTGGATTGCTCCTTTATTCTAACGGGGCTCGTGATTGTGGTCCTTGTCATTGATTTATGGTGCCACTTCCCATTCTCTATCAAGACGAGTTTCTCGTGGCCATTGATAAGCCTGCCGGAATGATTGTCCACCCCGGCCGCGAAGTGGAGGAATCGAAATGGATCGCGATGAAGCGTCTGCGCGATCAACTCGACCGGCGGGTTTTTCCGGTCCATCGTCTGGATCGCCCGACCTCGGGCGTGCTGCTCTTCGCCCTCGACAAGCAGACAGCGGGCCTCGCCCAGCAGGCTTTCGAACTCCGCAAAGTGGCGAAGACCTACTATGCCATCGTCTGTGGAAATGCGCCGGAGCGGTGGATCTGTGAAACGCCGTTGAGCAGTCAAGCGGGTGATGCCTTGCTTGCCGCAAAAACCTCTTTCGAACGCTTGTCAGTGACGTCCGAATCCTTTTTGTCTGTTGATCCAGCCTTCACTCTATCACTTCTCAAAGTGACTCCGGCAACGGGTCGGTTCCACCAAATCCGCCGACATTTGTTGGAGGCGGGATTCCCGATCATAGGTGATTTTCGCTACGCGGGAATGGAGCGCAGCCACGCATTCGGTGAAATGCTAGGGATAGGCACTCGTATGCTGCTTCAGTCTAAAGTTCTTGAGCTAGAACATCCTCGAATCGGTGAGTGGCTGAAGATCGTGGCACCTTCCGATCGGGATTTTGTCAGATTTTTCCCTGATGTGTTTTGAGGGAGGTAACAAACTTCCCATCAGAATCTATCGGATCGAATGTAACGGTCACAACCCAATCTAGTAAGCCATCTCGAGCTCGCGCTCGGCATTTGCCTTAGCTTCCGCTTCCAGCTCAGCTTCAAAATCTGCCTCCAGCTTGGCTTGGATGTCTGCTTCGCTCATTTTAGCGGCCTCTTGAGCTGCTTGCTCAGCCGCCTCTTCCTCAGCGGTCTGCAGGGCATCGAGCTTTTCAGCCCTCGCGTCCTCGCGGGCCATCCGCTTATCCAGCTTCTTTTGTTCCCGCTCCCGGCGTTTCTGGTCTTTGCTTGGTGTGAAGGCCATTGGTCAATCTTTTGGTGGTTGGTGTTACAGGTTGATCCTGCTCCTTTCGGAAGTGACATACATCACTGCGCGTTCCCATACGTTTTGATTGTCTCACGAAGCAATAGAAAATTAAAAAATTGAGCAAAAAACGATCGAATGGGGCTAATCACTGCGCTCTCACAGTCTCGCTGACGGCAGAAATTTATGCGATCCATCGCAGGAGGGGAGCCTTTTGGAAAGCCCGCAAGTGCAGTCATTCAAGCCCTTTCCGCAAAGGATTTGCGGCATGCATTTCTCGATTCTCGACTCCCGAGTTTTGGATTGTTTCGGTGCCGCAAAATGAAGGAGGTAGGCTCGCTGGCGACCCGAAGTGAGCGCTTCAAAAGCGGCTTTCAAAACAGGAACCTCCGCCATTTTTTTCTCAAACTCTTCAGGCATCGCAAATTCCGAAAGCTCTTTGTAAACCACTTTTACCCCAGCGACTTCCACTTCGATGGCTTCTCGGATATAGTCTTTCAAGACGGTTTCCAACCCAGCGATTTCCGCGACATTGGTGAATTTGATCCAGCGGCCCGCCTGCGTATTTTCGCCGGGTTGGAGGAGAATTTTGCGGGGGTCGCTCAAAAGGACTCCCTTGAAAAAGCTCAGCACACAGCATTCTTTCAGGCAGTTGATTCCGACGATGTTAGTTTTCTCGAAAGTGTAGCAGGGAATGCCCCACTTCAGTTCTTCAGTTAGACCACAGTCGAGAATAATTCTTCTCAATTTTTTGAGTTCCTTCTGCCACTTCGTGACTTCGCTCAGATACTCATCAACCTTGGAATTCATCTAGTTACTAAGAATATAAGGAGTTTAGTTTTTAAACGCGGATTGCCAAGAACCGTTCGATGTGCCTTGAGGCGGAAACTAATAACGCAGCGCTTTGCCACATCGGTAGGGTTTCTCCTACTGGCATGGATCGATTCTTTTCCATAACTTGAATTGTTAACAAGAATTAGATTGATGAAAGTTAAAAAAACGCTGACTCACCGAGCCGTAATGTTTCAAACTGAGAACGACATTCCACAGGCGTGTCGCATCAAACTCAACGCGCTGATGAACATGCGGCTCGCATCCGCATTGGACTTACAGCTCCAGTTAAAACAAGCGCATTGGAATGTGAAGGGACCTAACTTTATCGGCTTGCATGAACTTTTCGACACCATCGACGAAGCGGTTGAGAACTACGTGGACATGATTGCCGAAAGGATCGTGCAGCTTGGCGGCGTGGCGGAGGGCACAGTGCGCGTCGCTGCCTCACGTTCGCAACTTGTGGAGTATCCGCTCCACATTGCAAGTGGGCCAGACCATGTGGCGGCGGTTTCCCATGCACTCGCAACCTTCGGCGCCGAGGCTCGCGGAACCATCAAAGAAGCGGACGATCTCGAAGACGCCGCAACGGCCGACCTTTTCACCGAAGTCACCCGCGGCATCGACAAATGGCTATGGTTTGTGGAAGCCCACGCCCAGTCCGTGAAGTGAACTCGCACCTAAGATCGTGCGAAATTCGATGAATTTCAAAAAGACGCGGTAATCGAGGGTGGCAGCCAATGCTGGCAAGCATCGGGTCGTGTAATGCTTTCCTTGCGGAGATTTTAAGTTAGCCCGATTTATCGCTTGGAAGCCGAGACTTCCCGGGTTGTCATGCAGGAGCAATGGCCTATCTCGACGAAAACTTTTTGCTATATTCTCCGACCGCGCGCCGCCTTTTCCATGAAGTAGCCAAGGATCAGCCCATTATCGATTATCACAATCATCTCTCGCCTCGTGAGATCGTTACGAATCATCGATGGGAGAATATTTCCGAGATTTGGTTAGGCAGCGACCACTACAAGTGGCGTTTGATGCGCGCCAACGGCATCAGCGAGGAACGGATCAGTGGGGATGCCACGCCGCGTGAAAAATTCCAAGCCTGGGCGGAAACCGTGCCGTTCACTTTGCGCAACCCGATGCACCATTGGACCCACCTCGAACTGCAGCGATATTTTGGCATCGATCTCATTCTCACGCCAGAGACGGCGGATGAGATCTGGGAGAGAACGAGTGCGAAACTCGCCGAGCCGGATTTCTGCGTTCACGGGCTTTTGAAAAAGTTTGATGTCAGGGTGATCGGCACCACCGATGACCCGGCAGATTCGCTTGATGATCACATCGCCATCGCGGGTTCCGATCTGAAGACCTTGGTCGTGCCGACGTTCCGCCCCGACAAGGCTCTCACCGTCGATCGGCCGGATCTGCTTCTGCCGTGGCTGACAAAACTGGAAGTAACTGCGGACATGGCCATCGTGCATCTATCAGACTTGCTCGGCGCGCTGCAACAACGCCACGACGACTTCCACGCAGCAGGTGGGCGCCTGTCGGACCACGGGATGGAGCGTCTTCCTGCGCTGCCATGCACCGACGAGGAAGCGGCAATGATTTTCAACAAGGCCCGCGCGGGGAAAGCGGCGACTCCCGAGGAAAAAGAAAAATTTTCGTTCTATCTGATGGTCTTTTTCGGTCAGCTCGATGCAGCCAAGGGCTGGACTAAGCAGTTGCATTTGGGAGTGTTTAGAAATTGCAATTCTCGCTTATTCGAGCGCCTTGGTCCCGATGCTGGCTCCGACTCTATCGGCGATAAGGAACAAGGTGCCGCGCTAGTCAACTATCTCGACACTCTTGCCCGCGCTGGATCGTTGCCCAAGATCGTGCTCTACAACCTCAACCCGCGTGATAACTATCTGTTCGCTAGTCTAACAGGTTCGTTCCAGGATGGCACGGTGTCCGGCAAGATCCAGTTCGGCTCGGGTTGGTGGTTCCTCGATCAGAAAAATGGCATGGAGCTTCAGTTAGATGCCTTGTCTTCTACAGGCTTGCTCTCGCGCTTCGTCGGGATGCTAACGGATTCTCGCTCATTTCTGTCATTTCCACGCCACGAGTATTTCCGCCGGATCTTTTGCAATCTGATCGGAAGCGAGACGGATCGTGGAGAGTTGCCGGATGATTTCGAGGCGCTGTCAGGCCTGGTGAGCGCCGTTTGTTTTGGGAATGCCAAACGGTATTTTGGATTTGATCTATAAAACGGTTTTCTGATGGCTGGTGTGGGGATGCTTGGAACCATACTTATATCAACCTAAAATCCGCAGTTGAGTTTGGGACAAGGTTCTGACACCGGTCATGTGACTGCCGATGTGTGGGCAGGTGTGGGGTCGAAGAGCAGCCATGGAGGGGATTTGCCCATGCTTAAACTCAACTGCGGCGCAGTTCAGCTCAACCATTCTAAAAGCCTTGCGTATGCTTGCTTGAGGAAGCTTGCAAACTTGTTTCTAACGGCGAGTTTGACCACTTTTTGGCGACCGCTACACACCAGTTCGGCCGGGATGAGCAGCAGTTCGTAGCGGCTCGTGATCGCCTCGGTGTGGCCGCTTTGGTTTTTGATCACTCTCATAAACAGACTCCAGAGATTGTAAATGAGCAACAGCATGCGGGCCGAACTTTGGCTCACTGCTGCTTTGTGCGCACAGAATCCGGCAAAGCCCCACTGGTTCTTGAGTTCGTCAAAAACGTTTGCCGCATCGGCCCGCTGCCGATAGAGTTGGACGATTTGGAAGGCGGCGGCCTCTTCGGGTGTTAGGTTGGTGACGTAGGCGCTGAAGTCCTCTTCGCATGACTTCCAGAAGGTTCCTTGGGGGCTGGGGTTGATGGGCTTGAGCGTGCGCTCGACGTCTACCCGGCGGGTGCTGGTCCAGCCGGTGAGCTTAAGTTCGATCTCGGCGAGCTGGACGAGGCCTTCGTTGGAACGACCCTGCCAATCTGCCCACGGGATGGCAGCAATGGCGCGTTTGACGTTGGCGCTTAGCTTGAGTTTGAAGAGAAACATGGGACGCTTGGCATGTGGCTTTTCGTGCCAGGACATGATGGGTTCCTGACGGAAGCCGATGTCGCCGCGGTTGAGTCGGATGCGGTGTTGGGCGATGGGACTGCGCCAGACTTTTTCCATGGCCTCGATCCAGCCACTGGCGCTCACGGTGTTTCCTTTTCGCCATCCCATGTGCAAGCACAGGCGTGTGCCGCCGATCACGCAGGCGAGCGGATGGTGGCTGGGCCGTCCCGGCTTTTGCGGGTTGTAGCCGATGGCGGCGTCCTCTTGGTGGCCATAGCGCACCACCACGGTGGAATCCCAATCGGCCACCGCGTTGGGCGGTAGGGCCTGATAGATCATTTGCTCCGCTGGGAAAAACCATGTCTCCACTTGCGCGGCGTCGAGTCCGATACAGAGCCTGCGGAAGGCATCCTCACCGCACAGTCGGCCCTTTTGCATGCCAGTGATTTTGGCCACTGCCGCATCATCCTGAAGCCGCCTACAATGAGCGAAACGCGTGCCGCCTATCAGACAGTTTAGCGAGAATGCCTTGAGGATGTCGGCAACGGGCGTGGCGTTGTTGCTCGTGCGTGGCAATGGATAGCATCGGGCCAACTCGGCCAACACCGCGCAGTGTTCGAGAACCGCATGCCTAACAATCACTAGCCCGCTATCGGCAGAAAATTATTTACACAAAAAACTTACACTCTCTGCGATTTGCACCGCGCTCTGCGAGCACTATCGAATCCTAGACGCCAGGTGTTCACTCTGCGGTTGTTTCATGGCGATGAAGACCGAGCTTCGCTCGCAAAGCTGCCCAGCGGGAAAATGGTGAACCTGCAAGAGTCCCGCATCGGACTTGCAGTGACCACGCGGAGGGCAACTCAAGTCCATTTTTCTCATTTCGATGTCCGTTTTTCTCATTTTTCATGGCGGCTTACATCTCTTTCTGCCGACTGTGCCGCATGGATCAAGCTCGCACCGATTCGTTGGGTGAGGCCGCCTTCTCCCGAGGGTTTAGGTTAATAATTGAGCAAAAATCTGCGCAAAATAGCTTAATTGAGATATATTTGAGTAAAAAATTGCTCGTTTTGAAAATAAGACTTGAGATGTGAGTAGAAATCTGCGCAAATGAGCCTGTTTTAAGAGAGTTTGAGCGGAAAATTACGCATTATGAGCCCATTAATGTCCAACATTCAGATCGAGCAGGAATTGGGAAATCGCCTGAAAGAACGCAGGATCGACCTGAATTTGACGCAGGACGACATCGCCAGTCGTAGCGGATTGTCACGTAGAACCATCACCGCGATTGAAAACGGGGAGGGCTCCACGCTGGGAACCCTTATTGCTCTGCTGAGGGCGCTCAACGCTTTGGATGCTTTGGAGGATTTTCTCCCGGATCCTGGCATCAGCCCGATCGCGATGACTTCGAGCGTGCAGGAAACCCCGCGCAAATACGCATCGAAGCCGCGCCGGACGCCACCGGCCACACCTTGGAAATGGGGGGATGAAAAATGACATCGGCCATTATTCGGCTTTATGAAACGGCCATCGGCGCGGTGACTTGGGACCCGGCACGTGAAATCGGGGTGTTCGAGTATGCTCCGGATTTCCTAGGCAGCGGAATCGAGGTTTCTCCGCTGATGCTGCCATTGGGAGCGGGGCGGTTTTCGTTTCCGAACCTGCCACGTGAGACCTTTAAAGGACTGCCGGGGCTACTGGCAGATTCGCTGCCTGATAAGTTCGGCAACTTGCTCATTGATCAATGGCTCGCCCAACAGGGGCGTCGGGCGGAATCATTTGATCCGGTGGAGAGGCTTTGTTACCTCGGCAGCCGTGCGATGGGTGGGTTGGAATTCGAACCCACTTTGCTTGTAGATTCCGCCCCGGAAAAACTGAATCTCGACGCCTTGGTCCAGCTGGCAAATGACGCGCTCGCTTCACGGGAATCGCTGCATGCAAATTTTTCTCAGTCTCCTGAAGCACTCGCGACGATCCTACGCGTGGGCACCTCAGCCGGCGGGGCCCGGGCGAAAGCCGTCATCGCGTGGAATCCGCAAACTCATGAAATCCGCTCCGGCCAGCTCCGTCCCGACCCCGGTTTCGAATCGTGGCTGCTCAAATTCGATGGCGTCTCTGCAAACCGTGACAAGGAGTTAGCCGATCCACTCGGCTACGGTCGCATCGAATACGCCTATCACCTGATGGCCCGTGCCGCTGGGATTACGATGAGTGATTGCAGATTGTTAGAGGAAAACGGACGAGCCCATTTTATGACTCGCCGCTTTGATCGCAGCGCGGAGGGCGGGAAATTCCATGTGCAAAGCCTGTGCGCCATTGCTCACTTCGATTTCAACCATGCAGGAGGCTATTCCTACGAGCAGGCGTTTCAAGTTGCCCGCCGCTTGGGATTGCAGCAGCCAGACCTCACGGAACTCTATCGGAGAGCGCTGTTCAACATCCTCTCCCGCAATCAGGACGATCATACCAAGAACATCAGCTTCATGATGGATCGCCGAGGCGGTTGGCATTTGGCACCGGCCTTTGATATCATCTACGCCTACAATCCTGATGGAGCGTGGACTTCGCGGCATCAGATGAGTTTCGCTGGAAAACGTGAGAAATTCAGCACCTCTGATCTGTTAGTTACCGCAGAGGCAGCGAATGTGAAACCCGCTAAGGCGAAGGCAATTCTCAAACAGGTAAATGAAGCCGTGAGTGCTTGGCAAAGCCACGGGGAAGTGGCGGGTGTCCCTGCGGCGCAAGCTGCGGAAATCCAGCGCAATCTCCGGCTGGACCTCAAGATTTAGTCCGCTTCCTTGCGGCGGAAAAGCATCGGCGCGAGCACGATGAATGTGAGCACTGCGGCGATTGCCGAAGCAGCGGGGAGATTGCGATCGGCGAAATTCCGCTGGGCGATCTTGTTTCCGATCATTTGGCCATCTGCACCACCGACGAGATCTGGGACGACGTAGGAGCCTAACATGGGAATGAAAACGATGAACAGTGCGGTGATGATTCCCTTGCGGATACTCGGCAGGAAAACTAACAAAAACGCACGAAAGGCATTCGCCCCGAGATCACGAGCGGCGTCTAACAAGGTGAAGTCGAATTTCTCCGCAGCGGCGTAGAGGGGAAGAATGGCGAAGGGCAGATAGGTGTAAACGCTGACGATAACGACCGCGCCGGAATTGAAGAGCAGCGATTCATTTTCCCCTAGCAGGTGGATGATGCGGAGAAACTTAGCGAGCCCGCCCTCGGAGTGTAGGATCTGATTCCATGCAAAAACGCGAATGAGAAAATTCGTCCAGAAGGGAACGATGATGAGCAGTAACAGCCGTGGTCGCCAGAGCGGACCGACTCGTGATAGAAACCAAGCCACCGGCAGTGCGAGAAGGATGCAGATCGCGGTAGTGAGAGTGCTGATCCAAAGGGTGCGCCAGAGCAGGATATGCACGCTTTTTTCCCCAAAAACGCGGAACTGATCGAGCGTCCAACCGCTGCCGATACCGCCAGAGACATCGGTAGTGCGAAAAGCGATCGCCAGAACTAACAGAGTCGGCACAAGCACGAATAGAGCCAACCAACCGAAGCTGGGTAATGTGGCCAGAAATTCCTGGTGCTGCTTTTTCAAGTGAGTCCGGACCCGGTCATGCCGCGCTCATTCCGCCGAAATGGAGGGCACCCCGATGGAGGTATCTGAGTCCACCTCATAATCCACGCCGCTTAGACCGAAGCCGAACAGGCGCAAGAAGCTGGACTGATAGCCTGCAAGATCACCGAGCTCATCGAAATTTCCGGTATTCACATTTTCCCAACGCTCGCCGACAAGAGTTTGAACTTTTTGCTCCATTTCCCAATCGTCCACCCGAATGCGTCCAGCTTCGTCGGGTTGTGGATTTCCACTATACATGCGGTCACGGAGGAGGCGGTCCATTTGTTGGATGGTGTCTTCGTGGGTGCCATCGGCCTTCATCACTTTGTAGAGGAGTGAAATGTATAGCGGCACAACGGGGATCGCGGAGCTGGCTTGGGTGACAAGCGCTTTGTTCACGGAAACCCACGCTTTGCCCTTGAGCGCGGCAAGCTTGCTATCGAGCGCCTTCTGGACGGATTCGAGGTCTTCCTTGGCCTTGCCGATGGTTCCATTTTTATAAATCGGCCAAGTGACGGAAGGTCCGATGTAGGAATAAGCGACGGTTTGCACGCCTTCTGCTAGGACGCCAGCTTCTAGCAGAGCATCCATCCATAGCTCCCAATCTTGGCCTCCCATGACGGCGATCGTTTGCGCAACATCATCTCCCTCGGCAGGTTCGATTGTGATCGAGGTGACCTCACCCGTGGTGGTATTGAGATTCTTATTTGTATAGCTTTCGCCCACGGGCTTGAGCACGGATTTATAGACTTCACCGGTTTTGGGATCGGTGCGACGGGGGGAGGCAAGGCTATAAACGACGCAATCGACTTTTCCAAGATCCGCTTTGATGGCGGCGATGGTTTGCTTTTTTATCTCGTCGGAAAATGCATCGCCATTGAACGATCGGGCGTAGAGGCCGGCGGCGGTCGCTTCCTTTTCAAAAGCCGCAGTATTATACCATCCGGCGGTGCCACATTTAGCGGGCTCGCCGGGTTTTTCGAAGAAGACGCCGATCGTGTCAGCATTCGAACCAAAAGCTGCGGCAATGCGGGAGGACAATCCATAGCCGGTCGATGAGCCGATCACGAGAACCTTCTTGGGACCATTTTCTATCAAGCCACGGCTTTTCACCACGGCAATTTGTTCGGCCACATGTTGAGCGCAACCTTCCGGGTGAGCGGTGGTGCAGATGAATCCTCGAATTTTCGGTGCTACGATCATAATCGCAATCAGCCTATCGGTGTGAGGGGGCTAGGCAACTGTTTTTGTAACGATCCCATAGCGCGCGGTTTCATGCAGATTTTGCAGATTGCAAGAGGGCACGCGAACGCAGATGTTCCTTGGCGAGATGGCGGTGTGGGGATTTTCCAAAAAATGCAAGCCACGCGGGCCTGTAAGTCAGGACGAATTCGGGACAGGCAAAATCCAGTCGTTAAATCGTTATTTCCATGTGGATCGTGCAGGGTGGTTGGCTCTGGGAATGCTGGCTCTGGCAGGCGCGACATTCGCTCTCTATCAGCAAGGGCCGTCCGCTGCAGGATGGCTGCCGGCCTGCACGTTTCACAAATTTACGGGGTTAAATTGCCCGGGCTGCGGCATGACGAGAGCGGCCTATGCGACGCTGCACGGTAGAATTGGCGAGGCGTTTCGGATGAATCCCCTGGGCATGATTCTGTTACCGCTGGCGTGCGTGGGGCTTGGAATCGAACTTCTCGGATGGATGCGGGGAAAGCCGTTGCCGTTTCGTTTCAAAGTGGGTGCGCGGGGAGCGTGGGCGATCGTTTGGGTAGTGATCGGTTTCTGGATTCTCAGGAATATCCCCATGTGGCCTTTCCTGCTGCTCTCCCCGCCGTGATTGCGCGCATAACTGAGTCTTGCACCAAGTAGGGGACGGCGCTATTTCCGGGCATGCCCTTACTTCTTGGAGTGAACATCGATCACATCGCCACCCTGCGGCAGGCCCGCTATGCGAACGCGCCCACCTCGCCAAACGCCGAGCCGTGTACGGTGTTGGCCGGTCAGGATGCGCTCGCCGGTGGCGCGGACTCTCTAACCATTCATGTTCGTGGGGACCGCCGACACATGCAAGATGCCGATGCCTATCGCATTCGTGCCGAGATGAAAGTGCCGCTCAACCTTGAGATGGGAGTGACTGAGGAAATGGTTGGCCTGGCGCTGAAACTGAAGCCGGAATTTGTCTGCCTTGTGCCGGAAAATCGGATGGAAATCACCACGGAGGGCGGCCTCAACGTGCTCGCCAGTTTTGATAAAACCCGCATGGTCATTGCCCGCCTTCAGGATGCGGGGATTCGCGTCAGTGTGTTCATCGATCCCGATCTCAAACAAGTCGAAGCCGCTGGTGAAGCCTGCGCCGACATGATCGAGCTCCACACCGGTGCCTTTTCAAATGCCGCAGGGGATCAAGTGCAGGTCGAACTGGACCGTCTAACAGTCGCTGCGAAGGAAGGCCATTTCAGTCTGCAAGTAAACGCAGGCCACGGCATTAACTATACGAACATCGCTCAAATTCTTACGATCCCGCATCTTGCGGAGTTAAACATTGGTCACAGCATCATTGCTCGCGCCACCCGCATCGGCCTAACGGCTGCGGTGAGGGAAATGAAGGATCGGATGGCCGCTTACACCGCCGGAGCATGAGGATTTTCGGCATCGGTATCGACGTGGTAGAAGTGGAGCGAATCGCCTCCGCCATCGAGCGTCATGGTGAGCCGTTTTTATCGAAACTTTTCACGCCTGCCGAGCGCGACTACTGCGCCACACAGAAAAAGCCGGAGCTCCACTACGCCGCCCGCTTCGCCGCCAAGGAGGCGGTTTCTAAAGCGCTCGGCACCGGCATTGGTGGCCAGGCGGGATGGCTTGATCTTGAAATTACCCGCGATCCGTCCGGCGCTCCGAAACTCGTCTTACAAGGTGCCGCCGCCGATTTCACCCAACAGAATGGCATCACTGAAATCCAAATCAGCCTCACCCACGCTCGCGAATACGCCGCCGCGAATGCGATCGCGATTGCGATTGCGAACATCTAACATCGAACGCTCAACATCGAAGATTGAAATAGAGACAACGGTTCCATGAGTTATTCCGGTATATACCGCGGGATTCATCCCGGCTTTCATTCATTCATTTTCTTCACTTCGACGTTCAATGTTTGAAGTTCGATGTTCGATGTTCATCCTCCCTCCATGAACCGTCCCCGCCGTAACCGCCGCACGCCCGCCATCCGCTCAATGGTTCGCGAAACTACGCTATCATCGGCCGATTTCATCTTGCCGCTGTTTTTCCATGAGAATGCGGAGGACACGCCGATCGAATCCATGCCGGGCGTCACTCGTTGGTCTTTGGAAAATCTCGTGCGCGAGGCAGGGGAAGCCCATGCGTTAGGGATTCCGGCGGTCGTGCTTTTTCCGAAAATCGAAGAAGCTTTGAAAACCCCGCTCGCCGAGGAATCTTCTAACGACGCTGGCCTCGTCCCCCGCGCCATCCGTGCTCTTAAGTCCGCCCACCCGACACTTTGCGTCATAACCGACGTCGCACTCGATCCTTATAACTCGGATGGCCACGATGGTATCGTTCAGCGTGACTCTCGCGGGGAACTCCGCATTCTCAATGACGAAACTGTTGAGGTGCTCTGTCAGCAAGCCCTCTGCCACGCCCGCGCCGGAGCGGACATCGTTGCCCCGTCCGATATGATGGACGGCCGCGTCGCCGCGATTCGGGAGGCGCTCGATGACGAGTATTTCACCGATGTTTCGATTCTCAGTTACACTGCGAAGTATGCCTCCGCTTTTTATGGACCCTTCCGTGGCGCGCTTGATTCCGCGCCGAAGGATGGTGACAAAAAAACCTATCAAATGGACTCCGCAAACTCTCGCGAAGCCGTCCGCGAGTCTCTGTTAGATGAGGCCGAGGGTGCGGATATGCTAATGGTGAAACCTGCCGGTCTCTATCTGGACATCATCGCTAAAGTCCGCGAAACCACGACGCTCCCCGTCGCCGCCTATCAGGTGAGTGGCGAGTATCTCATGCTCAAGAGCGCTGCTGCCGGTGGTTGGTTAGATGAAAAAGCCATCGTGCTCGAATCTCTCACTGCCATCAAACGCGCCGGAGCAGACATGATCCTCACCTACTTCGCCAAGCAAGCCTGCGCCTGGCTCAAGTGACACAGGCATGCCCCCACAATTCACTTCAATCAAGCTGGCGATTTCGTAAATCAGCCGCTAGGGTGGTCGTGCCGTATGGAAATGGACACAGACCGCAAGCGATTCAGGATCGAGCCTTTTCTCGGGGGCATTGCGTTGTTGTTGTTACTCATCGGTTGTTTTTACGTGTTGAAACCGTTCATGACGGCGCTGATGTGGGCGATTATTTTAGCGTATTCACTGCATCCGTTGCAGCGGATGTTCACGCGGTGGTTCCGAGGATCGCGGACGCTTGCGGCGTGTTTTGTGACGCTCACTCTGACGATTGTTTTGGCCGGGCCGATTTTTTTAGTGGGCTTTAGCGTAGCGCAGGATGGCAAAGATTTGGCGGGGGCCACGCGCAAGTGGGTGAAGGCTGCACCGGATCAGGCTCCGGCATGGGTGGCTCAAATGCCACTGGTGGGACCTGAGCTAAAAACGTATTGGGCAGGAATCGCCGAGGACCGGAATCGCTTGATGGATCAACTGGACAAGGAGGTGAAATCCGTGCCGCCGCGGCCGAAAATCGTGGTGGAAAATGGCAGCGAATTGGTGGTGAAAGACGCGCCTCCGCCGATCCAAGATGTGGCAGATAGCAAAGCAAGCGCGGAGGATAAAGCGCTCGTCTCGACACGTGTGGTGGTTTTGTTAGGGCAGTTTCTATCATGGGCGCAGGCGTGGCTGCTAGGAGCGGCGAAGGCGGTGGGGCAGGGGGTGACTCAGATTTTGGTCAGCGCGTTTCTGGCGTTTTTCCTGCTACGGGATGCACCGTTACTTTCCGAGCGGCTGGCCATCGCAGCGGATCGTCTGGCAGGCAGCCGAGGGAAGCACCTCATCAAAGTGGCGGGTGGCACGGTCAAAGGAGTGATTTACGGAATCCTTGGAACTGCCATCGCACAGGCCTTGGTGGCGGGTCTTGGTTTCTACATCGCGGGTGTGCCCGGAGTGGTGCTGCTCTCGGTGCTCACGTTTTTCTTTGCGGTGATTCCTTTTGGTCCGCCGCTGATCTGGATCCCGGCGTCGCTGTGGTTGTTCGCGCAAGAGGGCACGGGGTGGGGGATTTTTATGGTGCTGTGGGGCCTTTTGGCAATCAGCAGTGTGGATAACTTCCTGCGGCCGTATCTGATCAGCCATGGCAGTAAGATGCCGTTCGTGTTAATTTTTTGCGGGGTGATCGGAGGAGCGATTGCATTCGGTCTTGTGGGAGTTTTCCTCGGCCCTACGCTGCTGGCAGTGGCGTTCCGTTTGGTAGAGGAATGGTCTTCCACGCCGCTGGACCCGGAGCGGAAGTTGATCATCGAAAGCACTTCACTGTTGCCGAATGTGCTGGCATCGGCCACACCGTCGCATGGCGGTGAGTCCCTCGGTGTTAGGTAAAGTGGTCGATGTTTTCGAGCGAAATTTCCGCGAGCGGGGGGAAATCGGCGTCTCGATTAGCATTTGGTGGGACGGCGCGGAGTTGCTTTCGCATAGTCACGGGTGGTGCGAAAAGGAAAAGCTGCGGCCGTGGACTGAGCGCACACTGGTGCCTGTCTATTCTGCGACGAAGGTGCCCTCGGCGGCGACCTTGCTGATCGCTTTGGAAAGCCGTGGCCTATCAGAAGAGACGTTAGTCTGCGAGGTGTGGCCGAAATTTCCCGTGGCGGGCGCGAAATTTTCTCACCTGCTTTCCCATCAGTGCGGGCTCGCGGTGTTGGATCAGCGGGCCGGGATTTTCGAACACGCTGAGGTGCTTGCTGCGATCGAGGCACAGGTCCCTGCGTGGGTTTTGAACGAAGGTCACGGTTATCATCCCCGAACTTTCGGGGCACTCACCGAGGAACCGGTGCGGCGACTAACGGGGAAAGCCCTCGGTCAGTATTGGCGGGAAAAAATCGCAGAGCCGCTCGCCTTGGATTTCTGGATAGGCCTACCCGAATCCGAGTGGCCCCGCGTCGCAAAACTCTATCCAGGCAAGGCAGCAAAATCCGATCTGGCGGATGGATTCTACAAGCAACTCACGACTTCCGGCACATTTACCCGGCGTGCGTTTTCCTCGCCTCGCGGGCTGCATGCAATTCACGAGATGAACGAGTCCTCAGCGTGGTCCGCCGGGCTCCCGGCCATGGGCGGCGTGGGCACGGCCTCTGCGCTGGCAAAATTCTATCAAGCGGCGATCGGCTCTATCGAAAGTCCCTTGTCCGCCCGTGTCCGGCAGGCACTCGCCACCCCGCAATCCACTGCGGAGGACCGTGTTCTTTTGCGCCCCACGAAGTTTACTTGTGGTGCGCAACAAGACCCGCTAAATGAAAACGGCGAAAAAATCCGTCAACTTTACGGCATGTCGATTTCTGCATTTGGTCATCCGGGCGCGGGTGGAAGTCATGCTTTGGGTGATCCGGAAACGGGAATTTCCTTCGCCTACGTGATGAATCAAATGGACCTTAGTGTGATGCCCGGCGTGAAATGCATGGAAATGGTGAACGCGCTTTTTTCGGAACTTTGAGGAAACTCATCGCCGCTTGACCGCATCCGCTCTGGGAATCCACACTCCGCGGCATGCGCATCCTCACCGGTCTCCAGCCTAGCGGAAAACTCCACGTCGGAAACTATTTCGGCGCGATGGAGCCGGCCGTCCGCCTCCAAGATGAAGGGGAAGCGTTCTATTTCATCGCGGATTATCACGCGATGACCTCCTCGCAAGATCCCAAGGCGCTGCGTGAAAATGTCCGAGAGCTTGCCATTGATTTCCTCGCCTGCGGGCTTGATCCGAAACGCGCTGTGTTTTTTCGCCAGAGTGCAGTGCCCGAGGTGAACGAATTGGCCTGGATTCTCTCCACCATTTGTCCGATGGGCTTGCTCTCGAAGTGTCATTCCTACAAAGACAAGGTCGCTAACGGAATTTCTCCGAACCACGCGCTGTTCGCCTATCCGGTTTTGATGGCTGCGGATATTCTGCTGTATGACTCTAACAAAGTTCCTGTTGGAAAGGATCAGAAACAGCACCTCGAAGTCACCCGCGATCTCGCGGTGAAACTGAACGAAACCTACGGCGAGGGTACCGCTGTCATTCCTGATCCGATTATTCGCGAGGACACTGCCGTCGTCGCAGGTCTCGATGGGCAGAAAATGAGCAAGAGTTATAACAACACGCTGCCGATCTTCGGTGAGGAAAAGTCATTGAAAAAGCTCATCATGAAAATCATCTCGGATTCCACTCCCGTCGAAGATCCGAAGCCCACCGAGGGTTCTACAATTCTCTCGCTCTACAAACTCTTCGCTCGCGAGGGCGACTACGCCACCATGATCGCCGATCACGAGAGTGGCGGCTTTGGTTATGGCGACTTTAAAAAACGCCTCGCTGAAGCCTACTGGGATTACTTCGCCCCGATGCGTGCCCGCCGGGAAGAAATTTCCGCGGACCATGGCTACGTCGATGAAGTGCTTGCCGCTGGCGCTTTGCGTGCTCGCGAAGAAGCGGGAATGGTGATGTCCCGCATCCGTAGTGCCGTTGGATTACGTTAGGAAATTCTCCTCATGAAAAAACATGTTCTCTGTCTGTTAGCTGATGGTTTCGAGGAGATTGAAGCCATCACTCCTATCGATCTTTTACGCCGGGCCGGAGTGGAAGTCATCATCGCATCGCTTCGAGAGGGTCCTGTTACGGGGCGCTGTGGCATCCGCATGGAGGCGGATGTTTTGCTTTCCGAGGTGAATTCCGACTCATTCGATTTGTTACTCATTCCCGGCGGTCCCGGAGTCGTCGAGCTGCGCAGCGATGGTCGCGCGGTTGTCCTCGCGCGGGATTTCAACACCGCAGGAAAAATCGTCGCTGCTATCTGTGCCGCGCCGCTCGTATTGAAAGACGCGGGTCTGCTAGGTGGTCGCCGTTTCACCTCGCATGATTCTGTTCATGATGAGCTACCCGGCGTCATCAACGAGCGGGTGGTGGTCGATGGAAATCTCATTACCTCACGCGGTGCTGGCACTGCCTTGGATTTCGGCCTCGCACTCGTCCGGCATCTGGTGGGTGAGCCCGCTGTTGCTGAGGTCGAGCGGGCCATCATGGCGTAAATCTCATAGGTTGCAATACGCTTGCCATCGTTCCCCGACTCGGGAATGGTCCGCGCCTCGTGCCTCCCGACCAGAGAAAGCCATTGTGGCTCATTCCCAACCTGTTGAGCTTGGATGCTCCGCTTGTGGCAGTGGCTTGGCTGTATATTTTCGCCAAAACTTGGCGTGTGGACTATCACCCGTGGGAAGCCTACGTCTCACTCGCGCTGGTCGTTTGGGTGATCTATGTGGCGGACCGCTTGTTGGATGCCTCGATTCATGATGGATCATCAGTTAGATTAGAAGCCCGTCATGTTTTTCATCGTAAGCATCAGAGCCGATTCCTCATGGGCGCCGCGCTTGCCGCCACAGCCGCATTGGTGATGGTGATCGCCTACATGTCGTTTGCCATCTATCACTATGTCTTTATGGGTGGGCTCATGGTGGCGGGTTTCTTCGGGCTCTCCCTCCTTTCCAGCCAAGACGAAAATGAAGCGCCTCACGCGAAAAACGTGCTCGCTGGGGCATCGTTCGCTTACGGCACGGCGATGATGGCACACGTCTATCTACCAGAGCTGGGAATCTATCAAATGTTAGTCTCGCGCGAGTTTATCTGTTTCGGCGTGTTGTGCATTCTCAATATTTCCGCTATCGATTTATGGCAGCACGCGAGCCACTCTACGGATTTGGAAGTCAAGGCATCGGATGAACTGGCGCTGACTCTTCCGCTCGTCTTGCTTGGGGCTGCCTCGCTGTTTTTTGCGGTGCTCGATCATGAAATGGCGACTCGCCCATTTTTCTACGCAATCCTAACGGGGGCCGCGCTTTTACATATCCTCAATCGAGAACGCTCCCGCTTCTCGATGGACGCCCTCAGGGTCTTGGCGGATGTCGCCCTCCTCGTTCCTTTTCTGGTCTATCTCGCTGCGACGCACTGAACTGGTGTGCCCATTGCTGAGGGCGGTCCATGCTTGCGGATTTTCTCCAAGCCCCTTAGCCTTCTCTTTCTTTCATGACATCCAAATCAGACTCCTCCAGGCGGCCCGCTTTCCTCATCCTCGGCGCACCGGGTTCAGGAAAAGGAACGCAGGGGAAAATCCTCGGTCATATCCCACGATTTTTTCATTGCGCTTGTGGCGATGTGTTTCGCTCGCTTGATACACGTACTGCACTCGGGCAGAGATTTGTTCATTATTCTAGCAGGGGCGAACTTGTGCCCGATGAATTGACCATTGATCTCTGGAAAGCCCAGCTCGACAATCTTTGCAACACCCACAGCTACAAGCCGGACGTTGACTTCCTCGTTCTTGATGGAATTCCTCGAAACGTCCGCCAAGCTGAGATTCTCGAGCGCTATATTGAAGTCCATCAAGTCTTCCACTTATCTTGTCCAAATCGCGATGAGCTCGCACGCCGCATGCGTAAGCGTGCACTCAAGGACAACCGCATGGACGATGCCAGTGACATCGTCATCGACCAGCGCATCGCCACTTACGAAGCGGAAACTAAACCGATTCTCGAGTTCTATCCAGCGGACAGGATCACCACCATCGATGCCACCCAGCCGCCCGTTAAAGTACTCTCGGATATTATCCGATGCATCACCGCACTGCCGATTTTTGTGGAGATGTCAAAAACCATCGTGTGATCGATCTATCCATGCGCCTAATTTTCATCGCTACCGGGGACATCGCCCTGCCATCGTTCCGGCATCTGCTAGAGCATGGCCCGCGTCCACTTGCACTCGTCACCCAGCCTGATAAGCCCGTGGGCCGCCACCAAGTTCTCACGCCTCCCGCTATCAAAATTGAGGCACTCGGTGCGGGTATTCCCGTCTTCCAGCCGGAGAAAATAGGAGACATCACCGCGGAGCTTGCCGCTCTCGATCCCGAGCTACTCGTCGTCATGGCTTATGGCCAGATTCTGCGAAAAAACATTCTAACGCTTGCGAGCAAAGCGATTATCAATCTCCATGCCTCGATCCTCCCAAAATACCGAGGGGCCGCCTGCATTCAGGCCGCCATTGATGCTGGCGATGCGGAAACCGGAATCACTGCCATGCACGTTGTCCGCCAGTTAGATGCAGGTGATGTGATCCTCATCAAAACGATCCCAATCGCCCCGGATGAAACAGGGGGCACGCTCCACGACCGTCTCGCCCTTCTCGCACCTGCGACGCTGTCCGAGGTGATCGCGAAACTATCAGATGGGAGTATCGCCCGGATTCCGCAGGATGATTCTCTCTCCAGTTACATTTCGAAGCTTGAGCGCGATGACGGTCGCCTCGATTGGACCCAGCCCGCAGAGCAGATCGCCCGTCGTATTCGCGCTTACGATCCTTGGCCCGGCACCTTCACCATGGCACTCGAAGGGGGAAATGAAAAGCGCCTGAAAATCTCCCCGCCCACCGAGCTTGTTCATCATATTCTCGCTCCCGGGGAAGTTGCTAACATTGATGGCCACCTCATCATTGGCTGCGGAAAAGATTCGCTCCGCCTTGAAAATGTGCAACCCGACGGCAGCCGCCGCATGTCCGCCGGAGACTACTTGCGAGGCCGCAAGCCCGAGTCCCTCAGATAGGGTAGGAGTCTAACACAGAGATAATCAAGAATCTGGCAGGCTGGAAACGGTCGGTTTGTGGGGGGTGGGGGCGTTTGATTGTTCGAGATATTTCCAACAGAGGTAGGCCAGTCCCCAGGATGTTAGGGCGAATGCTAACAAGCGAAGGATGAGCCACGGACCACTAAAAAATGGATACCATAACCACGGCAAGACCCATCCTAGAAATAGTGGTACTGTGTTATGGAACAAATAGAGGCCATAGCTCAAACGACCGATATGTTGGATTATCGGATTTTCCAAAATCCGCCCCGGCCACCCTTTCAGGCTTGATAGGGTCGATGAAATTAAACCTGCAAAAGCGATCGATAACAAAGTCTGTTGGATAACGCAGAACCCGGCGATCGGTCGCCCAATTTCATAAAATATATATAAGATCAGATAGCCACCGAGTGCGATCAGGCTTCCCCATTTCAGACGCGCATCGCCCGCAGCCATTCCGCGCTCCATCGCCAGAGCGAGCAAGGCACCGATGGCAAAGTAATCCAGCGAGGAGGTGGTAATCGCTTCATTGTGATAGATTTCTGGGAAATGCCATGCCAGCACCATCCGGCTGATAGGTGCGATGGCGGTGCAAAGGAGAAATACGGAGAGCATGGCCTTACGGGGTGTGAAAAACACCACCAGCGGCCAGATAAGATAGAACTGCACTTGGATCGCCAACGTCCAGTAGTGTGCCGTGCCAGGCGGCCAGCCTTCCATGTATGCCATATGAAAGTTAGATAAATGAATAAAATAGAGCAAAGAATATCGTTGGATATCTGCCGCCCCCACCACGATCGCGAAAATCATGGCCACATAGCACGGCACCAGGATCCGCACCATTCGGCGTTTGAGAAAATAGGCGTAGCTTTTCACTCTCCAGGGTAGCGAGTGGGAATCGCCTAACGTGCGTTCGCGGAGGAGGATGCGGGTAATCAAAAATCCAGTGAGCGCGAGGAAGAAGAAAAGCCCGATTTCAAAGGGGAACGGCCCACGCCAGGTACTCAATGCCCAATGATGCCACATCACACCCAGCACCGCGAAAGCTCTCCATCCGTCTAACTGGGTGTTTCGAGTCGTTGACAAAGTCCGTATCTAGAATTTCTCCGAAAATCAAGAGGGAGCCTCTGCGTGGAAGTGGTAGATTTACACTGATCCTGCGAGACCTGTGATTTCAATTTGTGATAATGGGGAGGTGCTTTTTTTGACCCCGGACGATCATTTTTTCGTCCAAGGGCGTGTCCTTGATATAACCCGCCATGGTGCTTAAGAGCGATGGGTTTGCAATGATGGCCTTACGGATGTCAGCGTCTGTCGTTTGATTGAATATCACTTCGTTTTTGTCGTTCACGAATACGAGAAGGTAGCCTGTATATTGAAAGCCTCCGACGTTTCCTTGGCCCTTGTTGTCACTATCATAGGTGGTAACAAAGGGCTCCAAGGTGTTAGTGGAATCACCGTTTGGTTTCAACTCCACTGGAAATTCCTGAGTGGATAGAACTATATATTCATCAGGTTGTCTCTGATTGCGACCGATGAATATGACCTTGGCGTTGAACTTTGGGAGTGGGATGTCATTACTGTTATTGTGTAGTTTTACAACACAGGTAATTTCCTGGGTGACTAAATAGTAGCTATTGTCTTTTTTACGGCGTTTTCCAATCACCACGTCCGCGGCCAGAGGAGGAAGGGGTGCAGGAAGGGTGGCTGCTTCCTGGGTAATTTTCGCTTGCGAATCGGTATCAAACTGGTCGAGCACCACTGTGAATTCCTTTGCATGATCCGCACGGCGAAACCGGACGGTCTTTCCACTTACCGAGAGCAATTCAATTTCGATAGCGCGTCCATTTTTATCATGCACGGACATCGCTGGGCCACCTTGTAACAGAGCGGACATGCCGATCATTGCCACTAGCAGAAATTGGAGTGTTGTAGATCGGTTTAAATTCATCTACAGGATGTGAGCAAATACTCTGCTAGGGTGTCAATCTTTTGTCATTTATGGAACACGGCAGAAATGGCATGACTTGCAGTTCGGCTGAACGGAAGCTAGGAGTCGTGGATGCCGCTGTTGACGAAGGATTTTGACTACACCTTGCCGGAGGAATTGATCGCTGCCCGGCCACTTGCCGAGCGCGCCGCATCTAGGATGTTGGTCGTACATCGGGACAGCGGTGAGATCGAGCATCGGGTGTTTCGAGATTTCCCTGAGTATTTGAAGGAGGATGACTTGTTGGTGTTGAACGATACGAAAGTGATTCCGGCACGGGTTTTTTCGGATGATGGGAAGAAGGAGTTGCTTTGTCTCGACCGAATGGGTCCTCATGAGTGGCGTTGTCTAGTAAGGCCTGGAAGAATGATGAAGCTCGGGCGGACAGTGACGGTGGGTGGAATCAAAGGAACGGTGATCGAAGTTTTTGAAAACGGCGATCGTCGGGTTTTGTGGGAATCTCCGGTGGACTTGAACGAACACGGTCATCTGGCGCTGCCGCATTATATGGGGCGCGAGGATGAGGTATCCGATCGGGAAAGATATCAAACGGTTTTCGCGCGGGAAGAAGGGGCGATCGCTGCGCCAACAGCGGGCCTGCATTTTACGCCGGAAATGTTAGCGAAGATTCGACATGCTTTCCTAACACTACATGTCGGCGTGGGAACTTTTCGCCCGGTGAGCGTGGAAGTCATTGCTGACCATGTGATGCATTCTGAGCGCTATGTGGTGACGGAAGAAACGGCGCATAAAGTAAACACGGCGGGCAGGGTAGTGGCCGTCGGGACGACGGTGACGCGAGTTCTGGAGTCACTGCGAGTCGGTAATCTTGGACGCGGGATCGGGCATGAAGAAACGAGGGGCGAGACGGACATTTTTCTTCACCCGCCCTATGAATTTGGGGTGGTGGGTGCGCTGCTGACAAATTTCCATTTGCCGCAGAGCACTTTGATCATGCTGGTGAGCGCATTTGCCGGGCAGGAGCTCGTGATGGAGGCCTATCGAAAGGCAGTTGAGCAGCGCTATCGATTTTTCAGCTATGGCGATTGCATGTTGTTGGTCTGATGTGGAAAATCCCCGTCGATGAAAATGATCTCTTGGAATGTGAATGGCATCCGCGCAGTGATCGCGAAGAATTTTGGAGAATTTGTTAGCACCGAACAGCCGGATATTTTGTGTCTTCAGGAAACTAAGGCGCGCCCGGAACAGGTACAGCTACCGCTAGAGCTCGGCGCTTATCATGCCTATTGGAATTCTGCGGAAAAACCCGGATACTCCGGCGTCGCGGTTTTCACAAAGCAAAAACCGCTCAATGTCCAACTCGGCATGGGAGTGGATGTGCATGACACTGAAGGTCGCGTGCTCACCTTGGAATATCCGGATTTTATTCTTGTGAATGTTTATACTCCCAACGCGCAGGACGAATTGCGGCGCTTGTCATACCGGCTCCAATGGGACGAGGTATTTCGGCGGCACCTGCTAGAAAATGCTAAGCGTAAGCCAGTGATCTTCTGTGGTGATCTCAATGTGGCGCATCAGGAAATTGATTTGGCTCGACCGCGCGAAAACCGCAAGAACCCTGGGTTTTCTGATGATGAGCGTGAAAGTTTTGGGAAACTCTTAGAATGTGGTTTTACCGATACCTTCCGCCATCACTACCCGGATCTAACCGATGCCTACTCTTGGTGGTCTTACCGTGCCGGTGCCCGCTCGAGGAACATTGGTTGGAGAATTGATTATTTCGGTGTATCCACTCATTTCATGGATCGGGTGGTTTCTGCAGAAATTCTCCCGCAAGTGACCGGGTCCGACCATTGCCCCGTGGGAATCAACCTAGCTTAATTTTATTGACGCCGGGACATAAAAAAAGTGGGTGTTCCTTGGAAACGTCCACCTAGTTTTTAATAGCGTCACTTCACTGGATCAGGCTTTTTCGCATAGACGGAGCACCAGCCACCTGCGAGCACGATCTTCATCCCCACTGCGGCGCAAGGGCCTGATGCATCGCCGGGCTTGCCTTGATAGAGCGTGCAGCCGGAACAGATCATTTCTGGTTTGTGTTGGGGAAACTTTGTGGCGTCCGCCTTGGTGCTGTCCTCTTTATAGCCGAGCGCCATTGCGATTGGATCGGTTTCTTCCAGTTTGACCGGAGGCGGAGCCTGACCGCAGAGTCTGCTAGTGAGGACGAGCGGCGCACCTGCGGACAGGGCGAGTTTGAAGAGAAAGTTTCGTCGGGAGTTCATGTTAGTTAGAGTTGTGGGATTTGTATCTGATTGGGATGGGGCTGCTTACTTTTTCCTCATCGCAAATCCGATATGGTTGAGAATAAGTGCTTAATTTCGAGGGCACACGGATTATTTCTGGAAATTTCACCACTAAATGAGATCCGTTTTCAATAGTTTACAGAGACGTCAAGTGCGTGAGATTTGGACGGTGCAATGATCCCTAGTTGCTAAGAAAGCGGTGATTGACTGCGTGCTGCTTGCCGAGCTCTAGCAGAGTGTCCGCGTCGGCTCCCAATTCGTGACCCACAATCTCATATTCTTGCTTGAGATTGGTGTGAATGAGATAGGGATTGTCGGTGTTGATGCAGTAGGGGATTTTATGATACGCGAGTTCTCTAACGAATTTTGCGATGGCCTGATAGTCTGGGATCACACGGGTGACGAGGTTGACCGTTGGGCAAAGCTCTAGGCAGGTGCTTTCTTCACGCAGCAGGGCGATCAAGCGCTCTTTCGTTTTGCCAGTGGCATTTCGCAATTCGATCCCGTGGCCAATACGATCTGGGTGAATCGCCTCGATCACCTTCAGCATGCCCTCGGGTCCAGTGCCTTCGCTTTCGCCGACATGATAGGTAATTTTCAACCCAGCGTCGCGGGCTTTTCCCATCATTGCCGAGACCTCACTCATCCAAGGTTTACTCATTTCAAGCGAGCGCGATTCCGGTCCCGCCATGTCAATCCCGACCACGCCATTGGCTCCGTTGAGAGATCCACGGCTGCGCCATTTGATTGCGGTGTCAATGATTTGCCAGTTAGATTCTAACGAAAGATCGCGCCCGAGAGAGAGGATGATGCCGGTGGCGACGCCATAATGAAGTGACGCGCGTTCGAGCCCCTGCATCACCGCAAGAATGATGGCATCCATGGTGTGGAGGCCGTGGCGTACGCGTTTATGCGGATTGAAGCGGAGTTCCACGGCGCTTACTTGTGCCCGGCGGTGGGCCTTGGCGATTACCTGATAGGCAGAAACGCTCGCGGCGGAGGGTGAGGATTGTATTTCTTCGGTTACTTGGAAATAGCGGCCTAGGAAGTCATCGAGTGATTTTACTTCATTGGGCCGAGCGGTGAGCGAATCGTGAAAACTCGTGAAATCGACATATTGGGTGCGTAAACCGTTGTCGCAGAGAATTTCCCACAGAACGGACGATGGCACCGCACCGCCGAGGTGGATATGAAGGTCGTGCATACAAAATGAGACGCGTTTTGGGGCGATTTGGCAATACGAACTTGGTTCCAAGATCGTTCTGAGAATCGGCATTCTTCGTGCTAACTTTTGTGACGCACAGGAAAGGTGTCTTGCCCAGATTTTCACTTTCGGATAAATCGATTCATGAGCAATTGCCTTAATCCTCTTCGGACCATTGATGAACTCAAGCAATTGCGCTCTCTCACGGGCGATGAAAATGGAGCGCAACGAGTTGCTTTCACCGAGGTCTGGGCAAAGGCAAGGACATGGTATAAGAATCTTTACTCCGGTCTAGCAGTTGACATTCACACGGACGAAGCGGGCAATCTTTGGGTCACCTTGCAAGGAGCGTCGGAACGTGCTCTCATCATTGGCGGGCATATCGACTCTGTTCCTAACGGTGGTTGGCTCGACGGCTGCCTGAACGTGCTCGCCGGAGTGGAGATACTGCGCCGCATTCATTCGGAGTATGATGGAAAGCCGCCGGTCACCGTGCGCATTGTCGATTGGGCGGATGAGGAGGGCGCGCGATTTGGAAAAAGTCTTTTCGGTTCTTCTGCTTGTTCGGGAAACCTCGACATGGATGAAGCGCGCGGCCTCAAGGATAAGGAAGGTGTCTCGCTGCCTGATGCCATCGCCGCGCATGGAATCGATTTTGAAAACGTGAAGGCCAGTCACAAGGAGTTGAAAAATGCGGCGGCATACATTGAGCTCCACATTGAACAAGGCCCGGTGCTGCTAGATCTCGATTTACCGCTGGGAGCGGTGCTCGGGACTTTCGGCGTAGAGCGACATGCGATCACTTTCCACGGTCAAGCGGCGCATTCCGGCAGCACCCCGATGAATCGCCGTCGGGATGCCTTTCTCGCGGCGGCTAAGATGGGTTCTGAAATCTATCAAATCGCCGCACGCAGCGGACAAGGCGTCTGCACCATTGGCTCCTGCACCACGAAGCCGGGTATCGTTACCAGCGTCGTCGAGGAATGTCGGATCACATTGGACCAGCGGCACCTGGATGTGGATGCGCTCAAGAAAATGTTAGCTGAGGCCCGTGATGCCAGCGAGCGCTTCGCGAAGGAGGGTAATGTGAGTGTGAGCTGGGAGCGACTCTGGCAGATTGCTCCGCACCCTTTCAATAGCGGGCTTGTTCAACTTTGTGATGAGTCGATTCGTGAAACCTGCGGTGTTTCTCACCTCCTCCCGTCTGGCCCTCTACACGACGCGGCGGAAGCAGCAGCAGCGGGAATTCCCACGGTGATGATGTTCGTGCAAAGTCTCCACGGAATCAGCCATAACAAGATTGAGGATACGAAGGAAGAGCATCTCGTCCAATCTGTGATTGCTTTCGACAAGCTTGCTACCAAAACGATGGCATGGATTTTGGAGCAATGACCTCAATCGCATCTGCGCGGTGAGGATTCCGCATTAATGTGAGTTCGTTAGTCGAGAAGCGAGCTGCGGGTAAACAGCGAAACGACATGCACCCCGCGTGCTTCGATGGCTTGGCGGCCGCCCTCTTCCCGATCCACGAGGACGAGGGCGAACGCTACTTTTCCGCCTTCGCGCTCGATGGCATCAATCGCTTTAAGGGTGGAGCCACCGGTGGTGATCACGTCATCAACCACAATCACGGTATCGCCGGATTTGAAGTTTCCTTCGATTTGTTTCCCGGCCCCGTGGCCTTTTGGTTCCTTGCGAACCGTGAAGACTTGGAGCGCTTCATCAGGATTTTTCGCGGCCGATGCCATGCCGACGGCGAGTGAAATAGGATCGGCGCCAAGAGTCATACCACCGATGCAGTGGATTTCGAGGTGTTCAGAATGGATTTTGGAACGAACGGCATGCCAGCCAAGGTCACCGATGAGGTGGGCACCAAATGGATCGAGGGCGGTGACGCGGCAATCGATGTAGAGATCGCTTTGTTTTCCGGAGGCGAGGGTGAAGGTGCCGGTGCGGACGGATTTCTCGAGTAAGATTTTTTTGAGAGCAGAGGCGGTTTGGAGCATGGCGGGATGGTGGGTAGAAGCGGAAATGGAGGGAAGCGGAAAAGCTGAAAGAAGTGATGAAATGGGCGAAATGAATTTCGCGGTCCGTGACGGGCTAATTTCCCATCTACCATTCGCTTTTTCCCTAGCTTTTGTTGCTCGCCAGCGCCTTGGCCCGGAGTCTAGATTTTCCGCACATGATTTTAGGATTGATGGAACCTTCCGGAATGATCGAGCAAGGTGGCCCGCTGGTGTGGGTGCTTTTGGGTCTCGCGTTTATTGGCTCGGTGTGTGTGGTGGAGCGTCTTTTCTTCTTCCACCGGGCGCGGATCAATGTGGGGGATTTACTGGTAGGGCTGTCACATCACATTCGGCGTCGGGCATTTGCGGAGGCGCTGCACGAGGCTGCACGGGCTCCGGGGCCGGTGGCGCGGGTCGCGCATGCTGCGCTTTTAAGGTATTATCTGGATCGGCGGGATCTGCGAGATGTGGTGCAGGAAGCAGGTCAGTTAGAGGTGCCGAGGATTGAGAAAAACATCCGGGCGATCTTAGGAGCCGCGTTGCTCGCACCGTTGGTCGGTTTGTTAGGAACGATGGTGGCAATGTTAGATACGTTCCAAAAAATCAATGAGAAGGGTGGTTTTTCGGGGCCTTCAGATTTGTCAGGTGGGGTGCAGTCCGCCTTGATTGTTTCGGTGTTAGGTCTCACGGTTGCCGTGCCGCTGTACTTGTTTTATCTCTATTTTTTAGGGCGGGCGCTGCGGTTAGTGCATCGGATCGAGCGTGCGGGTATTGAGATGGTGCATTTGATCGCGGATACCCGCGAAGAGGAGGAATTTGCGCCATTCCGGGGTGAGGTCACGGCGGGCAAGAGGCATCCGAAACCTCAAAAGGAGCCTGCAAAATGAAGTTAGAAATTACCTTGCCAGAGCGCCCGGGCCTGTTGCATGCGGTGCCAATTTTGAATTTGTTTACGTTGCTTTTATTTTTCCTGCTGCTGGGACCATCGCTGGTGATGCAGTCCGGCGTGGCGGTGGAAATGGCACCTTCGCGGTTTCAAATGCAGCGCTACGAAGACACGCTGGTAGTCACGCTGGGCCCAGGAGAACCGCTGCCGCGCATTCACTTCGGGCGCGATCCGGTGACGATGGGTCAGCTCGCGGCGAGGTTAGACGAGCTTCATTCGAGAGGTGCATCAGCAAAGGCAATCGTGCTTTTGCAGTCGGATATGGGCACGCCGGTGGGCGTCGAGCGTGAGGCCACTGAGCTGATTTTGGGGAAGGGCTTCCGGCTTGCGATCGTGGGAAAAAGCGCAGCGAAAACGAAGGTCACCGTGCCTAAAACCGCGCCCTAAGCTATGGTTAGCACCGCTAAAAGTCGCCCGAGGCTGATGAATACTCCTGAGCGGGTGTTTTCTTGGCATGGGCGGAAACGGTCATATTTTCCAACTCTATTAGCCATCCTGGTGGTGGCTTCTGCATTCATGATTTTACTGGGCACCGTGCGGGTGAAAGTGGTTTCTCCGGCAATGAGGGCTCCACGAAAAGCCTCCCTAATTTATCTAACTGATGATTTGCAGGGCCATGCACTGGCTCTTCAAGCACAGGAAGGCGGGCCATTTCCTTCGCGTTTCGAGCCGGCGCAATGGGAGGGAATGGCCGCACTGGAATCGGAGGTGGCTGCTGCATCTCGGGGACCGCGCAATCCCTACACCCCGACTCTGCGGGATCTGCCTGAGGAAAAACTAACACCGCCGACGGAGCTTTCCTCGAAAGGCGAGACCGTTTTCCCGAAACACCTTTTGACTCCCCGTGCGGTGCCGGACTTGGCGAATTTAAAACCTGCACCAACGCTTTATCCGCTCTCGGGCATCACGCCCGAGGCAATACCCTCGACGCTCCCGCCATTTTCGGCAGCCGTGGACGGAGCGATGAGCTCGGCGACATGGCGTTTCCTTGTCCGACTCAATTCCGCTGGCGGTGTGGTCGATTGCGTTTCGCTGGAAAAAGGCGGCGAGGCGGGTGGATTGGAATTGGAAACCTGGCTGCGCAGCATTCAATTTCTGACTCTATCTGAAAAGCCATTCCGTTGGATCGCCCTAGGAATCGGATTCATCAATCAACCCAACGATGGACCTGACGATCACTAATTTTGTGCTTTTCGCATTGCTGGGTGCTGCCGGGTTGGTGCTGGTTTGCACGGTTGTTTCGCGCACCTTGCACGGGCGGGCCGAGCGGCGCTCCTTGGCGAACCGGGTGATTTGCAGGCTGTGCCTTCATGCGTTCGAGGACGCCAGCCACGTCGGCACCATAAATTGCCCAATGTGCTGTGCGGCGAATGAAAAGGGCAGAAGCAAGGGCTTGGACTGATAGGAAGTCTGAGAAGATAGTAGTTAGAAGTTAGGAGGTGACGGAGGAGGTCGATGGAATTCGAGGCAAGAAAGCGATCCAAAAAGAACGTTAGATAGGATGAAAAGTAGCCCAAAAAGAAGGGATAGATCACGAAAGTTTCATCACAAACATCGAAAAAGTGGTGCACGCTGTAGGGTTCGAACCTACGACCCCATCCGTGTGAAGGATGTGCTCTACCACTGAGCTAAGCATGCGATGTCCAGAAACGCTTACGAACTGATAAGCGGGGGCGAGGATTAAGGGGCTCGGCGGCACTTGGCAAGCAATTCAGCGCTCGATTTGGATTTTATACTTTTTGATGGCTTGCCTGAGATTACTCTCCGCCTACAGAAGAACCGTGGCCCAGATTCCGAAAGAAAGTGTGGAGAAAGTGCTCGAAGCGACGGACATCGTCGATTTGATCAGTTCCTACATTCAGGTGAAAAAGGCGGGCTCGCAGTTCCGCGCGAATTGCCCGTTTCACAACGAAAAGACGCCTTCGTTTTACATCACGCCGCACACCCAGCGCTTCCATTGCTTTGGCTGCGGAAAAGGGGGGAATGCCATTAACTTCGTTCGCGATTACGAAAATCTACCGTTCACGGAGGCGGTGAAGAAACTTGCCTCACGCGCCGGGATTCACGTGATCGAAGAGAGCTCGGACCCTAACGCTGAAAAGGCAGGTCGCTCGCAAGGGCGACTGAAGGATATCCATCGGGAGGCTACGACCTTCATGCATGAGCATTTGATGAAAAATCCAGCCGCGCAGCACGCCCGGGATTATATGAAATCGCGTGGCTTTGGGAGTGAAATGGCGGCCGGTTGGTTGATCGGATGG